>JAHEBW010000042.1 GCA_024642065.1 Polynucleobacter sp. | reverse complement strand
TCCGTAAAATAGACGCCAACCCCAAGGTTTACCTTGTTTGAGCGGGTGTCAGAGTTATAGGCTTCATTAAGACCAAGAATAGGGTCGCGAGGGGCAAGTTCAACGTTTGAAAATAGGCTCATAGTATGAAATATGTTAGAAAGTTCAAGCAAGCCTAGAATGATAGCCGAGATGCAAAAAAACACACCTAAAAAATTAGAAACCCCTGGTTCGCCAACCGAGGAAAATGTGATTCGTTTTCCTGGTTCACCATTCTTATTGCATCAGCCATTTCCACCCGCTGGAGATCAGCCTGAGGCTATTAAACAATTGGTTGAGGGGGTTGAAGATGGCCTTATTTACCAAACATTGCTGGGTGTAACGGGGTCTGGTAAGACCTATACGATGGCAAATACGATTGCACGCATGGGTAGGCCAGCCATTATTTTTGCGCCGAATAAGACTCTTGCGGCACAGCTATATAGTGAATTTAGAGAGTTTTTTCCACAAAATGCTGTTGAGTATTTTGTCAGTTACTACGATTACTACCAGCCAGAAGCCTATGTTCCGACTCGAGATCTTTTTATTGAAAAAGACTCCTCGATTAACGAGCATATTGAGCAAATGCGCCTATCAGCGACAAAGAGTTTGTTGGAGCGCCGTGACACCATTATTGTTTCAACCGTATCAGCGATTTACGGTATTGGTAATCCTGGTGATTATCACCAAATGGTTTTGACTCTTCGTCAGGGAGATAAGTTATCTCAGCGTGACATCGTCACCCGTTTGATTGCAATGCAATACGATCGTAATGATGTCGATTTTTCTCGAGGTAGTTTCAGAGTTCGTGGAGATACGATTGATGTATTCCCAGCAGAACACAATGAACTCGCAGTTCGCATTGATCTATTTGATGATGAAGTGGATAGTTTGCAATTTTTTGACCCTTTGACTGGGCGCATTCGTCAAAAAATACCGCGATTTACGATTTATCCAGGTTCTCACTATGTCACTCCTCGTGAAACTGTTTTGCGTGCCATTGAAACAATCAAAGCTGAGTTAAGAGAACGCCTTGATTTTTATATCAAAGAGGGCAAGTTGGTGGAAGCTCAGCGTCTTGAGCAGAGGACCCGGTTTGATATTGAAATGCTTTCTGAGTTGGGTTTTTGTAAAGGTATCGAAAATTATTCAAGACACCTATCGGGCGCCAAACCTGGTGAGGCACCTCCTACATTAGTTGATTATCTGCCGCCAGATGCATTGATGTTCCTCGATGAGAGTCATGTGCTGATTGGTCAGTTAAACGGCATGTATAACGGAGACAAAGCGCGTAAATCAACGCTGGTTGAGTATGGCTTCCGTTTGCCATCTGCGATGGATAACAGACCTTTGAAATTTGAAGAGTTTGAGAAAAAGATGAGACAAGTTATCTTTGTTTCAGCAACGCCTGCGAACTATGAAAATGAGCATGCAGACAAAGTGGTGGAGCAGGTTGTTCGTCCAACTGGTCTTGTTGATCCGATTATTCATGTGCGTCCTGCAAGTTCCCAGGTGGATGATGTTATTTCAGAAATCAATGATCGCATTAAGGTGGGTGAGAGAGTTTTAGTAACAACACTCACCAAGCGCATGTCTGAACAGTTAACTGAATTCATGTCTGACAACGGTATCAAGGTACGATACCTCCACTCTGACATTGATACTGTTGAGCGAGTGGAAATTTTGAGAGATCTTCGTTTAGGGGTTTTTGACGTTTTAATTGGTATTAACCTTTTAAGAGAGGGTTTGGATATCCCTGAGGTCTCATTGGTCGCCATTCTTGATGCGGATAAAGAGGGTTTTTTACGTTCTGAAAGAAGTTTGATACAGACTATTGGTAGAGCGGCTCGTAACGTCAACGGCACTGCTATTTTGTACGCAGATAAAATGACCGACTCCATGAAGCGTGCGATTGGCGAGACTGAACGCCGCCGCACTAAGCAAACTGAATTTAATAAGTTACATGGCATTGAGCCGAAGGGCGTAGTTAAACGAATCAAAGATATTATTGATGGCGTTTATGATGTCGATGAGAAGCGCTCTGAATTGAAAATAGCTGAAGAAAAAGCTCGGTATGAAGACATGAGCGAAAAACAATTGGCTAAAGAAATTAAGCAGCTTGAGAAATTGATGGTTGATCACGCGAAGAATTTGGAGTTTGAGAAAGCTGCCGCCGCAAGAGATCAACTATTAAAGCTAAAAGCAATAGTTTTTGGCGCCGAGTTACATGACACTATTTAATTAAACGGAAATTAGCAAAATGCTGGGTTTTAAAAAAATGGGCCAATTGTGGTCCAAGTGGAAAGATTCTAGAGATGCTTACCAATCCCTGGATCGAATATTGATCGTCCCAGATCATTCTGCTGATTTAGCAGAGCGTAATCGTTGGTTGATAGAGTTGGCTTATTGGTTGAGACGAAATGATGCCAGTGAAGGCAATGTTTCATCAGATTTGCTCAATGTTCATCCAGAGCATGCAAGGCTCAGATCTTTATTAAAAGTTCTCGATCAACGCACTGATGTTAAGTTAAAAGTTGCGCAATTAATTCGTAGTGTATTAAGAGATAACGATGCATTGTCATTGTTATGCGATACCGGTGTGGCAACCAAGCCAAGTTTTTGGGGGGAGATTTCGGAGCGTTTACGTAATCGCTTTGTGCCACCGCCACCAAATAAGCCAGAGTTAGCAGTTTTATTTGCGCTTGGTTTTGTTGGACAGCATGATGCCGCATGGGTTCATGATTTAGATCGTGAGACCTTGCTGGAAATTCACCAGTTGGTTCATTACCAAGAGGACTCAAGTGAGGCTTATAGGATCTTTAATGACATTTCTGAAGCCATTCATATTCTCATTAGTTATATCGGAGCTTCCGGACTTAGTTACTCTGTTAGATCAAGATTAAGAGAGGTAAGTGGCCAGCATTCGCCTTTCTATAAGCTTGCTAAGTTAGCGGAAGAACTTCTTAAAGGTGAACCTCGTTTAAATGAGTCCACCTATCAAGCTTATTTAAAAGACTTCAAAGAGGTTATAGATTCTTGTTATTTGGCATGTGATGATGTTTACGCACATCTTGATAGCAATGGTGTTTCAATTGATACAGTGTTTCAGGTTGAAACCATGAGATTGAGATTGTCTCGAGTTGAATTGTTGCTTAAGACTTGGTTGGAGAGAGGTAATGCGCAAAATTACTCTTACCTAGCTGCTGATTTAATTTTGACTGTGCAAGGTCATAGAAGCATCAAACGTCTTGCCGAACAATCATTCGCTTTGCTTTCTCGCAAGGTCGTTGAGCGAAGTGCTGAGGCGGGTGATCATTACATCGCTAATAGTCGCCAAGAGTACTTTTCGATGCTTAAAAAGTCTTTAGGTGGCGGCGCTGTCATTTCTGGAACTGTTTATCTCAAGTTTTTAATTGCAAGCTTGGGCTTAGTTAGATTTTTTGAAAACATCTTATTAGCCATTAACTACGCAGCTAGCTTTTTATTCATTCAGTTTGCCAACTTTACTTTGGCGACTAAACAACCTGCAATGACAGCCCCAGCTTTGGCTCAATTGTTGGATCAAGTAAATACTGATAGTGGATTAGAGAAGTTTGTTGATCGATCTGTTGCTTTAATGAGATCTCAGGCAGCTTCTATTTTTGGTAACCTGGCTGTGGTTATCCCTGTTGTCATCGCAATTCAAGTGGCTATTCTATTTATTATGGGCAGCCCATCGATCTCGCCTACTAAAGCTCAGGCAATTTTCCAAACTGTTTCCCCATTCAGCGGTGCTTTCATTTTTGCCGCTTTCACGGGGGTCTTGCTTTGGTTATCGAGTTTGATTGCAGGCTTGGTGGACAACTGGTTTGTCTTGCACTCAGTTCAAGATGTGATTCGTTATCACAGACGTTTAAATATTGTCTTTGGTGAAATTCGTGCAACACGTTGGGCTCAATGGTGGCGAGACAACATTTCAGTGGTGGCCGCTAACGTGTCTTTAGGTTTCTTATTAATCTATGGACCGACATTCTTAGGATTTCTGGGTATCGGTATGGAAATCCGTCATGTGACACTCTCAGCGGGGCAGTTTGCAGCTGCAGCGACTGCTTTGGGTTGGAAAGTGTTTTTGATGACTGGATTTTGGCTGGGCATCATAGGCTTTCTTCTGATTGGTGTGATTAACGTCTTAGTGAGCTTTTCTTTGGCCTTTAATATGGCTTTACGCTCAAGAGATTTACCTTCTTTGGACAGGAGTAGGCTCTACGCTGCCGTCCGTCACCGCCTACGCAGCGACTTCAAATCTGTCATATTTCCATCTAAGTAATTGAATATATGAGGTAAATTCCTATTTACCTCATTTCTATAGGTCTATTACAGGCTATTACTTGATCATTTTTATCGGGTATCTGTTATACTTGATCACAGAAGTCAGGTATTAGCTATCATCGACCAACAACTCAATACGAGGTGAATCATGAGATTAACAACTAAAGGACGTTTTGCTGTGACAGCAATGATTGATTTAGCTTTGCGCGAATCACATGGACCAGTCACGCTTGCTGGAATTAGCCAAAGACAAAATATCTCTCTTTCTTATTTAGAGCAGTTGTTTGGCAAGTTGCGCCGCTTTGACATTGTTGAAAGTACTCGTGGCCCTGGTGGCGGATATACATTAGCTCGCAGAGCAGAACAAGTTAGCGTGGCCGACATCATTATTGCTGTAGATGAGCCTTTGGACGCGACACAATGTGGCGGCAAGGGTAATTGTCATGGCGAAGAAGAAGGCCGTGGCCGTTGCATGACTCATGACTTATGGAGCAATCTCAATCAAAAAATGGTTGAGTACCTCAGTTCAGTTTCTTTGGCAGATTTAGTTAAGCAGCAAGAAGGTCGTGTATTGATTCATGACATGCGCGAATCTAAGCCTAAAGCAGACACACAGAAAGTTGCTAAACCAACTGCTCCAGCAGTTGCTAAGAAAGAAGTTGAGACTAAAAAGCCATTAGCGAACTCAGTCTTTACTTTTGCCCAGCAAATTAACTAATTCATTTGAAAAATCATTGAGTAAGAAGAAAGATCTAAATATGTCATCACCTAAACCAGTGCCGATGTTTAGTCCTGAGCATTTTCCGATTTACATGGACTACTCCGCTACAACACCCATTGATCCAAGGGTTGTTGATGTGATGATTCCATTTCTTCGTGAGCAATTTGGTAATCCTGCTTCACGAAGCCACGCCTATGGCTGGTCTGCAGAAGAAGCTGTAGAAAATGCCCGTAATGACGTCGCTCAGTTAGTTGGCGCGGATCCAAGAGAGATTGTTTGGACAAGCGGTGCTACTGAAAGTAACAACTTGGCAATTAAGGGTGCGGCTCACTTTTATAAAGAAAAAGGTCAGCACATCATTACTGTAAAAACAGAGCACAAGGCTGTACTAGATACATGTCGTGAGCTTGAGCGTGAAGGTTATACAGTCACTTATTTAGATGTTTTGCCAAATGGTCTGATCGACTTTGAGGCTTTTAAAGCAGCTGTTCGTCCAGATACGATTTTGGTTTCAGTGATGTTTGTGAATAATGAGATTGGTGTTATTCAGGATATTCCACGTATTGGTGAGTTTTGTCGTGAAAAGGGTATTGTTTTTCACGTGGACGCTGCTCAAGCAACAGGTAAGGTTGCCATTGATTTGCAAAGTCTCAAGGTTGATTTGATGAGCTTCTCAGCCCATAAAACATATGGCCCTAAAGGTATCGGCGCTCTTT
>JAHEBW010000007.1 GCA_024642065.1 Polynucleobacter sp. | reverse complement strand
TGAAAAAAGGAAATTCATTTAATTAGACCCTTTGGGAAAGCTGTATCGTGGCAAAAACTACTGCACAACCAGGCGCTTTTAAGAGCCTCATTATTGCTGAAAAACCATCTGTAGCGGCAGACATTGCCCGCGCATTGGGTGGCTTTACCAAGCATGAAGACTATTTCGAAAGCGACGATTTTGTCGTCTCTTCAGCAGTTGGTCACCTATTAGAAATAGCTGCGCCAGATGCATATGAGGTCAAACGCGGTAAGTGGTCTTTTGCTAACCTACCAGTGATTCCCCCTCATTTTGACTTAAGACCTATTGCCAAAACTGAGGCAAGACTCAAGGTTTTACAAAAGCTTATTAAACGCAAAGACATTAATCGCTTAATTAATGCGTGCGACGCGGGACGTGAAGGTGAATTAATTTTTAGACTCATCGCTCAACATACCAAAGCACCCCAAAAAGTAGAGCGCCTTTGGTTGCAGTCAATGACGCCCCAAGCTATTCGAGATGGCTTTACAAAGTTGCGAAGCGACGAGGACCTCCACAACCTAGCAAACGCTGCACGGTGCAGATCAGAGTCTGACTGGCTAGTCGGTATTAACGGCACGCGCGCTATGACTGCTTTTAATAGCAAGAGTGGTGGCTTCTTTTTAACAACTGTTGGTCGCGTTCAAACACCAACCCTATCAATTGTTGTTGAGCGTGAAGAGCTGATCAGAAAATTTATCTCTAGAGATTACTGGGAAGTTAGCGCTGAGTTTATTTGTGCGGCTGGCATATACCAAGGCAAGTGGTTTGATCCGAAGTTTAAAAAGGAATCAAAAGATGTCGCTGCCGATCCAGAGAAAAAGGAAAGCCGTCTCTGGAGCGAAGCTGCTGCAGCTAGCATTGTTGCAGCATGTCATGACAAAGCCGGGAAGGTAACGGAAGAATCCAAACCAAGCTCTCAGGCCGCGCCTCAACTTTTTGATTTAACTAGCTTGCAACGCGAGGCTAATGCACGCTTTGGTTTTTCAGCTAAAAATACTTTAGGTCTTGCTCAGGCGCTTTATGAGAAACATAAAGTACTTACCTACCCAAGAACTGATTCGCGCGCCTTGCCTGAAGACTATTTGCCAACAGTGACGTCTACGCTTGAAATGCTCGCTGAAAGCTCTGATAACTATTATCCATTTGCATCACAAATCTTAAATAACTCTTGGGTCAAACCAAACAAAAAGATTTTTGATAACAGCAAGATCTCTGATCACTTTGCGATCATTCCTACACTACAGGCACCAAAGAATTTATCTGAGCCAGAGCAAAAACTATATGACTTAGTTGTGCGCCGCTTCATGGCTATATTCTTTCCTGCAGCCGAGTTTAAAGTGACCACTCGTATCACCGAAGTCAGCGGCCACATGTTTAAAACAGACGGAAAGATTTTGACAAGTCCAGGCTGGTTAGCTGTTTATGGCAAATCAATTCAGGATGATAAAGAGCTTGTGGCTGTCGCTGCCAATGAAAAAGTTCAAACTGAATCCATTAGCCCAGTCCCATTAAAAACTAAACCTCCAGCACGCTATACAGAAGCAACGTTACTTTCAGCCATGGAAGGTGCTGGTAAATTGGTTGATGATGATGATATGCGCGAAGCCATGTCTGACAAAGGTCTTGGAACGCCGGCAACCCGTGCCGCAATTATTGAGGGTCTGCTTGCTGAGAAATATATGGTTCGCGAAGCTCGTGAAATCATTCCTACGGCCAAAGCTTTTCAATTAATGACTTTGTTGCGAGGCTTGGGTGTTGAAGAATTAACGCAACCTGCCCTAACCGGCAACTGGGAACACAAGCTTGCATTAATGGAAAAAGGTCAAATAGACCGGAATACATTTATGCAAGAAATTGCACAAATTACTCAGCGTATTGTTAAGCGTGCAAAAGAATATGACAGTGACACCATCCCTGGTGACTACGCAGATCTAAAAACACCATGCCCCCATTGCGGTGGACTCGTTAAGGAAAACTACCGCCGATTTGCATGTGAGAAGTGCGGCTTCTCCATCAGCAAAATTCCTGGCGGCAGAGCATTTGAATACGATGAGGCTGAAGCTTTTATTGCCAATAAAGAAATTGGTCCGCTTCAAGGTTTTAGAAGCAAGATGGGTCGCCCATTTGCCGCCATCATCAAGTTGGTCTCAATCCCAGAAGACGATAAAGACTACCCAAATGCCGGATATAAACTCGAGTTTGATTTTGGAAATAGCCAAGAAGATAGCTTGGAAGAAGTCGACTTTACCGGTCAAACTTCTTTAGGTGCTTGTCCGAAATGTTCGGGCGCTGTTTATGAACATGGCATGAAGTATCTTTGCGAACTTAGTGTTGGCCCGAATAAATCATGCAACTTTTCAACTGGCAAAGTGGTTCTTCAACAAGAAATCACCAGAGAGCAGGTCTCAAAATTGTTGAACGAAGGCAAAACAGATTTATTGACCAACTTTAAATCAAGCAGAACTGGTCGTGGATTTAAGGCTTACTTAGCTCGTCAAGCTGATGGAAAGATTGGTTTTGAATTTGAGGCGCCCGCTAAAAAGCGCGCTGCTAGCAAAGCTCCTGCCAAGTCAGCAGTTAAACCTGCAGCCGCTAAACGTGCTCCAGCAAAAAAGCGCGCATCCAAAAAAGCTGAATGATGGATCTCCTCAGCCAGGTGTTCTGTGAACATCTGGCTGGCCAAGGCTGACCACATCACACCTCTTGAGCCTAATGAGGTCAAAATGTACAAGCCTGGTTGATTCAATACGGGTCCCATGATTGGCAATCTGTCACTCGCTACGCATCTGATGCCCACAAATGCTCCAACTGCTTTCAACTCTGAATCTACAAGTTCGTGATTCAACATCTCTTTGATCAAAGCTTTGTTTTCATCATGGCTATCAGACCAAATGCTTAAGTCCTCGACCACTTCATCGTAACTTGAGCCAACGACCCATTCATATTGACCATCAGCCAATATTTGCGGAGGCAAACAATACGCTTTCCCCGACAACGCTACCTTTGGCTTAGCTTCATCCCAAGAGCTATCTTTGCTAAATCTAAATCTTGATAACTGTCCTCGAACTGGCTTGAGAGGTAGCTCAATACCAGCACTTTTCGCTAAATCCTTTACTCCCAAACCACTCGCTAAAAATAAGCGCTTTGATGTGGCAATAAGATGGTTATCACTTCCAAAAATTTGCCAACCCTCTTTACTCCGCTGAATCAACTTAACTTCAGTTGCCCAACTTTTCTGCTCAGGTAATAACTCTTCAAACACATCTTTACATGCTTGTTGCAAATTAACCCAACCACCTTCAGGAAAAAAAGTTCCCCCTGCCGCAATGCCAATTTGCTCTTTGGCCTCAATAGCGCTGAGTGGTTTAGCCATTTCAGAACTGAACCCTTGCGTAAGCAAGCGCTCACTCATTATATTTTTATCAAAACCGTCCTGCGTTCTCGGTAAATGAAAAACACCTGAGCGACACCAATTAGCAGCCCAAACAGCCTTGGCTTCGTTAAATGCCATAAAGGTTAACCTTTGTAACCTCGATGCTCCTCGACCGATATAGGGATGGCATAAAGCCTCTCCATGGGCACTTGTTTGCGTTGCGGGTCCAAGACCTTTATCAATAACCAAAAAATTGCTTATTTGGTTATTTTTCAATGACTTAACTATTGCCGAACCTGCAATGCCCGCACCAATGACAACTGCATCATAGGAATTTTTAGAGCTTGGCATGTGTCAATGAGCCTTTATAATGTTGGATTGTCTTATTTTGAACCGAATTCATGCAATTAATGTGGGTTTCTGGTCCTACGGGCCGCGTTAGAAAAATATCTATCACTTTGAGAACAGTCTCAATTGCGATTGGTATTTTTGCAGCCTTCTTAATTGCAGTGGGTGGTATTTTGCACTTTGTTGGTTTGCGAATCGCCATTGAAGCACGCCCAGAAATTGCGCGCGCTATGGGTGGCGTATTAACTCAAGCAGAGCAAGACAAAATTGAAGACTCCTACAAAGAGAGACTTCAGCTTATTCAAGAAAAACTTCAGTCCACTACGGATGAAATTGTTCAAATCCAAAAGCTCAAAGATCGCTTTATGGAAATGGCCACGCCAAGTGCTGTTAAATCTCAAATCCCTGGCGGCAACGCAAAGGGTGGGCCATTAAAACTAGTTAGCCAGAAAAAGAATAATGATGCTGATTTGATTGCAGCATTAGACGAATCCTTGCAAGACGTTTCTAGCTTCAAGAAAAGCGTTGAAGAAATTAATGCACTTTGGGCTAAGCAATTAGCCTGGTTAAATACTTTGCCCACTGGTACACCTGTTAAGGGTAGCTACAACTTAAGCAGCGGTTACGGTTTAAGAATTGACCCCTTCACACAAGCGATGGCTAAACATGAAGGTCTAGACTTTGCTGCGCCTGTTGGCACGCCAATCATTGCCTCGGCAAATGGTGTTATTAGTCGAGCCGGCTGGGACTCTCAATATGGCAATGTGGTTGAAATTAACCACGCTGAAGGATTTAAAACACGTTATGCCCATGCGAGTCAGTTATTAGTTAGAACTGGGCAGACAGTCAAAAAGGGTGACGTCATCGCCAAGGTGGGCAATACCGGCAGATCATCAGGGCCACACCTACATTACGAAGTTATTCGTGCGGGTGCGCATATTAATCCTGCAAACATGATGCCAAGACCTCACTAATAAATTTTTATAATTTTCCAGACAAATAAAAAGCCCCTTAATTTCTTAAGGGGCTTTTTTGTACCTAGTTACTTATTTAGCTTATCCTGCCAAGCGAGCTTCTAAAGCATTCTTGGTTTCAACAAGCTCTTTCGGCAAGTGATATGAAAGTTGCTCAAACAACTGATCATGCAACTTCATCTCGTCGTTCCAAGCAGCCTTATCAATAGACGTTACTTTGTCAAATTGCTCAGTACTGAAATTCAAACCAGTCCAGTTAAGATCTGCGTGAGTTGGTGTTGTGCCGAAAATATTTTCTTGGCCTTGAGCCTTACCTTCAATACGCTCTAACATCCAAGCTAATACACGCATGTTTTCGCCATAGCCCGGCCAAACAAACTTACCAGCCTCATCTTTGCGGAACCAGTTAACACAGTAAATACTTGGCAACTTAGCGCCTTCAGCAGATAGCTTCTTGCCCATATCCAACCAATGTTGGAAATAGTCGCTCATGTTGTAACCAGCAAATGGCAACATCGCAAATGGATCACGGCGAACAACACCTTGCTGACCAGCAGCCGCCGCCGTTGTTTCTGAACCCATTGTTGCAGCCATATATACGCCCTCAACCCAGTTACGCGCTTCTGTAACAAGCGGCACAGTAGTTGAACGACGGCCACCAAAAATAAACGCATCGATAGCCACGCCATCTGGATTGTTCCACTCAGCATCAATCACTGGGTTATTTGTTGCAGCTACAGTAAAGCGAGCATTAGGGTGTGATGCTTTGCGACCATTGGCGCCATCAGCAGGAGTCCAATCCTTGCCTTGCCAATCAATTAAATGATCAGGGGCTTTATCCGTCATACCTTCCCACCAAACATCGCCATCATCAGTTAATGCAACGTTAGTAAAGATAACGTTTTCATTCAATGAAGCCATGCAGTTCGCATTGGTTAATGTGTTTGTACCTGGGGCAACGCCGAAATAGCCTGCTTCTGGGTTAATCGCGAATAAGCGTGTTTGGCCAGATGCATCTTTACGTGGCTTGATCCAAGCAATATCGTCACCAATTGTTGTCACTTTCCAACCTTGGAAACCTTGCGGTGGAATCAACATAGCAAAGTTTGTTTTGCCACAAGCTGACGGGAACGCTGCCGCTACGTGATATTTTTTACCTTCAGGTGAAGTTACACCCAAGATCAACATGTGCTCAGCTAACCAACCTTGATCACGGCCCATGGTTGATGCAATACGAAGGGCAAAACACTTCTTACCCAACAAAGCGTTGCCACCGTAACCTGAACCATATGACCAAATTTCACGAGTTTCTGGGTAGTGCACGATGTATTTTGTTGAATTGCAAGGCCATGCAACATCTTTTTCGCCTGCTTCTAATGGCTTGCCAACTGTATGAACGCAAGGCACAAACGGACCATCGGTACCCAATACATCAAATACGCCTTTGCCCATGCGTGTCATAACACGCATATTGATAGCAACGTATGGGCTGTCTGAAAGCTCAACACCAATGTGCGCAATTGGGGATCCTAATGGGCCCATTGAGAATGGCACCACATACAAAGTTCTACCCTTCATACAACCAGTAAACAATGGTTGAAGAGTAGTTCTCATTTCAGCTGGGTCCATCCAGTTATTTGTTGGACCAGCATCTTCTTTTTTAGCAGAACAAATGTAAGTGCGATCTTCTACGCGAGCAACGTCGCTTGGATCAGAGCATGCTAGATATGAATTTTTTCTTTTAGCTGAATTTAGCTTTTTTAACGTTCCGGCTTCAACCATATTGGCGCAAAGACGGTCGTATTCTTCCTGGGAACCATCACACCAATAAACGCTATCTGGCTGTGTAAGAGCAGCTATTTCAGCTACCCAATCAATTAGTTTCTGATGTTTAACATAAGATGGCACATTTAAGGTGGCCACGCCCTTCATCGTAGGTTGATTCATGGTTAGTTTAGTGTGATTGGAATACCGTAAGGATACCACTTGGCACCGCTTTTAGCCTTACAAACGGGCTTCCTGCCCGAAAACCCGCATGCCGCCGTTAACTTGAAAAAATCCTGTTAAAAATCGCATTTTTTGCATCTTCTCGCCCTTGTTGATAAGCGATTGGCATTAGGGCCTGTTGAGAATAGTCCCAGCTTGAGATCTTGACGGGGCACCGCGGTTGAACATAGCTCAAGCGTAGCCCAGGAAGCTCCCGCACAAAATAATCGGGATATGGATAACGTCTGGTCAGCAACACCAATACTTCTTGCGGCTTTTCACCGAGCGGCGATGGCAATAGGCCATCAATTGGCACGTTATCAACAAGTCCACCATCTAAAACAGTTTGCCCATTTCGGCGCATTACCGGGGTAAAGGGCGGGGTGCAAGATGATTGAAGGATTAACTCTACTAACTCCCCCAAATCTTGACACGCCTGAGCAGGAACAAAGATACGTTGAAATCCTAGTTTTTTTCCTAAAACAGGGTGCAAACTCTTCTTAAAATATTTTTCCAGGTTATAGACGGCCAACCCCAAAGCTACCGCTGATTTCGGGCCAAGCCATGAGGGTATTTGTGCCAAGCCCACCATAATTTCTGGGGCTGTTTTTAAACGCGCAAAACCCTCTCCCAACATATTAGTAAGCGCTGCTCGATATAAACGATGGTGCGGAAAGACTGGTTCTGGGCCAAATAGATTTCCCCAATTAGCATTTTGATGAACATCTACCAAAGCCTTAGCGTAGTAATCAAGCCCCCACTGCGCCCCCTCTTGGCCTGGACGAGCATATAAAAGACAAGCCGTTGCAGCCCCAGCGCTTATGGCGACTATTCTTTTGGGTTGTTGCGGGATGTGTTCATTTAAAACGTGCCAGAAACCTGCCTGCCACCAACAACGATTTCCGCCGCCAGCTAAAACAACTTGATCAAATTGCATGGGGGTTATTTGCCGATACAGAAGGTGCTGAAAATTTTGCCAAGTAAATCGTCTGGCAAAAACTGTCCTGTTATTTTTGATAATGCTTCTTGTGCAAGGCGCATCTCTTCAGCAGCTAATTCAACTGAGTACGACTGTTCTTTTAATAACAACAAAGATGCTTGAATGTGAGTTTCAGCCTCAAACAAAGCCTCTATGTGTCGCTTTCTGGCCAAGATGCCGCCCTCTGATTCAGGTTGCCACCCAGCGACTGCAAGCAGCTCTTGTTTTAATAGATCTAAACCCTGCCCGGTTTTTGCAGACACATAAAAATGAGTGGCGTCCGGAGTTTGAGCTATGGAACATTGATCAATTTTGTTCCAAATAATTCGTATCGGCACTTTTTTCGCAGCTACTTGCTGAATCTTTTCAATCAGCATTTGATCTGTATCTGAAATTGTAGATCCATGACTTGCATCCATCAGGTGCAATACCAAGTCTGCCTGTTCAACTGATTTCCATGTTCTTTCAATGCCAATTTGCTCAACACTATCGACTGTCTCACGAAGACCTGCTGTGTCAATAATATGCAAAGGGATCCCATCGATTTGAATCGTTTCTTTCAAGCGATCGCGCGTTGTTCCTGCTACGTCAGTGACGATGGCCACCTCTTCACCAGCCAACGCATTCATCAATGAGCTTTTGCCAACGTTAGGCTGGCCTACTAAAACAATTGTTAAGCCATCGCGAATGATGGATCCTTGTTGAGCAGATTTTTTTACTTCCTGGATGTTCAATAAGATTTTTTCGAGTCGACTGAACACGTCGTGCTGTTCAATAAAATCGATTTCCTCTTCAGGAAAATCTAAAGTGGCTTCTGTCAAAGCGCGTAACTCTATAAGCGCTTGCAAAAACACATCAATCTTTTTAGAAAAATCGCCCTTTAAAGATTTTGCCGCACTCTTTGCGGCAAGAGCACTACTAGCATCAATAAGATCTGCAATTGCTTCTGCTTGCGCTAGGTCGATTTTCCCATTCAAAAACGCGCGCTCCGTGAACTCTCCCGGCTGAGCTAAACGCAATTGAAATTGCTGGCCCAATTTCAAACAATGGTCCATTAATAAACTTAAGCCGGCAGAGCTACCGTGACATTGCAACTCAAGAACATCTTCACCCGTATAAGAATGAGGCCCTGGAAACAAAATAGCCAAGCCCTCATCAATCAATTCACCATCGTTGTCTTCGAACTTAATTAAAGTGGCATGACGCGGGGCCAAATCCAAATGACAAAGGGCCTTACTAATTTGTAAGACCCCTTTACCGGATAAACGAATAATGCCAACGCTGGCGCGACCCTTCGCGGTTGCTAAAGCAATAATAGGGTCACGTTGCGCGGTCATACTTATGCTGGTTTTTTACTGCCGCCGTAAATTTTATTAATTTGCCATTGCTGTGCAATAGATAAAACGTTATTTACAACCCAGTAAAGAACTAAGCCTGAAGGGAAGAAGAAGAACATGAATGAGAATGCAATTGGCATCAACATCATTAACTTCGCTTGAATTGGGTCTGGTGGTGTTGGATTCAATTTTGTTTGAATGAACATCGACACAGCCATCAAAATTGGCAACAAACCAATTGGAGCTCCAAGCCAAACACCAAATAGTGTATCTGGCTTTGATAGGTCTTCAATCCAGCCCACCCAAGGTGCCGCGCGCATTTCTACTGACGCCAACAACACCCAATACAAAGCAATAAATACAGGGATCTGAATCAGCACAGGAAAACATCCACCCAATGGGTTAATCTTTTCTTTGCGATACATTTCCATCATCGCTTGATTTAATTTTTGTGGCTCGCCTTTATAGCGCTCTTTCATCTCTAAGAGTCTTGGCTGTACTTCTTTCATTCTAGCCATTGATTTATAGCTTGCTGCTGACAACGGGAAGAATACTAACTTGATTAAAACGGTTAATAAAATAATCGCCCAACCCCAGTTATTTACAACGCCATGAATTTTCTCTAACAACCAGAAAATTGGTTTTGCCAAAATAGTTAGCCAGCCATAGTCTTTCACCAACTCAAGACCAGGAGCGATATTTTCTAAAACTTTTTCTTCTTGAGGGCCAACAAATAATTTAAGCGCTTCGGTTTTTTCTTGGCCAACACCCAAAGCATCTAGCTTGGATTTAACCCCAACGCGGTACTGATTCTTTTCTAACATTTCAACATATAGATCTTTTTGATATGTTGAGGAAGGAATCCACGCAGAAGTAAAGTAGTGCTGAATCATTGCAACCCAAGCTGCCTGTCCAGGAACCTGAGTTCCAGGAATCTTCGCCTTACCTTTTTCAATATCGGTAAATTCAACTTTGTTAAATTTATCTGCTTCTGTATAAACGGCTGGACCAGTAAATGTGCTGTAGAAAGAACTTTCTTCAACCTTTCCGTTGAATGAAGGTCTGCCGCCATCACGAACAATTTCTGCGTATAAGGTTGCCTCTAAATTTTGCGCGCTGATGTTTTTAATTACATGCTTTGCATCAACAACGTAAGAGTCTTTATTAAGCGTGTATGTTTTTTCTAAGCGAACGCCATTTTTTTCGGCCGTTAAAACAATCGCATTAGCTGCGCTATTTTTAGTAGCGGTAAATACTTGTGTGTGGTTTGGCAATTCAAGACCTGATGCCGCTACCAAGCCAGTTCTTGCAAAGTACTGGCGTTCTTTGCTGCGATCAAATAACAACACAGGCGATTTATCTTCTTCCAAATGTTTTAGAAGACGCGCCTTAACAATTGCGCCGCCAAGCGTATCAATTTCTAACTCTAAAACATCATTCTTTAGAGTGATGATTTCACCGGTTTTTTGGTTTGCCGTTGCTGTTGGTGCAGCACTTGTTGCGCCAACTGCTTTTGGTAAATCTTTATTACCTGCTGCTGGTGCAATTACTGCTGTTTCTTTAGCTGGGCTCGGAGAAAACAAAGATGGCTGGCCACTATGCTTTTGCCAGCTATCAAATAGCAAGATTGCTGAAATAGTAAAGATTGCCCAAAGTAGCGTTTTTCTAATGTCCATTGCTTGTTTTCTATATTAATTAGAGTAAGGATGAATTGTAGTGTGAGAAGTATTACTTAGCCTTCTTTTCAGGAACGGGATCTACCCCTCCCTTTGCCCATGGATGACACCTAAATAGTCGCCACAAAGAAAGAAAACTTCCCCGTAATGCTCCGTGCTGTTTCAAAGCCTCTATGGAATAGCATGAGCAAGTTGGATAAAACCGGCATTGCGCACCCCAGTAAGGGCTTAAGGTTATCTGATAAAGCCTTACCAAGCCTTGAAGCAATTTTGAAATCATTTGCCTAGCGCCAGACTTTGCAACTCAAAACGAATTTCTTTTCGCTCAGATTCTCTTAGTCTGTTTTTGGTCTTGTCACCAATTTTCTTCCTTAGACGCAAAACAACTAATTGTTGATTTGTTAAAACGGGTGAAGATCTATATATTTCGCGCATTAAGCGCTTTATTCTGTTTCTATCAACGGCTCTTTTTGCCAGCTTTTTAGGTACAGTTAAAGCAAAACCAACGCCTTCTTCACCAAGAAGATGCGCTGCTATATATTTTGTTGTTTTGGGTCTTTGAGCTAATACTTTTCGTATTACTCCAGGATCAGAAAGACGTGTAGAGCGAGGCAATGACATGCTCGCTCTACAGTTTTCTTGATCTAGCTGTTGTTTAAACAGCGAGGCGTTTACGTCCTTTGGCACGGCGCGCATTCAATACATGGCGTCCACCTTTAGTTTTCATGCGAACACGAAAACCATGGGTACGTTTACGACGGGTTACTGACGGTTGATATGTACGTTTCATAATTATTTCCTAGCTAACCTTAGATTCTCTCTTTTTTAATAGGGGTCGTCAATAGATATTTACAGAATATATTTTTATTCACAATACTATCTTGTTGTTTTTTATAAATTTTCTCACTTATCAACAAGTTATCCACAGCTTATCCACCGACTTATCCTTTGTGGATAACTTTTAAGAGGAACTACAATCAATTTGTGAATATGAATACTTTGATAAATTCCGCTTTAGCGACAAATAACAACCTTGAGGCATTTTGGGAGTTTGTAACAAGTTCCTTCTCTAAGGAGCTTTCTCCACAACAATTTAAGACCTGGATTAAGCCGTTATTTGCGCTCAGCTTTAATGATACAGACAACACTCTATCATTGGCGGCCCCCAATCGATTTAAACTAGATTGGGCAAAAAACCAATTTAATCAAAGGTTTATAGAATTATCTCAAAGTTATTTTGGTCGCCCAGTTACGGTTGAGTGGGTTTTAGATCCCAAAATTAAACTTCTGAATACTGAAGATAAGCAAACAGAGTTTTTAGTTGAGGGTTTAGAAAAAAATACGGCAGCTTCCTCAAACGAAACATCTGATGAAACTGCCGAAGTTCCTAGTATTGGCATCGATGGCCGTTCTAGACTCAACCCTAGCTTAACGTTTGACAGTTTTGTAACTGGTAAAGCAAACCAATTGGCTCGCGCCGCGGCCATTCAGGTTGCAAACAACCCAGGTTCATCCTATAACCCCATGTATCTATATGGTGGTGTAGGTTTGGGTAAAACCCACCTTATTCATGCAATTGGCAATCACTTACTTCAAGAGAAGCCAAAAGCAAAAATTCGTTATATCCACGCAGAACAATATGTGTCTGATGTGGTTAAAGCCTATCAACAAAAGTCGTTTGATAAGTTTAAGCAGTACTACCACTCGCTAGACTTGTTATTAATTGACGATATCCAATTTTTTGCCGGCAAACCACGGTCTCAAGAAGAGTTTTTCTATGCCTTCGAGGCCCTCACAGCCAACAAGTCTCAAGTCATTATGACTAGCGACACGTATCCAAAAGAAATTTCTGGCATTGATGATCGCTTGATTTCACGTTTTGACTCTGGACTCACGGTGGCTATTGAGCCACCTGAACTTGAAATGCGCGTAGCCATCTTAATGAAGAAGGCTTTATCAGAGGGTTTACCGTTAACGGAAGACGTTGCCTTTTTTGTTGCAAAACATTTGCGCTCTAACGTGCGTGAGCTTGAGGGCGCTTTAAGAAAGATCCTTGCTTACGTTCGTTTTCATGGCAAAGAGATCACTATTGTTGTTGCCAGAGAGGCCTTAAAAGATCTTTTGTCTGTTCAAAATAGACAAATTTCCGTTGAAAATATTCAAAAGACTGTCGCTGATTTTTACAACATAAAAGTGGCAGATATGTACTCCAAAAAACGACCTGCTAATATTGCTAGGCCGAGACAAATAGCAATGTATATTGCTAAAGAATTAACCCAAAAAAGCCTTCCTGAAATAGGTGAGCTTTTTGGGGGTAGGGATCACACAACCGTTTTACATGCTGTACGAAAAATTACCGAAGAAAGATCGCGAGACAATCAGTTAAATCACGAACTTCACGTTCTTGAACAGTCTCTGAAAAACTAGGTTTTGCTTGTGGAAAAGGTTGTTGATATCTTATGTATAACCGTGGGAATAAGTACTTGAATAGTGTGTTGATAGATTGTGGACAATGTATCAATCTCATGAGAAGAGTAAAAGTTATTAAACTTTATCCATAGGCTATCCAAAAGATATCCACAAGGTTTTAATGAATGTAAAATGATGATTAATAAATGTTTTTTTAGTTATCCACAGAATTTAGCTGCTTTATTAACTACTACTATAAATATATATACATATAAACAAATACAGGAATAAGAGCCATGGATCTGGTCAGCACATCAAGAGACAAACTATTAAAGCCACTTCAATTGGTTAGCGGTATTGTTGAACGTCGTCACACATTACCAATTTTGGCGAACCTTTTGTTCAAGAAAAATGGAAACACTGTTTCTTTAATTTCGACAGACATTGAAATTCAAATTACAACGCATGTAGACTTTGGTGTTGGTGCAGATAACGTTAGTACAACTGTTGGTGCAAGAAAACTTGTAGACATTCTTCGTGCTTTACCAGAAGGTCCATTGAACCTTTCTCTTAAAGATAGCAAGATGGTTGTTCAAAGTGGAAAGAGTCGTTTCACTTTACAAACTTTGGCCGCAAATGAATTTCCTATCATGTCAGAATCAACTGATGTTTCTGCAAGTTGGGAGATGTCACAAAAATCATTGAAGCAATTGATCAGCCAAGTGCACTTTGCTATGGCACAACAAGATATTCGTTATTACTTAAACGGTATGTTGTTTGTTTTAGAAAACCAAAGAATTATGGCTGTAGCAACTGATGGTCACCGTCTTGCATATAGTCACGTAGATTTAGATAAAGCACCAACTGGAAATGGTCAGAAACAAGAAGTCATCATTCCAAGAAAAACAATTCTTGAGTTACAACATTTGTTAGAGGACTCAGATGAGCCAGTGATTGTTTCTTTAGCAAACAATCAAGTTAAGTTTAATTTTGGCAATGTTGAATTACTTTCTAAATTAGTTGAAGGAAAGTTCCCAGATTTCCAAAGAGTTATTCCAAAAGGTCAAAACAACACATTAGTTGTTAGTCGTGAAGCTTTGCAATCATCATTACAAAGAGCGGCTATTTTGACGACTGACAAATTCAAAGGTGTTCGTTGTGTTCTTTCTGATAACTGCTTAACAATTCAATCTACAAACGCAGAACAAGAAGAAGCACAAGAAGACATCGAAACCCAATACGCTGGCGACAAGATTGATATTGGTTTTAACGTGTCTTATTTGTTAGATGTTTTAGCAAATTTAAAAAATGAATCAATTCAAATTAGTTTAGGCGACTCTAACAGCAGCGCTGTTATTACTTTGCCAGAACAAGAAGGTTTCAAGTACGTAGTAATGCCAATGCGCATTTAATAGTTTTATAAGAAAAGAATATCAATGACTGTTGAAGCAAATCCACAAGAACAACAATACGGTGCATCATCGATTCAGATCCTAGAGGGTCTTGAAGCTGTTCGTAAAAGACCTGGTATGTACATCGGTGACACATCCGATGGAACAGGTTTACATCATTTAGTTTTTGAAGTTTTAGATAACTCAATTGACGAAGCACTAGCTGGTCACTGTTCAGAAATTACAGTCACAATCCACACTGATAATTCAATTTCTATTATTGACAACGGTCGTGGTGTTCCAACAGGTATCAAATACGACGACAAACACGATCCAAAACGAAGCGCTGCAGAAATTGTGATGACAGAGCTTCATGCTGGCGGCAAGTTTGACCAGAACAGTTATAAAGTTTCTGGCGGTTTACATGGTGTGGGTGTCAGTTGCGTTAATGCTTTATCTAAATGGTTACGTTTAACAGTTAAACGCGATGGCAAAGTGCATTTCATGGAATTTGCTCGTGGCGTTGTTCAAAACCGTGAGCTTGTAGAAGAAGCCGGTAACATGACCTCACCAATCAAAATGATTGGTGACACAGATAAACGCGGTACAGAAGTTCACTTTTTAGCCGATGTTGAGATTTTCGGAAACGTTGAGTACCACTACGAAATTCTTTCAAAACGTATCAGAGAACTTTCTTTCTTAAATAATGGTGTTCATATTCGTCTGATCGATCAACGATCAGGCAAAGAAGAAAACTTTGCGTTTTCCGGCGGTGTTAAAGGCTTTGTTGATTACATCAACAAGAGCAAAACTGTATTGCACCCAAATATTTTCTACGCTGAAGGTGAGCGCCCATCTGATTTGGGTGGAACAATCACAGCAGAAGTTGCTATGCAGTGGAATGATGGTTTTAACGAGCAAGTGCTTTGTTTTACAAACAACATTCCTCAAAGGGACGGCGGTACACACTTAACAGGTTTGCGCGCTGCCATGACTCGAGTTATCAATAAATATATTGATGAAGAAGAGTTGGCAAAAAAAGCCAAGGTTGAAATAACTGGCGATGATATGCGCGAGGGTTTAACTTGCGTCCTCTCCGTTAAGGTTCCTGAGCCTAAGTTCTCAAGCCAAACAAAAGATAAGCTGGTATCAAGCGAGGTACGTGGACCGGTTGAAGAAATTGTTAGCTCATTGTTAACAGACTATCTTCAAGAAAACCCTCAAGACGCAAAGATTATTTGCGCCAAAATTATTGAAGCAGCTCGTGCGCGTGAAGCAGCGAGAAAAGCCAGAGACATGACTCGCCGTAAAGGCCTTTTAGATGGCTTAGGTTTACCTGGTAAGTTGGCTGATTGCCAAGAAAAAGACCCAGCTAATTCTGAATTGTTTATTGTCGAGGGCGACTCAGCGGGTGGCTCAGCAAAACAAGGGCGCGACAGAAAGTTTCAAGCGATTTTGCCCCTTAAAGGAAAAATTCTTAACGTAGAAAAAGCTCGCTTTGACAAAATGTTGAGTAGCCAAGAGGTTGTTACTTTAATTACAGCCTTAGGTACCGGTATTGGCAAGGAAGAGTACAACGCTGACAAATTACGCTATCACCGCATCATTATCATGACCGACGCGGACGTTGACGGAAGCCACATTAGAACTTTGTTGCTGACATTCTTCTATCGTCAAATGCCAGAGTTGGTTGAACGCGGCCATATTTATATCGCTCAACCACCTTTGTACAAAGTTAAGCAGGGTAAGAATGAGCAATACATTAAAGATGACGTTGCCCTTAATGCTTATCTTCTTAACCTAGCATTAGAAAACGCAACGATTGTGTTAGCCGATGGCAAGGTGATTGATAACGAACGCTTAACTAGCCTGTCTTCTGACTATCAGACAATTCAAAGTATTGTTGATCGCCTATCAAGAAGCATGGACGAAGGCTCTTTACGAGCAATTGCGAACGGCGTTCGCTTGAACCTTGACACTGAAGCTAGCGCAAGCAAATCTGCTGCAGAGCTTAGCGAATATTTTGTGAAACAGACAGACAAAATTGTTAAGCCACAAATCATTGTTCAAAAAGATGAGCGTACTGAGCGTTTCCGTTTGATGATTTCTCGTCAAGTTCACGGCAACACAAAGTTATCAATCATTGATTCAGATTTTGTTCACGGCGCTGATTACGAGACTTTAGAGAAGGCTTCTGCAGCACTCACGAATGTATTAGGTTCTGGTGCAACAGTTAAGCGTGGCGACCCTGATAAAAATGTTAAGGAAGCTAACGTTAAAGATTTCCGCGAGGCAATGGAATGGTTGTTAGCAGAAGCTGAGCGTGGCGTTAGCCGTCAGCGTTATAAAGGTCTTGGTGAGATGAACCCAGAGCAGCTTTGGGAAACAACCATGGACACCAATACAAGAACTTTGTTAAGAGTCCAGATTGAAGATGCTATTGCAGCAGATCAGGTCTTTACAACTTTAATGGGTGATGAGGTTGAACCTCGTCGTGCATTTATTGAGACAAACGCGTTAATTGCTAGAAATATTGATGTCTAAAAAAAATAATGTCAGCAAGCTCATTAAGGTAAAAGATTCAAAGATTCACGGTAAGGGAGTTTTTGCTCTTCAGGAAATATCAAAGGGCAAAAAGATTATTGAATACACCGGCGAGCATATCAGCTGGGAGATTGCGCAGGAAAGACACCCGCATGACCCCAGTCAGCCCAACCACACTTTCTATTTCGGCTTAGAAGACGGAACTGCCTTAGATGCGAAATATGGCGGTAATGACTCAATGTGGATTAACCATTCATGCCAGCCGAATTGTGAAGCTTTAGAGGAAGATGCCGGGAAAAGAACCCGAGTTTTTCTTTATGCCAAGAAAACAATTAGTGTCGGCGAAGAACTTTTTTACGACTATGGTTTGCAGTTAGAAGGAAAAATAACCAAGGCCATTAAAAAAGAATATGAATGCCGTTGCGGTAGTAAAAAGTGTCGCGGCACCATGTTGGCTAATTGATCAGAACAAATGTTGTTTATTTCTATCCAGGAACTTGAAGCGGCCATTAATTTTTGGCGGGATAGATCACCTTCGGCAGGCGAGTCTTTAGAGCTCTGTGGGGAGGCTTCAACATTGGCCAAGCCATACGCCTTAATGATTATTCAGTCATCTCAGAGAATCCCCCTTGAGGGCTTAAACGAAAAAGAACGGTTAGCCTGGAATAGCTACCTATCACATAGGAATGAAAATGACGGACGCTAATAATTCAGTTGATCATGGTGAGTACGAGTACATCATTGTTGGGGCAGGTAGCGCGGGATGCGTGCTTGCAAATCGCTTAACGCAAAACCCAAAAATTAGAGTTTTATTAATTGATGCCGGCGCAAAGGATGACTACGTTTGGGTTCATGTTCCTGTTGGATATCTGTATTGCATTAATAATCCCAAAACAGATTGGATGTTCAAAACAACGCCACAGGCAGCATTAAATGGCCGAAGCTTGTTGTATCCACGCGGCAAAATTTTGGGTGGATCCTCTTCTATTAATGGGATGATTTACATGCGCGGGCAATCTCAGGATTACGATAATTGGGCTAGCGCAACTGGCGATCACTCTTGGCGTTGGGATGCATTGCTGCCTCACTTTAAGGGTATTGAAGACTACTATGGTGGAGCCAATGAATTTCATGGCGCTGGCGGCGAGTGGCGTGTAGAGAAGCAGCGCATTAGTTGGAAAATTTTAGATACATTTAAAACCGCTGCTAATGAGGCGGGCATCCCAAGTACAGGTGACTTTAATCGCGGCAATAATTCTGGTGTTTCATACTTTGATGTAACGCAGAAAAACGGCTGGCGCTTGAACGCTGCCAGAGCGTTTATTAAACCTGCGGCACGAAGAGAAAACCTAACGCTCATTACTGGAGCAACAATTGAAAAGTTGACCTTTGATGGTTTGAAATGTACGGGCATTCATTTTCATGGTGGCGGCAAAACACATACAGCGTCAATTACAAAAGAAGTTTTACTATCTGCCGGCGCTATCGGCAGCGTTCAAATATTAGAGCGCTCAGGCATTGGTAATAGCGAGTTGTTAGCAAGCTTAGGAATTGCAACCGTTAAGCATCTGCCAGGTGTTGGTGAAAATTTACAGGACCATTTGCAAATCAGAATGGTTTATAAGGTTCAGGGTTTTAGAACCTTAAATACTATTGCCGCTCATTGGTGGGGTAAGTTAGCCATTGCATTGCAATTTATTTTCACTCGCAAGGGACCGATGTCAATGGCGCCATCCCAGCTAGGAGCATTTGCATGTTCTTCAGATTCGCAAGAGCGCCCTAACGTTCAATATCATGTTCAGCCTTTGTCGCTAGATAAGTTTGGCGAGCCGTTGCACAGATTCAATGCGTTCACGGCTAGCATCTGTAATTTGCGACCAAGTTCACGCGGATCAGTTCATATTTCTTCGAGTGATGTTGATGCACAGCCAATCATTAACCCTAATTATTTGTCTACTGAATTAGATCGCCAGATTGCACTTGAGTCTGTTGCGCTCACAAGAAAAATTCTTAATCAGCCCGCGTTTGCAGATGCTCAAGCCGAAGAGTTCAAGCCAGGTAAGCAATTCGTTGAGGCGGATGAACTCTTAAAGCAAGTCGCTGATATTGGGACAACAATTTTCCATCCAGTGGGCACTTGTAAGATGGGTAAAGAGGATGACCCAACTGCTGTTGTTGATTCAGAGTTAAAGGTGATTGGAGTTGAGGGCTTGAGGGTGGTTGATGCTAGCGTTATGCCAACAATTACATCAGGCAATACGGCAGCACCGACGATGATGATTGCAGAAAAAATTGCGCGTTTGTTGCTTCAAAAAGCATCTTGATAGAAGCAGATTTTTACCATTGGTCAACTTGGCTGCTTTTAGTTGCGGCCGCAGGTGCAGGCTTTGTTGATTCAGTTGCTGGTGGTGGTGGACTTATTCAAGTCCCTTCCCTTTTCGCTCTTTATCCCAACGCCAGCCCAGCTACATTGTTGGGTACAAATAAGCTAGCATCTATTGGCGGCACGTTAATTGCTGCTAAAAGGTACTTAAAATCCGTTAAATTACCTTATTTCATCATAATTCCAGCGATATTGGCCGCATTCCTTGGGTCTTTTGCTGGCGCCGCTGTGGTGCGCAACGTTTCCTTGGATGTCTTTCGCGCGCTTTTGCCGCTCATTCTTTTGGCTCTGTTGATTTATACGGTTATGCAGCCCGCCCTTGGGGCTGCTCATGTCCCGCCAAGTTCAAGCAATAGGAAAATCGGCCAAGCGCTTTTGATGGGGGGCGGCATTGGTTTCTACGATGGGTTTTTTGGCCCAGGAACCGGCAGTTTCTTGCTGATTGGTTTTGTTCGCCTTTTTGGCTTTGATTTTTTACATGCTTCTGCTGCAACCAAGCTGGTTAACGCCACAACCAATTTGGCTGCGATTATTCTTTTTGCATCCTTTGGTCATGTTGATTGGTTTTTGGGTTTTGCAATGATGTTATTGAATATCTTGGGCAGCATCGTGGGCTCTGGATATGCGCTTCGATATGGAAATGGATTTGTCCGAAAGATCTTTATTGGCGTAGTTGGCGCCTTAATTGTTAAAACCAGCCTAGATGCTTATAAATATTTTGACCCATTGATGTAGGCTGCTTTATTCAAAGTTTGGTTTCACGTGAAACCAAACATCTTAATTAGTGATTGAGCCGTTTTCCTGAGGGTGATATCATCCCCTCCCCTAGCTTGGTGATTTTCTATGGAATTTTCAGTTAAATTTGACGTGATGGTTATTGGTGGTGGACATGCTGGCGCTGAGGCTGCCTTGGCTTCCGCACGCATGGGTTGCCGCACGCTTCTTTTGACGCATAGCATTGAAACACTTGGCGCAATGAGTTGTAATCCCTCTATTGGCGGTATTGGCAAAGGGCATTTGGTCAAAGAGCTTGATGCTTTAGGCGGTGCCATGGCTGAGGTTACTGATGCAGCAGGAATTCAATTCAGAATTCTTAACTCAAGCAAAGGGCCTGCAGTTAGAGCCACTCGTGCCCAGGCTGATCGAGCACTTTACAAAACTGCTATGCGCAGCAAGCTTGAAAACCAAGAAAACCTAACAATATTCCAGGCGGCCGTCGATGATCTAATTGTTAAAGGTGATGAGGTTTGTGGCGCCACAACGCAATTGGGACTCAGCTTTTTTGCCTCGAAGGTTGTTTTAACGGCCGGAACGTTTTTAGATGGAAAGATTCACGTCGGTTTAGATAATCACTCGGGTGGACGCGCTGGTGATCCCGCTGCTATTAGACTGTCTGCTAGATTAAAAGAGTTGCAGTTGCCTCAAGGGCGGCTGAAAACTGGAACACCCCCAAGAATTGATGGTCGAACCATTGATTTTTCGGTCATGCAGGAACAGCCGGGTGATTTAGATCCGCTACCTGTCTTCTCATATTTGGGTCGACCTGAGTTTCATCCAAAGCAGTTGCCCTGCTGGATTACCCATACAAATAAGCAAACACATGACATTATTCGTGGTGGCTTAGATCGTTCGCCTATGTATACCGGGGTTATTGAAGGCGTTGGCCCTCGTTATTGCCCTTCTATTGAAGATAAGATCCACCGATTTGCTTCAAAAGAGAGCCACCAAATATTTTTAGAGCCCGAAGGGCTCACAACAAATGAGTTTTATCCTAATGGCATATCAACCAGCCTGCCTTTTGATGTTCAGTGGGACTTGGTTCGCAGTATTCGGGGTTTAGAGCATGCAATGATTGTTCGCCCAGGCTACGCCATTGAATATGATTACTTTGACCCTAGAGGGCTCTATCCAAGCCTTGAAACAAAGGGTATTAAAGGGCTATTCTTTGCCGGGCAAATTAATGGCACTACTGGGTATGAAGAAGCTGCAGCTCAGGGCCTGTTGGCTGGAGCAAACGCAGCTTTAAGCGCTCAGGGTAAGGAAGCTTGGTATCCAAAGCGTGACCAGGCTTACCTAGGCGTCTTAGTTGATGACCTGATTACTAAGGGTGTTTTAGAGCCCTATCGGATGTTTACAAGCCGTGCTGAATATCGTTTAAGCCTTAGAGAAGACAACGCGGATGATCGTTTAACAGAGATTGGACGTCGTTTAGGCTTGGTGGACGATCGCCGTTGGGAATTTTTCTGTAAAAAACAAGAAGCTGTTTCACGTGAAACAGAGCGACTAAGGTCTACATGGGTCAGCCCAAAGATTTTGACAGCTTTAGAGTCAGAGGAGTTGCTTGGTCAGGTTATTACACATGAATATAACTTGGCTGATTTGCTCCGCAGACCAGGCATAACTTATGACAAGCTAACATCATCATTTGATGGCCGTTGGAGCCCAGGAGTTCTGGCTGATGATGTTGTTTTAAGTGATCAGATCGCAGAGCAAGTTGAAATTGGAATTAAATATCAAGGTTATATTGATCGCCAAGCCGTTGAAATTGCAAGACATTCTTATCACGAGGAAATGGCTTTACCGGCAGACATTGATTATTCAAATGTTCATGGTTTATCTACAGAGGCGCAACAAAAGCTTAATTTACACAAGCCCTCTACCCTTGGACAGGCATCTCGTGTTGCTGGCGTAACTCCCGCCACGATATCTATTTTATTGATTCATTTGAAGAAGGGCTTGGGCAGACGCTCTGTCGCTAACTAATGTCAAAAGATGCTTCTTCACAAGAGCTTTTGGCTCAGCTTAATCAAGGAATACGGGATCTTCAGGTAGACATTTCAGCTTCCCAAGCTGAACTTTTGATGGACTACTTAATAGAGTTCCAGCGCTGGAACCGGACCCATAATCTTTCTGCGATTCATGACTTAAAAGAGTCTGTTGTTTTGCATTTATTGGATTCTCTGGCTGTTTTGCCTTATTTGGATCGTTATGTTGCTGCTCAACCTGATTCTTCAGGTGTATTTAGCTTGGCAGACTTGGGGACAGGCGGTGGCTTGCCTGGGATTCCGCTGGCTATTTGTAGACCTACTTGGCAGATTCATTTAATGGAGGCAGTACAAAAGAAGACGGTTTTCCTTCAGCATATTGCAGCTAAATTTAATTTACTCAATATTCACGTTCATGCAGCAAGAATTGAAAATAGTTCCCCAAAGCTGGAGAAATCTATAAGTGCTTGTATTTCAAGGGCTTTTTCAGATTTTGGAAAGTTTGTTGAGCTATCTCAACCCATGCTGAAGGATGGCGGAGTACTTTGGGCAATGAAAGCCAAATTACTAGAGGAAGATTTAAAAACAATACCGCCGAACTGGAGCATTACGAATAATTATCAATTGGCTGTCCCAGGACTCAATGCAGAAAGACGTCTGTTTGAGTTGGCGCCCATGAGAGAATTGCAGGCTTAACCCATTCATTTAATAAAGATTTTCATGGCAAAAATTTTTTGTGTAGCAAACCAAAAGGGTGGGGTTGGAAAAACCACTACAACTGTTAATTTGGCAGCAAGTTTGGCCGCCCAGAAACAGCGAGTATTGGTTATTGATTTAGACCCTCAAGGCAATGCCAGCATGGGTTCTGGCATTGATAAGATGGAGCTCAATCAAACGGTTTATCACGTCCTAATTGGTATGGCCGATATAGGCTCAGTGAGAGTCAAGTCAGAAACCGGTGGTTATGACGTTCTACCCGCCAACCGTGAATTGGCTGGCGCAGAGGTAGAGTTGGTTGAAATTGATCGTCGTGAAGAGCGGCTTAAAGATGCCTTAGAGCCAGTGCTAACTGAGTATGACTTTGTTCTAATTGACTGCCCTCCTGCACTATCACTTTTGACGCTAAATGGCCTTTGCGCAGCAAATGGTGTGATTGTGCCTATGCAGTGCGAGTATTTCGCTCTAGAAGGCCTTTCTGACCTTGTGAACACCATCAAACAAGTTCATGCCAACTTGAATCCAGAGCTCACAATTATTGGCCTGTTAAGGGTGATGTTTGACCCAAGAACAACCTTGCAGCAACAGGTTTCAGAGCAATTGATGGCGCATTTTGGAGACAAGGTTTTCTCAACAATTATTCCAAGAAATGTGCGCTTGGCCGAGGCCCCATCCTACGGCATGCCGGGCGTTACTTTTGATAAAAGCTCAAGAGGCGCGCAAGCCTATATGCAATTTGGCGCTGAAATGATTGAGCGCATTAAAACAATGTAATGGACAAGAAAATGAATGCAATAAAGAAAAAAGGTCTGGGTCGTGGTTTAGAGGCATTGTTGGGAGCTAAAGATGCTGGACCAGCAGCAGCTCAAGGGGTAACCACCTTAAAACTCAATCAACTTCAGGCTGGCAAGTATCAGCCCAGAAAAAACATGGTTGATGCAGCTTTGCAAGAGTTGGCGCAAAGTATTAAAGAGCAAGGCATCATGCAGCCCTTGTTAGTAAGGCCTGTTGCCGGCGGCAAGTATGAAATCATTGCCGGAGAGCGCCGATATCGCGCCGCGACCATTGCTGGCCTTGCAGAGGTACCAGTACTTGTAAAGCAGGCAGATGACCAAGCCACTGCGGCAATGGCTTTGATCGAAAACATGCAGCGAGAGGACCTTAATGCTCTTGAGGAGGCCAATGGTTTAGCTAGATTGATAGAAGAGTTTGGCTATACACATGACAAGGCAGCTCAAGCTGTTGGCAAATCACGTAGCGCAGTCAGCAACTTATTGCGCCTTATCCAGCTTGCAAAACCAGTTCAAGCCATGCTTATCAAGGGTGAGATAGACATGGGCCATGCGCGCGCCCTTCTCCCATTGGATAGCGCATTACAGGTAAGTTTGGCTCAAAAGATAGCCATTCAAAAATTATCTGTTCGTGAAGCAGAAAAAATGGCCACCAAGCTGGTTTTAAATAAAAAACCTTCTAGCAAGCCCTCTGCACCTGCTAAAGCGGACCCTGATTTAAAAAGAATTCAAGACCGTCTTTCAGATGAGTTCAATCTAAATGTTGAAATCAAACAAAAGCGTAAAGGCGGCGAAATAAAAATTAAATTTAGTCAATTTGATGAGTTGGACGCTTTATTTAAGCGTTTGGCTATAGATTAAGACCAAAATTTCATGAATTACATTGACCCAACACCTAAGGATTCTGTAAAATCTCGGGGCTTTGGTGCTGGTGATGTAGAACAGGCCGCTGCAGTGAAAAACTCCAATTGGGACAATGAGTTAGATGACTCGGAAGAGTACAAAAAACCATTAACTAAGTCAGAGTTAGAGGCAATCTTAGGGGCATCTGCTCTTAAGCCAAGTCGAGTCACTGTTAGGCGACTGTTGATTCTCCAAGGATTGGTCACCTTGATTTCAGGTTTGGCTTGGTCAGCAAGGGGTAAGCCGTTTGCCCTAGACTCTTCCGCCATATCTGCCTTACTTGGTGGTTTGGCAGCTTTGGTGCCAGCAGTGTTGTTTGCTGCCAGAGCAAAGGTATTAAGCAGTCGTGCAAATGCAATTGGTTCTACGGTATTTGCTTTAGTGACTGGCGAGTTATTAAAGATCATCGCAACGATTGCGATGTTCGTTTTGGTGATTGTGTTTTATCCGGATTTGGATTGGTTACCGTTGTTGTTAACTTATGTTCTAGCGCTCAAGTGTTATTGGTTGGCGTGGTTGATAAAGTAAACAGCAGCTTAAAAGGATAGAGGGAAGTAACGATGTCAACAGAAGTAGCACAAAAGGCGTTAACGCCAACTGAATACATTGCTGAGCATTTGCAAAATTTAAACACTTTGCATGCAAAACAAGAAGCTATTGTTGATTTCTCTGTTGTTAACTTAGATACAGTGTTCTGGTCTTTGTTGATGGGTTTAGTTGTTGTTGCTTTCTTATTGGTTGCAGCGCGTCGTGCAACTGCTGGCGTGCCAGGTAGATTTCAAGCATTAGTTGAAATTCTTGTTGAAATGGTTGAGAACCAGTCAAAGAGTATTGTTCACGGCGATCGTTCTTATATCGCCCCTCTAGCATTGTTCGTGTTCTGCTGGATTATTTTGTTAAACACATTAGACCTAGTTCCTGTGGATTGGGTTCATGGCATCAATGGTTTATTAACAAATTTTGGCGCACACGTACCGCATCACAAATTAGTACCAACAACAGACTTAAACGGTACATTAGGTTTATCAATGTCTGTATTGGTTTTGATGATTTTTTACAGCTTCAAGGCTAAAGGTGTGGGCGGTTTTGTTCACGAACTTTTATCTGCACCATTCGGCGCTAAGTGGTACTTGGCCCCATTTAACCTAGTGTTAAATATTATTGAATTCATTGCTAAAGCCGTGTCTTTGGGTATGCGGTTATTCGGCAACATGTATGCAGGCGAATTGGTATTTTTGCTAATCGCTCTGTTAGGCGGCATCTGGCATTTTGGTGTCGACTTATCTGTCTTGGGTTTTGTCGGTCATGTTATTGCCGGCTCAGCTTGGGCGATTTTCCACATCTTGGTGATTTTGTTACAAGCCTTCATCTTTATGATGTTGACTTTGGTCTACATTGGTCAAGCTCATAGTCACCACTAATTTTTTTTAACTAACTGTTTTTTTATTTAGGAGTCAACATGCAAGCATTTCTAGCACAAGTTCAAGGTCTGACAGCAATCGGTATCGGCATCATTATTGGTTTAGGTGCTATCGGTGCCTGTTTAGGTATCGCATTGATGGGTGGTAAGTACATCGAAGCATGTGCACGTCAACCAGAATTGATGGAGCCACTACAAACTAAGATGTTCTTGTTGGCTGGTTTGATCGACGCTGCTTTCTTGATCGGTGTTGGTGTTGCGATGTTGTTTGCTTTCGCAAACCCATTACTTGCAGTAATCAAGTAATTAGTAGTTATTGACGGGCGCAATTTGAGCGCCCGTGGGTATTTGTCATCGTGACCGAAAGGAACAAACCGTGAACCTAAACGCGACACTATTCGCGCAGATGGTCGTCTTCTTTATTTTGTGGTGGGTAGTTGCCAAATTTGTTTGGCCACCATTAGTAAAGGCATTAGACGAGCGCGCCACAAAAGTGGCTGATGGTTTAGCTGCCGCAGAACGCGGTAAAGCTGATCTTGAGTCTGCAAAAAAACGAGCTGAACAAGCATTGTCAGAAGCTCGCAATGAAGGTACTCAGCGTATTGCTGATGCTGAAAAGCGTGCTCAATTATCAGCAGAAGAAATTAAAGCGAATGCTCAAGCAGAAGCTGCGCGCATTATTGCCCAAGCTAAAGCTGAAGCTGAACAACAAGTATCACGCGCAAGAGATGCATTGCGTACTGAAGTAGCTGCTTTGGCAGTGAAGGGTGCGGAGCAAATTTTACGTCGTGAAGTTGACGCTAAAGTACATGCTGGTTTATTAGATCAGCTAAAGGCAGAGCTTTAATATGGCGGACTTAGCTACTATTGCCCGCCCATATGCTGAGGCTCTTTTTAGAAGTGCAAAGCCTGCAGACTTGTCTGTTTGGGCGGAGCAATTAGAAGAGCTAGCTCAAGTTGCTAGCAACCCAGATTTACTGGCAGTAGCTAACAATCCAAAATTAGCTGCCGCAGATTTGCTACAAATTTTATTAAGTGGCATGAAGACAAAGCCAGCAGATGTTGTAAAAAGTTTTGTGGAAGTTTTAACGCAAAACCATCGTCTACTAGCTTTGCCAGAAATTTCTGCTCAATTTACAGCTTTAAAAAATGCTCAAGAAGGTGCGGCTGAAGTTGTGATTACAAGCGCATTCCCACTGCAAGGTGATGAATTAAATGGCTTGTTATCAACATTGAAGAAGCGCTTTGGTGGAAGAGAGCTACGTCCTACAGTAAATGTAGACCCAGAATTGATTGGCGGTGTGTGCGTACAGGTTGGCGATGAAGTGTTAGACACTTCAGTTAAAGCCCGCTTAGTTTCGATGCAAGCCGCTCTTAGCGCATAACCGAATAAGATCCCAGGAGTAAGCAAATGCAACTCAATCCATCAGAGATCAGTGAACTGATCAAGAGCCGAATTAGTGGTGTAGGCGTTGGCGCCGAAGTCCGCAATCAAGGCACAGTTATTTCCGTAACAGACGGTATTTGCCGCGTTCATGGCCTTTCAGGCGTGATGCAAGGTGAAATGCTTGAGTTCCCAAACAACACATTAGGTCTTGCGCTTAACTTAGAGCGTGATTCTGTTGGTGCTGTTATTTTGGGTGAATACGAGCACATCAGTGAAGGCGACGCTGTTAAATGTACAGGCCGCATTCTTGAAGTACCAGTAGGTCCAGAATTATTAGGTCGTGTTGTTAATGCTTTGGGTCAGCCTATCGATGGCAAAGGTCCAATCAATGCAAAGATGACAGACTTTATTGAAAAAGTTGCTCCTGGCGTTATTGATCGTCAATCAGTTAGTCAGCCTCTTCAAACAGGCTTGAAGTCAATTGATGCGATGGTGCCTATTGGCCGTGGTCAACGTGAGTTGATCATTGGCGACCGTCAAACAGGTAAAACAGCTGTTGCGGTTGACGCGATCATTAACCAAAAAGGTAAAGGCATTCGTTGCGTATACGTAGCGATTGGTCAAAAAGCTTCAACAATTGCAAACGTACTTCGCAAATTAGAAGAGCACGGCGCAATGGAGTACACAGTGATTGTTGCTGCTTCAGCTTCTGAGTCTGCAGCTATGCAATATTTGTCAGCTTACGCTGGTTGCACAATGGGCGAGTACTTCCGTGACCGTGGTGAAGATGCGTTGATTGTTTATGATGACTTAACAAAGCAAGCTGTTGCTTACCGTCAAGTGTCATTGTTGTTACGCCGCCCACCAGGACGTGAAGCTTATCCTGGCGACGTATTCTATTTGCACTCACGTTTATTAGAGCGCGCTGCTCGTGTTAACGAAGGTTATGTTGAGAAGTTCACCAATGGTGCTGTTAAAGGCAAAACTGGTTCATTAACATCATTGCCAATTATTGAAACTCAAGCGGGTGACGTTTCTGCTTTCGTTCCAACAAACGTAATTTCTATTACTGACGGCCAAATCTTCTTGGAAACAGACTTGTTTAACGCTGGCGTACGTCCTGCGATTAACGCTGGTATTTCTGTTTCACGTGTGGGTGGTGCTGCTCAGACTAAAGTTATTAAGAAATTATCAGGTGGTATTCGTACAGACTTAGCTCAGTATCGTGAATTGGCAGCGTTTGCTCAGTTTGCTTCTGACTTGGACGAAGCTACTCGTAAACAATTAGAGCGCGGTCGTCGTGTTACAGAGTTGTTAAAGCAAGCTCAATACATGCCACAGCAAGTTTGGCAGTTGGCTGCAAGTTTGTACGCAGCTAACAACGGCTTCTTGGATGACTTGGATGTTAAGCATGTTTTGGCATTCGAAAAAGGTTTGCATGACCACCTTAAGAGCAAGTTTGCTGATTTAGTTGGCCGTATTGAAGACACTAAGGATCTCTCGAAGGAAGATGAAGCCGCATTGCGTGCTGCAGTCGAGGACTTTAAACGTTCAGCTTCTTTCTAAGATAAGAAGCGAGGAGAGCCGAGATGGCCGGAACTAAAGAGATACGGACAAAGATCAAGAGCGTACAAAATACGCGCAAGATCACAAAGGCGATGGAAATGGTCGCCGCATCGAAGATGCGGCGTGCACAAGAACGTATGCGCAATGCTCGTCCTTACACTGAAAAAGTTAGGAACATTGCCGTCAACTTGGGTAAGGCCAACCCAGAGTACCGCCCTGCTTATTTAATTGAACGTGAAGTTAAAAAAGCAGGCGTGATTGTTGTGACAACAGATAAAGGTCTTTGCGGTGGTATGAATACCAACGTATTAAGAGCTTTAACGAATACGATGAAAGAGCTCGACTCTAAAGGCGTACAGATGTCATGCACACCAATCGGTATGAAGGGTTTCCAGTTCTTAAACAGAATTAAAGCGAAGATTGTTTCTCATGTAACGCAAATGGGAGATACACCTCACTTAGAAAAATTGATTGGTGCGATTAAGGTCCAATTGGACGCTTATGAAAATGGTGAAGTAGATGCTGTTTATTTGGCATATACAAAATTCATCAACACCATGAAGCAAGAGCCAGTAATTGAAAAATTATTGCCTTTATCTGGTGAGCGCTTAGAACAAACTGCTGCTGAGTCTAGTGAGTACGGTTGGGATTATTTGTATGAACCTGATCCTCAGTCAGTTGTTGATGAATTGTTGAAACGTTATGTTGAGGCGTTGATTTACCAAGCAGTTGCAGAAAACATGGCATCTGAGCAGTCCGCTCGTATGGTTGCCATGAAAGCCGCATCTGATAACGCTAAAAACGTAATTGGTGAGTTGCAGTTGGTTTACAACAAAACACGTCAAGCAGCCATTACCAAAGAGTTGTCCGAGATCGTCGGCGGCGCTGCGGCAGTTTGATAAC
>JAHEBW010000038.1 GCA_024642065.1 Polynucleobacter sp. | reverse complement strand
AGTTTTTGACCATCAACGATAGCTACGCGCAACTCTTCTTGTTGGGTAGCGTTAAACAACATTCTTTTCATATAAAACTCCGTACTGCGGCCAGGCAGCCATCGCGGGGCGCGAAACGGAATAGAAGTGATTGTGCGAGACAATCCTCTGTGATGACTACTTCACTACGCTCGCTGACTTATTCTTATTTGCGGGTCAGCGCGCGCCTAAATTCTTTTATCTGTTTCGCAGTTCGCGGCACTATGCCAGCCAACCTTGCGTCTCGTTGCTTCAGGGGAGAGGCGAACCCTGGGAATATCATTCGGCTATTCCGGACCGAGCTTGGCGCACGACTTTCAAATCATAAATTTGATATTGCGCAGCAAGATAGGTCATTATATGACATATGAACAGTAATTCGGTAACCCAACACGTTGTTTTATTTGAGGAAGCTGGCCAAAGGCTAGATAATTTCCTGTTTCGCATGGCCAAAGGCGTGCCAAAAACCCATATTTATCGAATTATTCGCTCCGGAGAGGTCCGAATTAACAAAAAAAGAGCGGATGCCAGTCAAAAAATCCAAGAAGGAGACGTTTTACGCCTTCCTCCGATTCGGGTTTCTGAAGTTAAAGCACCCACAAATGACTATCTTTCTAGCAAGATAAGCTCAGAAATTGATATTTTGTATGAAGATGACAGCATTTTGGTGGTAGATAAGCCATCAGGTATTGCCGTTCATGGTGGATCTGGAGTCTCTTTAGGTCTTATTGAAGCCATGAGAGCCCAAAGACCAGATGCTAAGTTCTTGGAATTGGTTCATCGTTTAGACCGCGATACCTCAGGTATTTTGATGTTGGCTAAAAAACGCAGTGCCTTGGTTAACCTTCATGAGCAAATTCGTGAAGGAAAGATGGAAAAGCGCTACTTATTAATAGTTCATGGTGAATTACCGGTTTCTGGTAAATCCATCCCCTTGAAATACCCGCTTTTGAAATACTTATTACCAAATGGTGAGAGGCGGGTGCGAGTTGCTAGTGATGGCGGTCAGTTAAGCCATACCAATATCCGCGTCAAAGCCAATTACTCTGATGGCTTATGCAGTTTGGTTGAGGCTCAACTTAAAACAGGGCGAACCCATCAAATTAGGGTGCATTTGCAAGCTTATGGCCATCCTATTCTTGGGGATGACAAATATGGTGACCAAGAGTTAGATAAAGTTCTAAGACCAAAACGTCTTCTGTTGCACGCAAGGCACTTATCTTTTGTGCACCCAAAAACCGAACAAAAAATGACATTTGAGGCACCGATACCCGAAGCATTCGAAAAGTTTGAATCGAATTAAGATAGAACATATTCACAAGGAGTTCTTATGAAGTTAGCAGCATTTCAGTTTCAAGCTAAGCGATATGTAGGTGTGGTTTCGGCAGATCTCACAACGGTCAGCCCTTATCAGTTATCTGAAGATCAAGCGGACTTAGGTGCTTTAGCAATTATTGAAATGATGGCTGATGGCAAGGATTTGCCACCGCTTGGCCAAGCACTTCAGTTGAGCGAAGTTTGCTTGTTGGCACCGATACCAAAGCCACGCAGAAATATTTTTTGCGTTGGTAAGAATTATCTCGATCATGTCAAAGAAATTAAAGATAGTAAGTTGGGTGACGCTCAGGGCGCCATGGCCAATCTGCCAAAACACCCAGTTATTTTTAGCAAAGTGCCAGAGTCTGTGATTGGCACTAAGGCCGGTATTGATAGTCACCCACAAGTGACCCAAGAGATGGACTATGAAGCTGAGTTGGCGGTTGTCATTGCTAAAAAAGGTAAAGGCATTAAAAAAGAAGATGCCTTGAGGCATGTTTGGGGTTACACCATCATTAATGATGTGAGCGCACGTGACTTGCAAGCTAAGCATGTTCAGTTTCACTTGGGTAAAAGCTTAGATACTTTCTGCCCAATGGGTCCTTGGTTGGTTTCTGCTGATGAGTTGGATTCAAGCCATGCTTCTATTCAGTGTTGGGTCAACGGTGAGTTACGTCAGAGTGGCACAACAGAACAATTAATTTTTGATATTCCAACCATTATTGAAGCTTTATCTGCAGGAATCACCCTCTATCCCGGTGACGTCATTGCTACGGGAACACCAAGCGGGGTGGGTATGGGCTTTAAGCCGCCACGATTCTTGAAAAAAGGCGACACTGTGAAAATTGAAATCGCAGGCATTGGGGTTTTAGAAAATCCAATTATTTAATTAATGCAGTTAAAGACAGAAAGTAAATTTTGAAATACGAATTAATTGTTTGGGATTGGGATGGAACATTGATGGATTCCACTCCAACAATTGTTCGTTGTATTCAAGATGCTTGTAGGGATTTGGATTTGCCCGTGCCGGATGATTCGATGGCCAGTCATGTGATCGGTTTAGGTTTGCAAGAATCGCTTCGCAGGGCAGTGCCTACTCTTTCAGTGCAAGATCATCCTAAGTTGGTGGACCGTTTCCGTTTTCACTACCTCACCAAAGATCATGAGTTGAGTTTATTTGCTGGAGCAAAAGAGTTGCTTTATGCACTGAAAGACAAAGGGCATTTATTGGCAGTGGCTACTGGGAAAAGTCGTAAAGGTTTAGAGCGTTCTTTAGGTTTTCATGATTTGCATGATGTCTTTACTGATACCAGAACACCTGATGAAACTTTCCCTAAGCCTCACCCTGGCATGTTGATGGAATTGTCTGAGGCATTGATGGTTCCTATGGAGAAGGTATTGATGATTGGTGATACCACTCATGATTTATTAATGGCTAACAATGCTGGCGCTGATGCTGTAGCTGTGACTTATGGCGCACACCCGCTTAACGTCTTGAAAACAGAAAACCCAAAAGCTTGTGTTTCAAATGTTCAAGAGTTGTCGGATTGGTTAGCGGTGCATGCGTAGTTATAAAAAATAACAGACAATCTAAAAATACAGAAAAAATTCTTAAGAGAGAAATTGCATGTCAGATGAAAAAGTTTGGGAACGTCAGGCTCTAGAGCACCTCTTGTTGGAAAACATGAAGGAGCAGCGACGAGGTCGTCGCTGGAGAACTGCGCTTCGCTTAATGACCTTAGTGGTCTTTGTGGGTCTTGCGATTAATTTATTTGATTTGGATTTTGGTGGTAAGGCGTCACTTGGTAAACATACCGCTTTGGTAGATCTGCATGGAGAAATTGCCCCTAATACTCCAGCAAGTGCTGAAGCTATCAATGCTGCATTAAATGCTGCATTTGAAAATAGTGAAAGTGTTGGTGTGATTTTGCGCATCAACAGCCCAGGTGGATCGCCTGTTCAATCTGGAATTATTCATGATGAGATCTTGCGTTTGCGCGCCAAGTATCCAGAAAAGCCTTTGCATGTTGTTGTAGAGGAAATCTGTGCTTCAGGCGGTTACTACGTTGCGGTTGCTGCCGAGAAAATTTATGTCGATAAAGCCAGTTTGGTGGGCTCTGTTGGCGTCATCATGAGCGGCTTTGGTGTGACTGGTTTGATGGATAAATTAGGTGTTGAGCGTCGCGTGATTGCGGCTGGGAAAAATAAGGCCTTATTAGATCCTTTTTCTAAAGAAGATCCAAAGCAAAAAGCTTTTGTTCAAGAAATGATCCTAGAGGTTCACGACCAATTTATTAAGGTAGTTCGTGATGGAAGGGGTAAGCGCCTGAAAGAAACCCCTGAGATGTTCAGTGGGTTAGTTTGGAATGGCGCAAGAAGTATTGATCTTGGCCTCACGGATGCTTTGGGTAACATCGATATGGTGGCTAGAGATGTCTTCAAGGCGCCAGAGATTGTTGATTACACAACCAAAGAAAATTTAGCGGAGCGTGTGGCTAAGCGCTTTGGTGCAGCGATGGGTGAGGGTGCTACTAAGGTGCTCTTGCGCAATGAACATTTGCGCTACGGCAACTAAGCCAACAATAAAAATACAGCTGGACGTTGATGAAGAGCTTGGAGTAATCCAGGCTCTTTTTTGATGGCGGCTTGCCACGAAGCAACTGTTTGAGATTTGACCCATTCCGTTGGCAGGCTTAAATCTGCAGCGACACATATTTGAGTATTTGGATGAAGGCCTTGCAGCATGGTTTCAATCATGGCCGCGTTGCGGTAGGGTGTTTCGATCCATAACTGTGTTTGATGTTTCTTTTTGGATTCTTGTTCCAGTTGTTTGAGTGAGTTGACTTTGTCTGCTTGATTAACCGGTAAGTACCCATGAAATGCAAAGCTTTGACCGTTCATGCCGCTAGACATTAAAGCGAGTAATAGTGAGCTAGGACCGACGAGTGCTCGAACAGTAATCCCCAAGCGGTGAGCTGCATTCACAATATCTGAGCCCGGGTCGGCAATTGCTGGCAAACCAGCTTCAGACATCAAGCCCATGTCGTGACCATCAAGCAGTGGTTGTAATAGTTTTTTTAAATCAGTCGCTTCTTTGCCTTGTTGCTCTTTACCTGGACCACGCCACTCAGTCATCATCATTTCTTGCATCGTGCAAATGAGAGGTGTTTGGCTAGATACTGCTTTTAATAATGCTCTAGCAGTTTTCGCATTCTCAACAATCCAATAGCGTAATTGCGAAGCGCGTTGAATCGTATCGATTGGAAGAACTTTTGAGAGTTGATCTTCTCTGGCGTCATCGCCTAGCGTATTGGGAATGAGGTAAAGAATGCCGGCCATGGTTATCCTGGAATTGAAAAGCCTGCATCACGCAAAAGTGAGCAAACAGTGATAAGTGGCAAGCCAATCAGTGCGCTTGGATCACTACTTTGAACGCGCTCTAAAAGGCAGATACCTAGGCCTTCTGACTTGGCACTACCGGCGCAATCATAGGGTGTCTCCGCTAATAAATAAGCTTCTAAAACATGATCTTTCAATGATCTGAATTGAACCTCAGTGATCACGTTGATTGTTTTCGCATCTTCGCCCTTGGCAAGACAGATAGCTGTGTGGAATTGGACTGTTTCTCCGCGCAAGAGTTGTAGTTGAGCCATTGCTCGCTCATGATCACCCGGTTTACCCATGGCAGCGCCATGTAAATCAACCACCTGATCTGACCCAATTACCCAAGCGTCTGGATGCAATTTTGAAATAGCCAAGGCTTTTGCCTGAGCTAAGCGCAAGGCAATTTGCTCGGGTGTTTCATTTGGAAGAGGTGACTCATCGACTTCTGGGGATACGCAGGTAAAAGGAAGTCCTAAACGAGATAGCAACTCTTTTCTGTACTTGGATGTTGAGGCCAAAATGAGCTTTTTCGGCTCTTCTTTCAATTTTGTAGATAAATTGCTTGGGCTAGGGACTGCGCTCATTTATGCTTTCGGTATGAATTCAAATAAAACAACACCCCACATTTTGCCGAATAATCCTAAGGATCTTCAATCTATTGATTTGAAGTCGGGAACGACTTATCTCGGGCAAGGGGCTTTGGACTTATCTTCTTTTCCTCGATTGTCACAGGAAATCGCTTCAGATAGCAATTTAAAGCCGTCTCAAGTGCACTGGGAGCTCAGCACTTGGTTTGAAGAGCGTTTAGGTGGGATTCCTTTGCAATACATGCACTTACGTTTAGCGGTAGACCTGCCTTTGAGTTGTCAGGCTTGTTTCCAGCCCTATATGGAGTCGATTGACTCAGACCGTGATTACATCTTATTTGACACGGAAGAAGAGGCTGAAAACTGGGATTTGGATGAGGAAAATCAGGATGCTGAGGATGCTTTAGTTGCCCCGGAAACCTTTAATTTGCTAGATACTATTGAAGACGAGCTATTGCTTAGCCTACCTTTATCGGCCAGGCACACTCCAGGGGAGTGCAAAGCTGAAGACCTAGAAAAGGTCTCTAAAAAGCTTAAAACAGGGTCAGAAGAGATCATTATTCAGAAGCCCAATCCATTCGCCGTCTTACAAAAGCTCAAAAAACAATGATTTTGTGCTAGAATCTCTGCTTCGTTTAGGAGTAAAAACATGGCTGTTCAACAGAATAAGAAATCACCGTCTAAGCGTGGCATGCACCGCGCACATGACTTTTTGTCTGCACCTTCATTGGCAGTTGAGCCAACGACTGGTGAAGCGCACTTACGTCACCACATTAGCCCAAATGGCTACTACCGTGGTCGTAAAGTAATTAAGACTAAGAACGACT
>JAHEBW010000037.1:760-6264 GCA_024642065.1 Polynucleobacter sp. | reverse complement strand
AACTTCATTACTCTTGTGTTGCTTTCCAATGTGGTTGGCGGCGTTGTCATAAGAACTTCTTTATAAGTATTAGCCTGCTATTTTAACTTCTTTTTGAAAAACGCCCTTTCGGGCGTTTTTTTAATACATTTAACTTAAAACAACCTTGATGGAATCAGCAGTTTTGTTGCCCTTGAAATCTAGCCAACATTTTTTCTGCGTGTCATAAAGTTTGCAAAGTTTTGCTGTGTGGAAGTACCAAGCCCATGAGAATTTTTGAACAATAATTCGACCAGGAAGCATTTCCTCAAGCTTTGACTGAGCTTGTTTAAGTTTGTAGAGCGGAACACTCATATCAACGTGGTGAGCTGTATGTTCCATGATGTGGTGCATAGCCGCACCCCATTTCAATGGGAAAACCAAGTGCACAGTTGTTGAAACAAAAGGCTGCGCTCTTAACCATTCTGATTTATCTGAATACCAAGAAACACTTGGATGGGTGTGGTGCACGTAAACCACAAAACCAATCATGGCGTTCCAGAAAATAAATGGAATCACAAAGCCCATCACCAAGGTGAGTAGGATTGATTGATTAGTTACAACAGCTGCCCAAGTTAGAGCGGCAACCCAAATAACAGCAAAAGCAGAAACAAGTACGTTATCCCATAAGAAAGCAGGACGAGATGCTGGCATAGCTTTTTTGCTTGGGAAGTACATCTTGTTCCACCAGATTTCAACGAGGTAATAAACCGCTGGACCAAGCCCGCTTCTATAAACGTGCTCAAGAAGCTTTTTACCTTTTGATAAAGATTGGTACTCTTCGAGTGATAAAGGCGCCCAAACGAAATCAAAACCCTTTAGGTTGGTTTGTCCATGATGAACAACGTTGTGACCAACTTCCCAAAGGCTATATGGCGTTAAAGATGGCAAAAATGCTAATCGACCCAAAAGCTTATTTAACCCGCGATGCGGCGTAAAGCTCTGGTGGCAAGCATCATGACCCAAAATGAAGATGCGGCCAATCATGAAGCCAGAAAAAATAGCCAGTAGCAATTTAACCAATACAGACTCAAAGTAAACCGTTCCAATGATGCCGGCCGTCAGAATCACAGTATCTAGAACTTGTAGAACGATTGCCTTTAAAACAACTCGCTCAGTTAAGGGCGTTAGCCATGAACGAATCACCTTACGATGAGGGATCGGCTCGCCGACTGGGATTGGTTGATTCATATCGATTTCTATTTGCGACATAGTGGCCTTTTTAATAGGACAGAATTACAAGATGCACCATTTTAAAGGTTTTTGAGCAAAAGAGTTTGCTCTGTGAGCAATTGTTGAGCTAGATCATGGTGCGACCGACAGGAATCGAACCTGTATCGAGAGCTTCGGAAACTCTAATTCTATCCATTGAACTACGGTCGCAGCTGACAACATTGTAAGACTGAGCGAGATTATCCTCGCTATAATGCTGAGCAGCTATATAAAAAGGGAAATCCGAAATGAGTGAAGAACACGGAAATTTAATCAAATCACCTAAACAATTGGTAGTTATGGTTTTTGCGAGCTTTTTTGTGCCGCTAATCATTATTGCTTTCTTGATGGTTTACGTTGGTAGCGGTAAAAAGACTGGCGCTGACGCTGAAGCCGCTGCTGAGGCAGCAAATCAATTAATTAAGCCAGTAGCATTGTTGGACTTTAAGGACGCTTCTGGCCCTAAGGTATTTAAAACAGGCGAAGAAATTTATAAGCAAGCGTGTGCTTCATGTCATGCATCAGGCGCTGCAGGTGCCCCTAAGTTTGGTGATGCGGGCGGTTGGAGTGCTCGTTTGGGCCGTGGCTATGATGGCTTAATGTCATCTTTGGTTAAAGGTAAGGGTGCTATGCCAGCTAGAGGCGGTACGAGCCCAAGTGATATTTCTGACTATGAATTGGGTCGCGCCGTAGTTTATTTGGCAGCATCAGCAGGTGGTAAATTTGCCGAACCAAAAGCACCAGAAGTAAAAGCTGAAGCTAAAGCAGAAGCAAAATAAAATATTCAAATAATAAAAAACCCCGCAATTAGCGGGGTTTTTTTATTTCTTCAAGCTTAATAACTCTTTGTAAGCATCCTTTTTGGGCATACCAGTGATGCCGGCAATGATCTCGGATAGATCTTTGTGCCCTATTTCATCGCCAATAGCCGCCACCCATTGAAGAGTTACTTCATCCAAGGCTGTTGCTTTTTCTTGTTTGGGCGCCGCCTCAAGGCCAATAACAAATTCTCCCTGCCAAGATTTCACTTGGGTAATCCATGCGTCTAGATCCTCGCCTTGAATAATCGTAATTTCTTCAAATATCTTGCTTAACTCTTTAGCTATCAAAATGCGTTGCTTGCCTCCAATGAGAGCGGCAATTGCTTTTAATGTGGCCTCAACTCTGTGGGGCGCCTCATAAAAAAATGAGCACACAGATGCTTTTAGAGCTTCTTTAAGAATCGCTTCACGTTGGGTTGCTTTACTCGGCAAAAATCCCAAAAATTGGAATTGCCCTTCAGAGTTTCTGAGAAAGTCGCCCGCGCCTGAAATCGCAGTTGTAATCGCGCTTGCTCCAGGTAATGGAATAACTGGCAAATTTACTTTCATAACTTCATTTGCCAAAAGCGCTCCGGGATCTGATATGCCAGGAGTGCCGGCGTCTGAGATGTATGCCCAACGCTCCCCTTGTTTTAGCTTGTCAATGATGTAGGCGCTTGCGGAAATTTCATTGTGATCATGAATTGCATACAGAGGCTTAGATATGCCGTAGGCACTTAAAAGAGTGCCGCTATGTCTTTTATCTTCGCAGGCAATGCCATCAACTTGTTGAAGAATATAAAGCGCTCTAATTGTTATATCAGCAAGGTTTCCTATAGGTGTTGGCACTAAAAAAAGTGCGCCAGTAGGAAGCGTTTGGTTGTACGCAAATTTAAAAAAATCCATAACTGCCTTTATTTGGGTCAAAATAACCCAATTAATCAATGATTCATTAAAGCGTAATATAGCCTTAATGGCATACTCTTCGGAGCATAATCTACATATGAACACAGATATGAAAACAAAATTAGCGCAAAGAGTTGCTGGACACTTCAATGACAGTATTGCAACAAAACAAAAAGCTCTTGAGGTGATGCCCTCAAAAGTGGTTGATGCGATTACTCTTATGCACCAAGCCCTTAGTTCCGGAAAAAAAGTTTTGGCTTGTGGTAACGGCGGCTCTGCTGCTGATGCACAACATTTCGCGGCCGAATTGGTTGGGCGTTTTGAGCGTGAGAGACAAGAGCTACCTGCTATTGCATTAACAACAGATTCTTCTATCTTGACTGCTATCGGCAACGATTACAGTTATGAAGTTATTTTTAGTAAGCAGGTGCGCGCGCTAGGTCAGGCAGGCGATATTTTGTTGGGTATTTCGACTTCAGGAAATTCCGGTAACGTTATTGCTGCTATCAAAGCAGCTCACGAAAAAGGAATGTCAGTGATTGCCTTTACAGGCAAGGACGGCGGGAAAATCGGACAGCTTTTAAAGCCTAGCGATGTTCACCTTTGCGTTCCTGCTGATAGAACTGCTCGCATACAAGAAACACATTTATTGCTCTTGCATTGTTTGTGTGATGGCGTTGATCACTTAATCTTAGATTAGGCTATAAGAAAGAAAGAAATGAATAAACAACTAACACGTCGCACATTTACCTTGATGTTGGCTTCTGTAGGAGCAACATCATTAACTGGTTGCTTCCCATTGATTGCTGGCGGAGTTGCTGGTGGCGCAATGGTAATTGCGGATAGAAGAAATCCTGGAACGCAAGCGATTGATCGAGGCATTCAATTAGAGGCTGAGAGTTTTTTAATTAAAAATTATGGTGACAATATTCACGTGAACGTTACCGTATTTAATCGTAGAGTTTTGTTAACGGGCGAAACAAGAACTGAGGATCTTAAGTCTGAAGTTGCTCGAAAAGTAAAAGCAATGAAAAACGTTGCAGATGTATTTAATGAGTTAGTTGCAGCACCATTAAGCGCATTGACTGCACGCGCCAATGACAGTTACTTGACCACCAGAATTAAAACAACGTTTATTGCGAATGAAGGTGTGCCGTCAAACTCAATGCGTGTTGTTACTGAGGCGGGTCGTGTTTATCTAATGGGTATTGTTACTGAGGCAGAAGCTAATCGTGCAGTGAGCATTGCCAGAGATGTTCCTGGCGTTAAGCAAGTCACAAAGGTTTTTGATTTAATTTCTGAAGCAGATAAGCGTCGACTTGATGGTCAAAAATAAAAATATAACTATCGAATCAGAAATAAAAAAGAGCTCATAAGAGCTCTTTTTTATTTGGTAGATGTTGCGAAAGGCCAGAGGCTCATGAATGCAGATTTAGATTGGCGCAAATTTCTTTTGACGGCGTAATCAATGTCAGCAACCTGTGCTTGCACAGCTTCTGCAACTAAGCTTGTGTTGTTACAAGGCTCAAGAGTTAAATAAGCATCCGCCTCACCATATGCAAATTCAATTGCCATGCCAGCCTTCTTAGCTATATGCATCATCACCTTATTTCTTGAAAGATAGTGAACATATAAAACTTTGATATTGGTGTTGCGCGCATGAATGGCAGCTCTCTTAAAAAGAGCGGAGCCAATACCTTTCCCTCTGCCCTCCTTGCTCACAGATACGCCAAACTCAGCAGTGCTGGCGCTAGCTGATGGTGAGATCGGATATGCCAAGTGTGCATACCCAATAAGATTTAATTGGCTGTCAAAGACGCCAAAAATAGAGTCGTTTACAAAGTTGATGCCTGAAACATACTGATTGATAACCGCATCGCTGGTATGCATGCCAAAACGAAGGGATCTATCCTCATCAGATAACCCTATTAGGTGTAAACGAATTTTTTCTCTATGCCCTGCGTGGAGTTCTCTAATGAGAACCCTGCGTGGATCAAGAGATTTCGTAATTTCAAACATTTGCAATCCTATGTTTTTGCGCTGCACAACCTATTCTAGCCCTCAAAACAATAAAAAAAAAGAAAAATTTAGGGTTTACCCTAATAAAAGTATAAACCTTTGTTTTTATTGAGTTTATTTAAAATAATGGGAAAAGAAATGAATTTTTTTGAAGAAATTAGTAAATATTTCTCACAAAGGTGTTGACATGTTGTTTGAACTCAGGCAAAGTCTCGTTTCTCTGCTGAACGCGATTCGAAATAACGAAACAAATTCAGCCTTCTTTAAAAAGTAATCAACCGATAAATGTGGGTACTGAGAAAAGACATCCAGTCCTTCGGGACAGATATAAAAGCAGTACTCACAAAACAGTAAATTTGGTTCCGGTCGAAAGATTGGAGTCGATTCTGAATGAGTGAGCGACGAGGCAGCAATGCCTCACAGGAATTAAACTGAAGAGTTTGATCCTGGCTCAGATTGAACGCTGGCGGCATGCCTTACACATGCAAGTCGAACGGCAGCACGGGTGCTTGCACCTGGTGGCGAGTGGCGAACGGGTGAGTAATACAT
>JAHEBW010000037.1:0-629 GCA_024642065.1 Polynucleobacter sp. | reverse complement strand
AGACTCCTACGGGAGGCAGCAGTGGGGAATTTTGGACAATGGGGGCAACCCTGATCCAGCAATGCCGCGTGAGTGAAGAAGGCCTTCGGGTTGTAAAGCTCTTTTGTCAGGGAAGAAACAGCAGCTCTAATACAGTCTGCGAATGACGGTACCTGAAGAATAAGCACCGGCTAACTACGTGCCAGCAGCCGCGGTAATACGTAGGGTGCAAGCGTTAATCGGAATTACTGGGCGTAAAGCGTGCGCAGGCGGTTATGTAAGACAGGCGTGAAATCCCCGGGCTCAACCTGGGAATTGCGCTTGTGACTGCATAGCTAGAGTATGTCAGAGGGGGGTAGAATTCCACGTGTAGCAGTGAAATGCGTAGAGATGTGGAGGAATACCAATGGCGAAGGCAGCCCCCTGGGATAATACTGACGCTCATGCACGAAAGCGTGGGGAGCAAACAGGATTAGATACCCTGGTAGTCCACGCCCTAAACGATGCTGACTAGTTGTTCGGGAATTTATTCCTGAGTAACGTAGCTAACGCGTGAAGTCAGCCGCCTGGGGAGTACGGTCGCAAGATTAAAACTCAAAGGAATTGACGGGGACCCGCACAAGCGGTGGATGATGTGGATTAATTCGATG
>JAHEBW010000015.1 GCA_024642065.1 Polynucleobacter sp. | reverse complement strand
CCTGAAGATGAGCGCGCTAAGATTTCATTGTTTGCAAACATGCGTGAACAGTCAGTTATCTCTGTTTGGGATGTTGATACGATCTACAAGATTCCTCAAATGTTGCATGAGCAAGGTTTAGATGACTTGATCTGCCAAGAGTTGAGATTAAATGCAAAACCTGCTGATTTATCAGTTTGGAACGGCTTGGTACATAGCTTAGAAAATCCTAAGCATGAAGTGATCATTGGTATGGTTGGCAAGTATGTTGACCTCACTGAGTCCTACAAATCATTGATTGAAGCTTTGCGTCACGCAGGTATTCATAATGAAACTAAGGTTGGTATTCGTTATATCGACTCCGAGAACTTAGAGCATGGCGATATTTCAAGCCTACAAGGCTTGGATGCCATTTTGGTTCCTGGTGGTTTTGGTAAGCGTGGTACTGAAGGTAAGATTTCTGCCATTAAGCATGCTCGTGAAAACAAGATCCCTTATTTAGGTATCTGTCTTGGTATGCAATTGGCTGTGATTGAGTTTGCCCGCCATGTTGCAGGCCTCAAGGGCGCTAATAGTACTGAGTTTGAACCAAATGGCGAGCATCCAGTAGTGGCATTGATTACTGAGTGGATGGACCGTGAAGGTCGGGTTGAGAAACGTGATGAAGCCTCTGATCTAGGCGGCACAATGCGTTTGGGTTCTCAGCGTTGCCCTGTTAAGCCAAACACATTGGCTGAAAAGATTTATGGTTCAGAGGTGAATGAGCGTCATCGCCATCGCTATGAAGTAAACAATATTTATGTGCCTAAGCTGGAATCAGCTGGCATGATCATTTCGGCAAGAACGCCTAATGAAGAATTGCCAGAAATGATGGAGCTGCCTGCAGCAACTCATCCATGGTTCTTTGGTGTGCAGTTCCACCCTGAATTCACATCAACGCCGCGTGATGGGCACCCATTGTTCTCTGCCTTTATTAAAGCGGCGCTAAATCACAAGGGTATTGCTTAAGGCAATCCTTTATAGGAGCTTGTTATGAAGTTATGCGATTTTGAAATTGGTTTAGACAAGAGATTCTTTTTAATTGCTGGTACTTGTGTAATTGAGTCTGAGCAAATGGCCATGGATACAGCTGGTCAACTCAAAGAGATCACTTCAAGCCTTGGCATTCCATTTATTTACAAATCTTCATTTGATAAAGCCAACCGTTCATCTGGAACTTCTTTCCGTGGTTTAGGTATGGAAAAGGGATTGGAAATTCTTGCGAAGGTTAAAAAAGAAATTGGTGTTCATATTCTGACTGATATTCATGATGTTTCTGAAATCAAACCAGTAGCAGCCGTTGTAGACGTGTTGCAAACACCAGCGTTTTTATGCCGCCAAACTGACTTTATTCGCGCTTGTGCTCAAAGCGGTAAGCCAGTCAATATCAAGAAGGGTCAATTTTTGGCTCCTGGCGATATGAAAAACGTGATTGATAAAGCACGTGCAGCAGCAAAAGAAGCAGGCTTACCAGATGACGTCTTCATGGCTTGTGAGCGTGGCGCGTCGTTTGGTTACAACAATTTAGTTTCAGATATGCGTAGTCTTGCCATCATGCGCGAGACAAATGCCCCTGTGGTATTTGATGCAACTCATTCAGTTCAGCTGCCAGGTGGTCAGGGTACAAGTAGCGGTGGTCAACGTGAGATGGTGCCTGTACTTGCAAGAGCTGCAGTGGCTGTTGGTATTAGCGGTTTGTTTATGGAAACGCATCCTAACCCAGCTAAAGCATTGTCGGATGGCCCTAATGCAGTGCCATTGGCTCGTATGAAAGATTTATTGGCTACTTTGGTGGCGCTTGATAACGTTGTAAAAACAGGCAACGTATTCTTAGAAAAAGATTTTCAATAATTGGTTAGGGAGAAGTCATGAGTGCAATCGTTGACATCATTGGTCGTGAGATTTTAGATTCAAGAGGTAATCCAACTGTAGAGTGTGATGTATTGCTCGAGTCAGGTGTGATGGGTCGTGCAGCTGTGCCATCAGGTGCATCTACAGGTTCACGTGAAGCTGTAGAGTTGCGTGACGGTGAAGCCGGTCGTTATCTAGGTAAAGGCGTTTTAAAAGCCGTAGAAAACATTAATACCGAAATTGCAGAAGCTGTGATGGGTTTGGATGCTAGTGAACAAGCTTTCTTAGATCGCACATTGATTGATCTTGATGGTACTGATAACAAGTCACGTCTTGGCGCAAATGCGACATTAGCCGTATCAATGGCTGTTGCTCGTGCTGCTGCAGAAGAAGCTGGTTTGCCTTTATATCGTTATTTTGGCGGTTCAGGTTCTATGCAGTTGCCTGTACCTATGATGAATATTGTTAATGGCGGTTCACATGCCAACAACAGCCTAGATATTCAAGAATTTATGATCATGCCAGTGAGCATGACAAGCTTCCGTGAAGCTGTTCGTTGTGGTGCAGAAATTTTCCATGCGCTTAAGAAAATTATTCATGATCAGGGTATGCCGACTTCAGTAGGTGATGAAGGTGGTTTTGCACCTAACTTCAAGAGTAATGAAGAGTGTTTGAACACAATTCTTAAAGCTATTGAAAAAGCAGGCTACAAACCAGGTGAAGATGTTTTATTAGCTTTGGATTGCGCTGCTAGCGAATTCTACAAAGATGGTAAATATGATCTATCTGGCGAGGGCTTGAAATTAACTTCAGCTGAATTCGCTGATTACTTGGCTAACCTAGTTGATAAATATCCTATCGTTTCTATTGAAGATGGTATGCACGAGGGTGACTGGGAAGGTTGGGCTATCTTGACTGAGAAGTTGGGTAAGAAGATTCAGTTAGTAGGCGACGATCTTTTTGTAACAAATACCAAGATTCTTAAAGAAGGTATTGAAAAAAATATCGCCAACTCTATCTTGATCAAAGTTAACCAAATTGGCACTTTGACGGAGACTTTTGCTGCGATTGAAATGGCTAAACGTGCAGGTTACACAGCGGTGATTTCACATCGCTCTGGTGAAACAGAAGACAGCACAATTGCTGATATCGCTGTTGGTACTAACGCTGGTCAAATCAAAACAGGTTCTTTGTCTCGTTCTGACCGTATTGCTAAGTACAACCAATTGATTCGTATTGAAGAAGACTTGGGTGATGTTGCTAGCTATCCAGGTCGTTCAACTTTCTATAACTTGCGCAAGTAAGTTTTAGAAGCTTCGACGTAAAAATAAGAGAGCTCATATGCGTATAGTTGTTTACGGCATGTTAGCTCTCTTAGTCATTATTCAGTACCCATTATGGTTGGGAAAGGGTGGCTGGCTAAGAGTTTACGAATTGGATCGTGGTGTTTCTAAGCAGTTAGAAAAGAATGAAGCTTTAGCGGCCCGAAATGCCAAATTGGCAGGGGAAGTTAAAGATCTTAAGGATGGTACTAAGGCCATCGAAGAGCGCGCCCGTGCTGAGCATGGCATGAGCAAAGAGGGTGAAATCTTTGTTCAAGTTGTACCTAACAAAAAATCAGCGCCAGATACATCTGCATCTGATCAATCTAAAAAATAAATCTATTTCTTTAAGTTTTAATGCTTTGCCTGCGGTGGCTTTTTGACCGCATCGATCAGCGTTGAGCTACTAAATATCTGCTTACAATCTACAGCATCAAAGACATAGATTTGTCCGCAGAAATCGCAGTTTGTCTCGACCGCAGACTTTTCTTCTAAGATGCTATTCACTTCTTCTTCGCCAAGCATCTTAAGCATGTCAGCTACTTTTATACGTGAGCAGCGGCAACCAAATTGAATGGGGCGTTGATCAAAACTTCTGACGCCGTGATGTGCTGATTCATCAAGATACAGTCGCTTCATTAGCACTTGTGGTTCTAGACTTAAAAGCTCTTCATCTGTGACTGTGTCGGATAGAAGTTGAAGTCTTGCCCATCCTTCGGCGGCTACATCATCATCCATCTTCAATTGGCCGCCCATATTCGGTAATTTTTGGAGTAATAGGCCACCGCAAGAATTTTCATTACTGGCAAGCCATAAGCGAGTTTCTAGTTGTTCTGAATCTCGCATATAAAGCGCTATGGCTTCTGCAATCGTTTGCACAGGATTCTTGCCGTCATGAAGCGAAACAATGCCCTGATAGGGGTTTTGGCCGGGTTGACGATCAGCGGGATCTAGCGTGATAACCAATTTACCCTTGCCATCTGGATTGATGAGATCAGATAAACCAGCATTCTCTGGTAAGGCCGATAAATCAATATCTTCGTTGAGCTTTGCTGTTGCTCTAATGACTAAATTTTCTTTGCACTCGAGAACTAATAATCTAATAGCGCCATTGCCTTGAGCCTGAATGATCATGCTACCTTTGAATTTGAGTGTGCCACTCAGTAAGACCCCGGCCGCGACCAAATCACCCAACAGTTTTCTAACTGCAACGGGGTAGTCTTTGCGTGCCAATATGGCTTGCCAAGCATCTCTGATATTGACGATTTCGCCACGCACCGGCGCTCCGTCAAATACGAATACTTGTAGTAGGTCTGAGGCATATTTTTCTGTCATAGCCGCTATTGTAGAAACTTTATGGAAAGCCATCTTCAATTTTTAATTCACCTGACTTCTTTGGGCTTTTAGAGGCAAAAATGATGCTCGACATCCTGCCAATGAGATAATGTCGTTTATGACAGTTAGAACACGATTCGCACCAAGCCCAACCGGCTTTATTCACCTAGGTAACTTAAGAAGTGCCTTGTATCCATGGGCTTTTGCTCGCAAGATGAAGGGTGATTTCATCCTCCGTATTGAAGATACTGATCAAGAACGTTCCAGCCAAGAGGCTGTAGATGTGATCATTGAGGGTATGCAGTGGTTAGGCCTTGATATTGACGAAGGTCCTATTTATCAAATGCAGCGCATGGATCGCTATCGTGAAGTGATCGCTCAAATGCTTAAAGATGGTTTGGCTTATTACTGCTATATGAGTGAAGATGAGCTGAATACTTTGCGTGATGCGCAAATGGCAAATAAGGAAAAGCCGCGTTATAACGGCTTTTGGCGTCCAGAGGCTGGCAAAGATTTGCCAGTTCCTCCAGAAGGCATCAAGCCAGTTATTCGTTTTAAAAATCCTATTGGCGGCAGTGTTGTTTGGGAAGACGCCGTCAAAGGACGAATTGAAATTAGTAATGATGAATTAGATGATTTGGTGATTGCTCGCCCTGATGGCACTCCTACCTACAACTTCTGTGTTGTTGTTGACGATTTGGATATGAAAATTACTCACGTTATTCGTGGTGACGACCATGTCAACAATACGCCGCGCCAAATTAACATCCTTAAAGCCTTAGGTGGTGTTTCACCTATTTACGCTCATTTGCCTACTGTCTTAAATGATCAGGGTGAAAAGATGAGTAAGCGTAACGGGGCTATGAGTGTTCGTGATTATGAGCGAGAAGGGTATATGCCTGAAGCCGTTCTTAATTACTTGGCTCGTTTGGGTTGGTCTCATGGCGATGCTGAAATTTTTACAAAAGAGCAGTTTGTGGAGTGGTTTAATTTAGACCACTTAGGCAAGTCACCAGCTCAACATAATCCAGAGAAACTACTTTGGTTAAATCACCATTATTTGCAAAATGGAGATGCTGCGGATTTAGCGAAAAGAACGCTTCCGTTTGCTGAAAAATTAGGCATTAAAACTGATGTTGGCCCTGATTTTGTGGCTGTAGTTGGGCTTTTAAAAGATCGTGCTAATACCTTAATTGAGATTGCAGAGGGCGCAAAACTCTTTTATATGGATAGACCTCAGCATAGCCAGGCTGATTTGGAGTCAAATGTTCCTGTATCGACTCATGCTGCTTTGGCGGACTTCGCTAGCGCCTTAGGAGCTAGTGATGGCAGTAAAGCGGCTGTAAGTGCCGCTTTTAAGGAGGTTTTGGCCAAACATGGCATGAAAATGCCTGCTTTAGCCATGCCAGTCCGTTACGCCATGTTTGCTACAACCCAAACACCAGCGATTGATGCGGTTATTTCATTGATTGGTAAAGAAGAAACGATTCAGCGCTTGCAAAGTTGTATCAAAATAGGCTAGAATTACGGTCTTGATTGCTTGAGCTTACTTATTTAAGATCATCTAATTAAGGGGCTATAGCTCAGCTGGGAGAGCGCTTGCATGGCATGCAAGAGGTCAGCGGTTCGATCCCGCTTAGCTCCACCAGTAGCTAGAAGCAAAATGCAGTAAAAGTAGCAAATTGTAGTACCGTAAGTCCAGGGTCCCCATCGTCTAGAGGCCTAGGACACCACCCTTTCACGGTGGGTACCGGGGTTCGAATCCCCGTGGGGACGCCAAGTATTAGGAGCGGTAGTTCAGTTGGTTAGAATACCGGCCTGTCACGCCGGGGGTCGCGGGTTCGAGTCCCGTCCGCTCCGCCAACTAAAAAGCCCTTGTCTAACGACAAGGGCTTTTTTCTTTTCTGCTTTCATCAATACAGATTAATGATTGCTTGATCCCCCAGTATGGCCTGTAGGCTTAGGGCCCTTAGCAAAATGCCCAGGTTTCTGAGTATTGGTTTTTCTATGAGGTTTTTTCGGCGCTGTGATTGTTGAGCTAGCAGGTTTATTTTGCCCACTACGTTTACTTTGATTAGCACCCCTTGGTGATGCAGCGTTATGTCTTGCTTGACCATGACGTTGTGGCGCTTGCTGGCTTCTTAGTTGTATCGGTTGAGCTACAGCATTAGGGTCTGGCTCAAATCCGGCAATCACTTCTCTAGGAAGAGTTTGCTTAATCAGGCGCTCAATATCTTTCAGCATGCCATGCTCATCCACGCAAACCAAAGATACTGCTACGCCATTAGAGCCTGCTCTACCTGTGCGGCCAATGCGGTGTACGTAATCTTCTGGAACGTTAGGTAAGTCGTAGTTAATCACATGAGGTAACTGGTCAATATCAATGCCTCGAGCAGCGATATCTGTGGCAACTAAAGTGATAATTTTCCCTGCTTTAAAGTCTGCCAAAGCTTTTGTTCTGGCTGTTTGACTCTTATTGCCATGGATAGCCATCGCAGTAATGCCATCTTTTTCTAGTTGAAGTACCAGCTTGTTAGCACCATGTTTAGTACGCGTAAATACTAAAACTTGTTTCCAATCATTGGACTTAATTAAATGTGCCAATAGAGGATGTTTGTTGCCGCGATCCACTGGATGCATGAGTTGAGTAATTGCTTCATTTGTACTATTGCTTCGAGCCACTTCAATCAACGCTGGTGAATTTAACAAATCATTTGCTAATGCTTTGATTTCAGCTGAGAAGGTCGCTGAGAACAATAGATTTTGACGTTGTTTAGGAAGGGCTGCCAAGATTTTCTTGATGTCACGTAAGAAGCCCATATCGAGCATACGGTCAGCTTCATCTAGAACCAATATTTCAACATGCTGCAGGGAGATGGCGCCTTGTCCCATGAGGTCAAGTAATCGGCCAGGCGTTGCCACCAAAATATCTAAACCACTTTGAATCGCTTTGATCTGTGGGTTGGCACCAACACCACCAAAAATAACGGCAGACTTCAGTTGAGTATATTTGCCATAAGTTTGAACAGAGGCATGAACCTGCGCGGCTAATTCTCTAGTTGGAGTCAAAATTAAACCGCGCACTTGTCGACGGCGGCTCGCTTGATTAACCGGTGAGGTTAGTAGTCTTTGTAAAACAGGTAGCGTGAAGCCAGCAGTTTTACCAGTACCAGTTTGTGCAGCAGCTAAAAGATCTCCGCCATTGAGAATAGCAGGAATAGATTGAGCTTGAATAGGGGTCGGTGTTGTGTAACCGTGTTCGTTAATAGCTTTAAGGATGTGTTCGGATAAACCAAGTTCTTTGAATTGCATAGATACCAATAGAGTATTGACCTGTGCTCAGCAAAAAAGAATTTTGGAAGGCCAATGGATGAACTGCTTAAGAATAAATGTAGAGCGCAGTTAGAAATGTTTCAAGCACTCATTTTAGTTCATTAAAGGATTCTTCGTTGAATTTATAAGGGTTTTAGACCCTATTCATCAGTTAAAATTGCCATATATACAGATGTATCTACTGATTTCCTTTGAATTGATGGATATGTAGAGAAATTACCCAGCAGTTGCTGGTTTGACTGCTGAAAAGACATGATCACCTTAAATAACGTTTCACTGCGCCGCGGCGCCAAATTACTTCTTGATAAAGCCAATGTCACCCTAAATCCAGGTGAGAAGGTGGGTTTGGTTGGTCGCAATGGCGCAGGTAAATCCACGCTGTTTGCTTTATTGAATGGTACGTTGCATGAGGATGGCGGTGACTTTTCCATCCCTAAGGTATGGCGCATGGCTCAAGTTGCGCAGAATATGCCTGAGACTGATGAAAGCGCTACTGAATTTGTTTTATCTGGTGATACCCGCTTAGTTGAATTAAGAGCTCAGTTAGCCGCAGCAGAACTTGCTGAAGATGGCATGGCGATGGCCCATGCCCATGTTGACTTAGCAGATGCTGGTGAACATGATGCAGTGCCTAGAGCGCAAGCCTTAATTTTAGGTTTGGGTTTTAAAACCAGTGAGCTTATGCAACCAGTCAACAGTTTTTCGGGCGGTTGGCGCATGCGTTTACAGCTTGCTAGAGCATTGATGTGCCCATCAGATTTATTGCTACTCGACGAACCAACTAACCACTTGGACTTGGATGCTTTGGTTTGGTTGGAAGCTTGGTTGAAGCGCTACGCTGGCACGATGATCGTGATCAGTCACGATAGAGAATTTCTTGATGCGGTGACTAATGTCACTTTACATATTGAACATGCCAAGCTCAATCGTTATGGTGGCAACTACAGTTCATTTGAATTAATGAGAGCTCAGCAACTTGAATTGCAGCAAGCATCATTTTCTAAGCAGCAAGAAAAAATTGCACATCTTCAAAAATTTATTACGCGCTTTAAGGCAAAAGCAAGTAAAGCCAAGCAAGCTCAAAGTAGAGTTAAAGCTTTGGAAAGAATGGAAAAGATTGCACCTGTTCTTGCAGATGCAGAATTTACTTTTGAGTTTAAAGAACCACAAAATTTACCAAACCCGATGTTAGCCATTAGTGATGCAAGCTTTGGTTATAACGTTGATGGCGTTGAAAAATCAATTATTCGTGGCGTTGATAAATCTGTTTTAGCTGGGCAGAGGATTGGTATCTTAGGCGCTAACGGACAGGGTAAGTCAACGCTCGTTAAAACTATTGCTAGAACCATGCCTCAGCTATCTGGAACGGTAACAGAAGGTAAGGGCCTCAATATTGGTTACTTTGCTCAGCAAGAGTTAGATGTATTGCGCCCGGAAGATAATCCACTGGAGCACATGATTCGTTTGGCCAAGGATCTTGGGCCTAATAGCGGTGAGTCTGGTCGTGAGCAAGATCTAAGAAACTTCTTGGGTACATTCAATTTTGCTGGTGACATGGTCAAGCAGGCTGTAGTCACTATGAGTGGTGGAGAAAAAGCCCGATTGGTGTTGGCCATGATTGTTTGGCAACGACCTAATTTATTGTTACTTGATGAGCCAACAAACCATCTAGATTTAGCAACTCGTGAAGCCCTCTCTATGGCCTTGAATGAATTTGAGGGTACTGTCATGTTGGTCAGCCATGATCGCGCGCTATTACGAGCTGTTTGTGATGAGTTCTGGCTGGTTGGTCGAGGTGAGATCAAACCATTTGATGGTGACTTAGATGATTACCAGCGATACCTGTTGGATGAGTCTCGTCGATTAAGAGAAGAAGCGAAGTTATCTACTGATTCTTCGAGTGTTGTGGTCGCTGACATTCCAAAAGAAAATGTTGTTCAAGTGGTTGCCAAAACAAGCGAGCAGCGCAAGCAAGATTCTGCGCGTCGACAAGAAATCAATGCTTTAACAAAACCCATTAAAAAGTTGATCGAAAAGGCCGAAAAAGAAATGGCGTCTTTAAATTCTGAGAAAGAACAATTAGAGACACGATTAACTCAAGCCATGACCCCGCCCGAAATGGCTGAAGCAGGAAAAAACTTAAAGAAAATCAATGAGCAGCTAACTCTCATAGAAGAACAGTGGCTAGGTTGGGCGGCAGAAATAGAGTCGATTGAGAGCCGTTAATTGATGCAAGATATTAATTGTGAGTGTCATCTCCATAAGCTCTCATACGTTAATAGCATATAGAGCAATCGTTTATGATGAGTTCTAGTATTTAGTAGTTATTAATAAGTAAGAATAATAAGGATTTATATGAATTTTAAGAAACTTAGCATTGTTAGTGCCTTGACTCTTAGTTTGGTGGGTTGTGCCAGTACACCTGTTGGACCAAGTTTGACTGTCATGCCAGCACCTGGTGTGCCATTTCAGGTATTTCAAGCTGATGATCAAGAATGTCGTACTTATGCTCAAAATTCTTTAAATACAACTGCTGACGACATTGCAGCCAAAAATACTGCTAAAACAGCCGTGATTGGTGCCGCATTAGGTGCTGTTGCTGGTGCTATGGCTGATGGCGGTAGTGCTCGCAATGTGGGTACTGGCGCTGCTGTTGGTTTATTAGGTGGTGCTGCTATGGGTGCAGGTGGTGGTAATGAAGCAGCAAAAGAAGTTCAGCGTCGCTATGATATTTCTTACCAGCAATGCATGTACTCTAAGGGCCATCAGGTGCCTGGTTATGCAATTCAGAAGCCAGCAACTTCAACACCTCCAGCTCCAGCAAAATAAGTTAGAACAACTTTCCCCTGAAGCTAAAAAGCCTCTCAGTTCAACTTGAGAGGCTTTTTTAATATCGTATTCAGATTAGAGCGTAATTGGAGGATGTTCTTTCTCAAACTTTCTGGCAGTACTTTTAAATAGCGTAATCAACAATGCTGCAGCAATTGCCAAGCTCATGCTGTTAGCAAACCAAAAGCCTTGTGCGCCTTGGAGTATCTCTGGAATATTGCCAGTTATATTAAATCCAAGTAAATAACCGCCACCTAAGCCCACGCCCCATAAAGACACGGCGTAAATCCACATAGGCAAAAAAGCAACTCGATAGCCACGCAAAATAAAAGCCGATGTTACCTGCAGGGCATCGAAAATTTGATAGAAGGCAATAAATAAGAATAAGGCTATTGCAGACTTTCTCACTTCTTCAGATGGAGAATATAAATCTAATAAAGGGTATTTGAAAATCCAAACCAGGATGCCAACTGTCACACAAACACTCGTTGTAAAAATAAGAGACGACCAACCAATTTCTTTGGCAAGCGTGGGGCGGTCGGCTCCAATCGATTGAGCAACCAAAGTTGATGTTGCAATCGATAAAGATAAAGGAAGCATGTAAAGAACTGTGCCAAGATTGGCAACAATCTGATGGCCTGCGAGAGAAGCGTTGCCTAATCTCGCAATAAATAAGGCCATGAATGCAAACGACGTCACTTCAATGAGATAACTAAATCCAATCGGTAGACCCAGTTTTAAAAGGGTGCCAATTTTATGAAAGTCAGGCCAGCTGAATTGTTTATAGACCTCAAATAAATGGTAGAAACGATCGTGGTACACAATCAGTGCTGCAGCTATAAACCATGTCCAGTTAATAATGACTGTCGCCAAAGCGCATCCTGGGCCACCCATCGCATCAACACCAAAGCCCCCATAGATAAGCCATGCATTAAGAGGGATCTTAATGAATAGGCCACCAATTTGAAGCCAAGTAATAACAGTTGGTCTAGAAACTGCATTATGGAATGCAACGAGTACGCGCATGGCCATGCTGGCAGGCAAACCCCATGCCAATATCTGTAGATATAAAACCGCTTTGGCTTCAACCTCTGGACTTGCTTTGGCAATTGATAAAAATACTTGCGGATATAAAAGTATCAGCATGCCTACGATGCTCAGAGCAATCGATAGCCACCAACCTTGACGAACCTCTTCTCCAATTTCAGCAAAGCGTTTGGCGCCAAATAATTGCCCAGCAATTGGGGCTAGGGCAGAAACCACCCCAGTCAAACCAACATAAATGCTAATAAAAATAGAGCCAGAAATGGCTAATGCTGCTAGATCTTCAGTTGAGTACCTGGCGACCATCGCTGTATCCATCACACCAAAGGCGATAACGGCGAGCTGCCCAACAAGTAGTGGGCCAGCTAAAGATACTAATCTTGGGATATCTCTTTTGAGATTAGCGAGCATCAGTGATCACTCTGTATAAACGTAATCTTTCTGTTCTGTCGCTAACGCGACGATCTTCCCATAGCAATTCCAGTTTTAGATTGATTTTTGAAGCCGCTTTACGGGCTTCACCTGGTTTGTTGCTAATCCATAACTGACATGAAGGATCATCTTTTAAAGTGAGGTCTGTGAAGTAAGCAAATGACGCTAATTGGCTGCTACCAAGATGGGTTGTGTTGATGCAGTTAGATCCTGATGGCACCGCCTTAACTAAACGCTCTGCAACGGGTCTGTAGGTCTTTGCATAGTTAATAGTTGGAAGCCATAGGGTCATTAATAAAACCCAAGTTAATGTCGTACCTGCAGCAGAGATAACAACTGCGCGCCAGATGGCTTTAGGAGCCCTTGAAGTTCTCCAACGAATAACACTGATCCACAATATGGTTACTATCAAAGCAGCAAATAGACCGAACCAATTCATCTCATGAATAAAGCCCGGTACTTTCTTGGCTACATTGCGAGCTAAACCAGCAGGGTAGTTGGTGCTCATCGCAAACCACATGACCCAAATGAATGCGCTTAAAACTGTAAAAGTTAATAAAGCCAACCAATCAATAAAACTAATCACACTGCGTTTAATAATAGGTAGGCTAAAGCATGCCCAAATCACTAATGGTGGGATGATTAAGATCAATGACTGCTCGCTCAGAAGCGTTTGGTTCATCAGATAAATAAATATGGCAATGATCAAACCCAGGGGCAGGGCCATATTAGGATTACGAATGCCGCCTAAGGGGTAGTTCGCCCCTTTTCTCCAGAACCAAATACTCCAGAAAGCAAGTGGCCAAACGGGCCATGCATAAAGTGTTAGATTTCTTGCTAAGAAGCCAATAGATTTCGATGAAGGCGTCAATTGAAGTAAATCGTTTTTCCACCATGCTTGCCAAGCTTTCGCGGTTAACTCCGGTGAAATGTCTGATAGCCACCAAAGGACTGGCCACAAGAAGATTCCGGATAGGCTCACCAACCATGTGGTGCCTAGCCATTTAGCATTGGGTTTGACTTCACATATCGCTAGAGATATTAAAAGACCGGCAAATAAGAAAACAAATAGCCATAGGGAAGCAGAAAGTGCGATAACTGCTAAACCAACACCTGTCCAAAAACCGCCTTGAATGGGTTTATCCAAGCCACGAACTAAACCGTAAATGAGTGTCGATATGCCAAGTAATTGAGCTAGGGCAGGCGTTGTTTCATGGGCTCTCAAGGCAAGACCAATACAGGCCAAAAAGATCATCAACGCGCCGTCAGCTAGTGTGCGACCGTAGCTTCTTGCTTCAGGCTCACCGCCAAGAGCAAATGCTGTTGGCTGAACCTCTGGTCGTCTACCTAGTAAATAACAAGCATTCCAAATAGCTGCGCAACTTAAGAAAAAGCATGTGGCTGAATAAATACCGGCAGCATTAGTGGCGCCTAAGATTGGGGAAAAGACTTTAATTAAAAGGCCACCAATCCAATAAGGAAGAGGCCCAGCCATGATTTCCCCGCGACCTTCGATATGAGGTAGTAACCAATCCAACCAACTGCCGTGCGCAAGATTCCACATTACGCCAAAGCCGATTGCATCATCACCTTTCCAAGGGTCGCGGTCGAAGATGCCAACTAAGCCATAGATAGCCGTAATCAATACCAAAACAAATCTTGGCATTGTTGAAGTGGCAGCAGCAGTTAACTTAATGGATCTCATTAGGCTTAAATTATCAGTCTTTTATTAAAGTGAGCACAAGAAAAAAGGCAGCGTGAGCTGCCTTTTTGTCGTTCAAATGTTGAACTTGAGCTGAGGAAAACTTAAGCAGCTGTTTTGCCTGTAGCTTTTGTACCAAACTTCTGACGGAATTTCTCAACACGACCTGCTGTGTCCATAATCTTTTGAGTACCTGTGTAGAAAGGGTGTGACTCAGAAGAAGTTTCAATTTTTGCCAATGGGTACTCTTGACCATCTTCCCACTTGATTGTTTCTTTAGTGTTGATCGTTGAGCGTGTTTTAAAGCTAAAGTTGTTTGATACGTCTACAAAAACAACTTCTTTGTAATCTGGGTGAATGCCTTGTTTCATTTAAAAGTCCTTTAGCCTGGTAGCCGCCAATCTCAATGAGAAAGGTACTTGCCTGAATTAAAACGAGAATTGTAGCAAAAAATACTAGATATGGGCTTATTTTAGGTAAAACAGGCTAGAAAACATGCTTCTAGACCTGTTTTTGGCCAAAATTAGCCGCCGCGACGCATTAATTCAAAGAATTCAGCGTTATTTTTGGTGGATTTGAGCTTATCAACAATAAAGTTCATCGCCTCAATATCATCCATGTCTGAGATGAGTTTGCGTAGAACCCAGATCTTCTGAAGAATTTCTGGTTTGATGAGCAGCTCTTCTCTACGAGTGCCTGATTTGTTCAAATTGATAGCTGGGTAAACGCGACGCTCAGCAAGACGGCGTTCTAAGTGAACTTCCATATTGCCTGTGCCTTTGAACTCTTCATAAATCAAGTCGTCCATGCGGCTGCCGGTTTCAATCAATGCTGTAGCGATAATTGTGAGAGAACCGCCTTCTTCAATGTTACGTGCCGCACCAAAGAAACGCTTTGGTCTTTGTAGGGCGTTAGCATCAACACCACCTGATAAAACCTTACCTGATGAAGGCACTACCGTGTTGTAGGCACGTGCTAAACGTGTGATGGAGTCTAAAAGAATAATAACGTCGCGCTTCATTTCAACTAAGCGCTTAGCCTTTTCGATCACCATTTCGGCGACTTGCACGTGGCGCACAGCTGGCTCATCAAATGTTGATGCAACCACTTCGCCTCTAACTGAACGTTGCATTTCTGTAACTTCTTCAGGACGCTCGTCTACTAGTAAAACGATTAAGACTGCATCAGGGTGGTTTGCTGAGATCGCATGAGCAATGTGCTGCATCATGACTGTCTTACCTGATTTTGGTGAAGCAACCAATAGGGCGCGTTGACCAAAACCAATTGGTGAAATCATGTCGATAATTCGACCAGTTAAATTCTCTTCCGCCTTGATATCTCGCTCCAATAGCATTGGGCGATCGGGATGAAGGGGGGTTAAGTTCTCAAACATGATGCGGTTTTTAAGCGCCTCAGGTGCTAAACCGTTGATCTTGTCGACTTTTACTAGCGCAAAGTAACGTTCACCTTCTTTAGGAGTTCGAACTTCACCTTCAATAGCATCACCAGTATGTAAATTAAAGCGACGAATTTGAGCTGGAGAGATATAAATATCGTCAGTAGAAGCCATATAAGAGGCTTCAGGTGATCGCAAGAAGCCAAAGCCATCTGGCAAGACCTCTAGTACGCCATCACCAAAAATAGTTTCGCCGCCTTTGGCGCGCTTTTTCAAAATCGCAAACATCAACTCTTGCTTACGCATACGTTGAGTATTTTCAATTTCTAGGCTTGCAGCCATTTCTAGTAGAGCAGATACGTGTAGTGCTTTAAGTTCTGTGAGATGCATGTGTAGGGGGTAGGCTGAAGCCTTAAAGAAAGAACAAGAGTTTTTGGAATTAGTAACTAGAACAGGACGTTTAGTTATTTGTTGGGGTAATTCTACACCCTAAATTAAAAAAAGGGGAAATATGCTGTTGATGGAAGTTAATTCACCTAAAAGATCAAAAGGCTCATTCAGTGAGCCTTTTGATACTTAGTATTTAGATATGACTGTCTAAAAATGCTGTTAGTTGTGATTTTGCTAGCGCACCCACTTTTTGAGCGGCTACGGTGCCATTTTTAAAAAGGATCAACGTTGGAATGCCACGGATACCAAATTGTGCAGGAACACCTTGGTTCTCATCAACGTTCATTTTGGCGATTTGAACCTTGTCACCATATTCTTTAGCAACTTCTTCAAGGATAGGGCCGATCATTTTGCAAGGACCACACCATTCAGCCCAGAAGTCTAAAAGAACTGGTTTGTCAGATTTCAAAACATCTTGTTCAAAAGATGCATCCGTTACGTATTTAATGGCGTCGCTCATAAAAGTCCTTAGGTGGTGATTCTTATAAATGTTTTTAGTTATGGTTATTTTTTGATTTTTAATCAGTTACAGGCAATATATTATCAATAAGCGCTTATTTGTGCATACTCTTGGATCAATGTCACATCACAAACAACATTTTTTAGTCCCTAATAGCCAGTCTATTGATGATTTGGCTAAGCTTATTTGGTCAATTACCCAAAAAGAGCAAGTAAGTCCTATTGTTGTTTTGAGTACATCAGGTCCTGCTTATGGTTTAAGGCTGGCCCTGGATCTTCATCGCCCTAAAGAAATGTCTCCACATTTGGTTTTTTTGCCTAGGGTATTAGGTTTGACCCAATGGTTAAAGGAGACTCCTGTTCTCAGGCTTGAGGGTGAAGCAAAAACCAATTTGGCTAGATGGCTAGAGGTCTACCAAGCGTTGTCAGCTCGCCCGCAGTTACGATCCATTTTGATGGATGCCAGTGAGTCTTCTAAGTGGGGCTTGGCAAAAAATATCATCGATGCTTGCGACATTATTTCTGAAGCCAGTTTAGGTATATCGGATCTAGATGCAGAAAAAGCTTTGCGCGATGCCATTGATGAAGTTTATCAAGGCGCATCGAGAGTAGCTATTGATACAGAGTCCAAGATACTGCTTACTTTCTGGCAAAACTTAACCACACTGCAAGATCCAATCGCAAGACAACGTCAAGCGATTCATTGGCGAGCTAATGAGGCTGAAAAAAAATTACAAAGCCCGCTCATTTATGTTGAGACAGCAAAAGGCTCACCAGGTTTTGATCAAATTCTGAAAGATTTCTTTAAGAGTTATTCATCTCATAGTGCGGTTCATCACTTTGTCATGGATTTTAAATCTGTCGCTCTGTGGCCTGAATGCCTTGATGAAGAGTCTAGGGATCAAGTAATCGACAATCAGAATCGATACTTCAATGAGTTGAAATCAAGTCAGCGAAAAATTATCAAATCATTATCTTTTGAGGATGCTGCCTGGTCGGGCGCTGATGCTATTCAAGAATTTTTAAAAGATGGCCATCACCATATTGCCTTAATTGCTCAAGATAGACTTGTTTCTCGCCGAATACGCGCTCTTTTGGCGCGCTTAGGCACTGGTGTGTCGATTCATGATGAGACCGGGTGGAAACTCTCAACAACAAGAGCAGCTTCTGCACTTATGTCATGGGTTGAAGTTATCAGGCAGCCTTTAGTCGGACCCTCAGCTGCAGGATTATTAGAGTTTTTAAAGAATCCATACATAGATTGGAAAGAACTTGGTTGGAGTGAAGAGGATGCGTCGCATCTGATTCAGTCTATTGAGGTCCGATTAATAGAGTCTGACTCAAGAGGTGGTTGGTCTGGGATGTTGCTGGCCTTAGAGCATCAAACTGACGGCGTTAGTTTTGATGCCGCCATTACTTTGCTAACAAAACTTCGGGGTATGGCACAAGGATGGCAATCTAAACCCATTTCCTGCAAAGCTTGGCTTGAGCACTTATTAAACGACTTCAAAGATTTGGCCATGCACACCATGTTGCTTCAAGATCTTGCCGGAAAGCAGTTGCTTGATGCGCTAGAGCCTATGAATTCTGTGAAGAGTGAGTCACTTCGATTGAGCGAGTGGTTGTCTTTGCTTAATTCAATGATTGAAGATGCCAGTTATGTAGAGGCAAGTCCAAGACAAGATTTCAGCATCACTATTTTGCCTTTAAGTGCAACCAGATTGAGACGCTTTGATGCTTGGGTCATGGTTGGGTGTGATGATGGTCAACTGCCATCAGTCTCTGATAGTCCGATGTTTTTATCGCCAGGCCTTAAGAAAATCTTAGGATGTAAATCAAGTGAAGCTGAGTTTATTCAGCAGGCTTTAGATTTATCGCAACTCATGATGGCGCATCAACATTGGAGAATGGTTTGGCAAGCAAAAGGATCTGCTGGCGAACCACGACAGGCATCACCATGGTTGCAGCGTTTGTATAAGAATCATTCTGAATATTTAAATCAGTCGCAAGAGATTGATAAAGTTAGTTTAGCTGTCAAAGCAGTGCATGCTCCAAGTCCAAGCATCCCTTCAGATTTTGATAAGCCGGCAAGTATGAGCCCTAGTGCCTACAAGACATTAAGAGAATGCCCTTATCGTTACTATGCCTCCAGGTTGTTGGGCCTGAAAGAGCATGCACATTTAGACGCTGAGGTTGATTTAAGTCTTGTTGGTCAAACTCTTCACGCTGCTCTCAAGAGTTTCCATCAGGGTCTTAAAACAAAACCATTTGATGGCAAGTTAGAAAATAAAAAATCCTATTTAGAAAATTTACTCAACAGCATATCCAAAAAACATTTTCAGCCTCTATTGGATGCAGATGGTCGATGGTTAGCGGCTTGGGTTCAATGGGAATCTCAAATCCCAAGCTGGATTGAGTGGCAGTTAGATCGTGAGGCAGAGGGTTGGTATTTCCATGATGGTGAAATAACTGTAGGTTTTGATTTGGATACCAAATTTGGCTCTGTCAGGGTGGCTGGTCAAGTTGACAGAATTGACTTAAATCCTAAGTCTGGTGCTGCCATCATTGATTACAAGTATTCAAGTGCTGCTTCAATTAAGTTTAAGCAGAAGAATATTGAAGATGACCCACAGTTAATTATTTATGCCAAGGCCCTTAATGGTCATGACGTGGTTGATCGCCAAGCTGCGACTAGCGCCTCATGGGTATCCATCAAAGAAGAGCATGTGGAAGCTGTTGTTGATGATCTAGAGCTGCGCATGAGTGAACTGCCTGCTCAAATGATTGCTGATATTGAAAAAGTTTGGGAAGGTTATCCATTAAAGGCCAGCGCGCCAGACGGCATTTGTCAGTACTGTAGCGTCAGAGGTCTTTGCCGCAAAGGGATGTGGTCATGAGTACTCAATTGACCTATGACGCCTGTCATCCCCATCAATCTGTCGTTGTTGAGGCTTGTGCTGGTAGCGGTAAAACTTGGTTATTGGTTTCTAGAATGGTGCGACTGCTTTTATCAGGCACACAAGCTCATGAAATACTCGCTATTACATTCACGCGTAAAGCTGCTCAAGAAATGCGAGGTCGTTTAGACGAAGTTTTGTTGCATTTTGCAAAGTGTCCTGAGAATGAATTATTGAGCGAACTAATGGCTCGTGGTTTAAGTCAAGAAGAGGCTCTAGAGGCTATACCAAGGGCTCGAGGATTATTTGAACAAGTTTTATCAAGCCCACGCGGGTTAAGTATTGATACTTTTCATGGTTGGTTTGCTAGGCTGCTCGGTGCTGCGCCAATAGGAGCAGGTGTGCCTCAAGGTCTTCAGCTACGTGATGACTTTAAACGTCTTCAAGATGATTGCTTAGAAGATTGGTGGACCTCATTGCCTCGCCCTGATAAAAGTGCTCTTCGAGATGCTTATGAGTTGCTGGTTCGAGAGTTGGGCGCGAGTAATGCCAACGAATTATTGATTGGTAGAAGAGGTTTTTTAAGTGCGAAATCAGAGTGGTTGAGGTATATCGAACATTGTGAAAAAGAAAAGCTGAATGTTTTGGATGCCATCTCTGATTTATCGGGTTTTATATCTATCGAGAGCCCTCTGAAATCTGCATTAGATTCATCAAGTACGCTCATCAATTTGATGACCTTGTCAGATCATCTCGAGAATGGTGGCATCACTGATAAGAAAAATGCCAAGTTAATTAAAGATGCTTTGGGTTTGCACTCTCATCGATCAGATCTTGATCAAGTAGCACAAATTTTAAGACCTGCCTTTTTGACAGGCGAGTATCAATTACTTAAAAATTTATCAGCATCGGGCGATTTAAAAAAATCACTAAAAAATTTACATAACCCGCAGGAGATTGAGTCTCAAATTGATCAATCTCGTTTGTCATGGGCTCAGGTATTAATGGGGCATTTCCAATGGGCAGCTGATCATCGTGCTCATCGTATCCATCAGGCGTGGGTGATGGTGGGAGTTGATATCTTGCGACACTATCAAGCTCAAAAAGAATCACTTCGTGTGCAAGACTTTTCTGATTTAGAAGCCTACACGGCAAAGATGATGTTGTCGTCTGAAACGGCCGCTTATTTACAGGCAAGATTAGATGCCAAATACAAACACCTACTGATAGATGAGTTCCAGGATACCAATCCATTGCAATGGCAGATATTGTTATCTTGGCTAAATGCTTATGGCCAAGATGAGCAAAAGCCCACTGTATTTTTAGTGGGAGATCCTAAGCAATCTATTTATCGATTTAGGCGCGCTGATGTTCGTTTGTTTGAACAGGCTAAGGCTTACTTGGAAAAACACTTTCATGCGGTTGTTCATCCATTTAATGAGACGCGAAGAAATAGCCCCGCAGTATTAAATGCAGTCAATCAAACCTTTAGCTTGGAAGAGTTGCCTGGCGCTTATCCATTTAAAGAGCAAAAGCGTAATCCCCAAGCGACTAATCACTATGGTGAAGGTGAAGTCTACAGATTGCCATTGATACCTTATCCAGAATGGGAGGCTCAATCTAATAGAAATGCATTAGAGACTCCTTTTATTGATATCAATAAAGAAGCCAAAGAGTCGCAAAGCTATCAAGAGGCTATTCAAGTTGGTCAATTGATACTCAAAATTAAAGCCGAAAAAAATGTGGGTTGGAATGAGTTCTTAATTTTGCTTCGTTCAAGAACCCCGTTGCCTCAAATTGAACGTGCTTTTAGAGGCCTTGGAATCCCATGTGATAGCCCTAGACAGGGCGGCCTGCTAAAAACCCTAGAGGCAGAGGATCTGATAGCGCTCTTATCAGTTTTATTGACACCCACAGATGATTTGTCTTTGGCACAAGTTCTTAAGTCACCTTTGTATAGTTTGAGTGACAACGAATTGATGAGATTAATTCAGTCTAAGAGGCAGGGAAATGAAGAATCTCTATGGCATTTGATATCACGTGGTGATTCTGAGTTGAACCCTATTGCTAAGCAGATTGGGATTTGGGCTGAGCTTTCTCGACGTTTGCCGGTTCACGATCTTTTAGATCATATTTATGACAGTGCTGATCTTCGTGTGCGTTATGCCGAATCCGCGCCACCATTACAGAGGGACCAAGTCTTATCCAATTTGGATGCATTTTTAGGGCTTGCCTTAGATTTAGATGGTGGTCGATATCCTAGTTTGACTCGGTTTATTAGTGAATTAAAAAAAATCAAAAGAGGGGCTGAAGAAGAGAGTCCTGATGAAGGTGATTTTTCTGAGGATGATGATCAAGAGACTTCTGACTCTAACTCTCAGCGTGTGCGAATTTTGACCATCCATGCCGCTAAGGGTTTGGAGGCCCGCTTTGTAATGCTCATGAATGCTAATAGTGCAAGAAGTAACCAAGATCATGTGGGCGTTCTAATGAATTGGCAGCCTGAAGACGATGCGCCAAATCACATTTCTCCTTTCTTCGCCAGCAAGCCAAAAGATTTGGCTCGCCAACACTTGCGAGAACAAGAAGAAAAAATTGCCGAAATTGAGAATTGGAATCTTTTGTATGTCGCTCTAACCCGAGCTAAAGAGTCTATTTATATTAGTGGCACACAGGCCAAGGGTGCAAAATCGGAGGCCCCTGCGAGCGAGGGTAGTTGGTATGCCCGTCTGCTGAAAGCCAATGTTCCTGAGATGGACTTCGATCAGTTGGTTGAGCCTGCTCATGAGAGAGCTTTACCGATTGCTGATCTGAGTCATCCGAGTCAGATTAAAGATTTTGTGGTAAGCTGGGAAGGCTCTGTCACCCAAGTTAAATCAAGTCACGAAAATATTTTTAATGTTGAAGAGCAATATTTACTCGATTGGGGTGTGGCTTTCCATGCAGTCATGGAGCACGTCATGAGAATGCCTCTGACGCACATTGATCAAATGCCAAGCGCTGAGGAATTAGTTGCCTGGTTAAATTTACCTTCTTCTTTGGCGATCAAAGCCAGACAATCAGCATTAAACATCCTGGGTTCTGCTCAGGCCAATCAGTTTTTCTTTAATCCTGACATTCTTGCGAGCTGGGAAGAATTAGATATCTCTGATGAGAATGGTCGTTTGTTGCGTATTGACCGACTCATTGAGTTACCTGATCGATTAATTGTTCTGGATTACAAGCTCTCTATTCCAGAAGCGAGTAGCGAGGCTTTTAGGAAATATCAGATTCAAATGGCTGTTTATAGACAAGCTGTGAGCTTATTGAGACCTGAAAAAAATGTCCAAAGCTATTTATTGAGTGCAAATGGGGAAGTTTTGGAGATTTCTGTATGAAATTAAGCCAATTAAAGCTTTATTTAACAGAGAGAATTGGGTCTAAAAATAGGGGTGGGAGGTGGACGAGCCCGACCCTCGGCACTGGTAGTACTTGGGTTTGGCTGCTTCGTTCCCGACCTGACCAGGTTACCAAGCCACCATGCGAGGAGGCCCGTCCTCTGACATTCTACCGCCTTCTACTTGTAGAATGACAATATGACTGCATTAGCTTTAGCCCGAAAGTGGCGCCCTAGAGATTTTTCAACCTTGGTTGGCCAAGAACACGTGGTCAAAGCACTGACTCACGCCCTGGATCAGCAGCGTTTGCATCATGCCTGGCTATTCACTGGCACAAGAGGGGTTGGTAAGACAACTATTTCCAGAATTCTGGCCAAAGCTCTTAATTGCACCGGTGCGGATGGTCAAGGTCAAATGACATCTCAACCCTGTGGTCAATGTCCTGCATGTACAGAAATTGATGCCGGTCGTTACGTTGACTACATAGAGATGGATGCTGCGAGTAATCGTGGTGTTGACGATATGGCCCAGCTTTTAGAAAAAGCAATGTATGCGCCAAGCAGTGCTCGATTTAAGGTTTACATGATTGACGAGGTTCACATGTTAACTGGGCATGCATTTAACGCCATGCTCAAAACATTAGAAGAGCCGCCACCTCATATTAAATTTATCTTAGCGACAACTGATCCTCAGAAGATTCCAGTTACTGTGTTGTCACGTTGTTTGCAATTCAATTTGAAGCAAATGCCTATTCCATCCATTGTGGAGCATTTGCAAAAAGTTTTAGAGGCTGAATCAGTCACCTATGAAATAGGAGCTTTACGTATATTAGCTAAAGCAGCCCAAGGTTCAATGCGTGATGCACTGTCCTTAACTGACCAAGCTATTGCCTATGCTGCTGGTCCAGTTAGCGAAGCTTCAGTACGGGCCATGTTGGGCACCTTGGATGAGACATATCTCATTGGTGTTCTCAATGCACTTCAGGCTAGAGATGGTGCCTCTTTGGTATCTATTGCTGATGAAATGGCGATCAAGAGTTTGTCTTTTTCTCTAGCACTTCAGGATTTGGCATCGCTACTACAGAAAATTGCTTTAGCTCAAACTGTGCCATCAGCAGTATTAGATGATTGGCCGGAAGCCGCTGAGGTGAGACGTTTAGCTGGCTTGTTTGCCAAAGAAGAAGTTCAGTTGTACTACCAGATCGCGATCACGAGCCGCCCAGATTTGTCTTTGGCTCCCGATGAGCAAACGGGTTTCACAATGGCCTTGCTTCGCATGTTGGCATTTAAACCGGGTGATGGATCTGGGTCTCCAAAATCAGCTGGTCCAGGAAGAGCGATGCCTGCTGCCTCAGGTCCAGCAGCTGCTAAGGCAGCGGCGATGGGTCAAAGGTCAGCTCCGGCCACTCCAGTGGCGAAACCTGCTGTAGCAAGTGCCTCTGCGTCGATTGATTCAGTGCCAGCTGCAAAGGCGGCTGTTAGTTATAACGCTGATGATCCTGATTGGCAGTCATGGATGAAGGCTTTGCCTGTTCGTGGATTGGTTCAGCAACTAGCATTTCAAACAGAGTTACAAAGTTGGGAAGAGTCACCGTCTGGTATCAGAGCAACTGTGATTGTTGGAATGCCTCAGCTAGCAAGTGCTGAAAGTGTGAATCGACTTCAAGAAGCCTTATCTAATTATCTAGGCAAGCAAATCAAAATTTTGATTGAAGCAGGAAAAGCGAGTCAATCTATTGCGGCAGTTGAAGCCAAAATCAAACAAGAGAAGCAAGAGGGTGCTGAGCATTCGATTGCCAATGATGATTTTGTTAAAACAATTCAGGCTGAGTTTGGTGCTACGGTTGTACCGGGCAGTATTCGGCCCATTCAATAATTTCACTAAAGGAAATTCGAGATGATGAAGGGTAATATCGCTGGCTTGATGAAACAAGCTCAGCAAATGCAAGAAAATATGAAGCGTGCTCAAGCTGAGCTAGAGGCACTAGAGGTGCTTGGTCAAGCCGCTGCTGGTGCAGTCAAAATTACAATGACTGGCAAGCACGTTGTTAAACGTGTTGAAATTTCAGATGCAGTGATGGATGATCGCGAAACCTTAGAAGATCTTTTGGTTACAGCCTATGCAGATGCATTCCGTCAGGCTGAAGAAACTGCTAGTCAAAAAATGTCAGGTGCAACAGCTGGTATGCCAATGCCGCCAGGCTTTAAGTTGCCTTTCTAATTGAAATAGACCATGTCAGAACACGCCCCAGCCGATCAAGCGCAAGATGCATTGCAGCGTATGGTGCAAGCTTTAAGAGCTTTGCCCGGTGTTGGGCCAAAGTCTGCTCAAAGAATGGCTTTTCATTTATTGCAGCATGATCGCAATGGTGCAGCAGTTCTCGGTCAAAGTTTGTTGGATGCAGTTAACCACATTCAACATTGTTCTCTATGCAACACATTTTCAGAGTTAGATATTTGTAAAACCTGCTCTGATGATCGAAGAGATGCTGGCATTCTTTGCGTTGTTGAGACACCAGCAGATCAGTTGATGGTTGAACAGACTTTGACTTACCGCGGTTTGTATTTTGTTCTGATGGGGCGTTTATCACCATTAGATGGATTGGGCCCGAATGAAATTCATTTGGATCGTTTGATTCAGCGGGTTGAGCAAAGCAAAGAGCCGGTAAGAGAAGTTGTTTTGGCCACCAATTTCACCAGTGAGGGTGAGGCTACCGCTCATTACATCGGTGAGATGATGAAGGTTCGCGGTATCAAGGTTTCAAGAATCGCTCGGGGTGTTCCAGTGGGCGGTGAGTTAGAGTATGTTGATGCAAGCACTTTAGCCAGAGCGATGATGGATCGTCGTTCAGTCAGTTAAGTTATTCTAGTTTATTTTTGAGAGGAATCTTTAAATGAAAAATCCATGGTTAAAACAGTTGTTAATTGGTTTGGCTTTATTTTTGGCAGGTTACTTTATGTTTGGCGGTGCTGACATTGGTAAAAAAGAGCCGGAGCAAAAAGTTTCTACTTTGATTCAAGCGGTTAAGGCTTAATGCACATTCTTGTTGCTAATGATGACGGGTATTTGGCGCCGGGCTTATTAGCTTTGGTTGATATTTTGCGTCCTTTGGGGCGTGTCACTGTTATTGCTCCTGAGCAAAATCATAGCGGTGCATCTAATTCATTAACACTATCTCGCCCGCTAACAGTTAATAAAGTGGTTGGTGGTGAGAGAGATGGTTTCTTATACGTCAACGGCACACCAACAGATTGTGTGCATATTGCTTTGACCGGTTTGTTGGATTCTAGGCCGGATATCGTGGTTTCTGGCATTAATCAAGGTGAAAATATGGGTGAAGATGTTCTTTACTCAGGGACAGTTGCTGCTGCTATTGAAGGCGTTATGTTTGGTATTCCAGCGATCGCCTTTTCTCAAGTTGATAAAGGTTGGCAAGGCCTTGATGCTGCTGCCCAGGTAGCTCGCGATATTGTTTTGCAACAAATTAATCATCCTGTTGACGGTGATTTAAGTCCAGGCACAAAGCCAACACTTTTAAATGTGAATATTCCAAATCATTCTTATGAGCAGTTGAATTCGTGGCGCGTTACTCGCTTAGGTAATCGCCATCACTCTCAGGATGTGATCATGCAAAAAAATCCACGTGGCGAGCCTATTTATTGGATTGGACCTCCAGGGCTGGCTAAAGATTCAACTGAGGGAACTGATTTTTGTGCCATTCAAAATGGCCAAGTTTCCATAACACCTTTGCAATTAGATCTTTCTCATCTGGCTATGCGTGAGCAGATGAAAGCTTCTAATTGGAATAAAAATTAACTCCAATAATTGCTAAATTGATAGGTTGATAGTGCAAAAGAAAGATCCTGGTTACGATAAAGCACGGCTAGTTCTTGTAGAGAAGGTCGCTGCAGCAGGTGTGCGCCATCGTCAAGTTTTAGAGGCTATTGCGACAGTTCCTAGACATGCATTTATTGATCATGCATTGGATGCAAGGGCTTACGAGGACTCTGCCTTACCTATCGGTCATCAACAAACTATTTCAAAACCATCGGTGGTTGCGAGAATGGTTGAGCTTCTTTTTAAGCCCAAAAAGGAGCTTGGAAAAGTTTTGGAAATTGGTACGGGCTGTGGGTATCAGGCGGCAGTATTAAGTTTGGTGGCTAATGAGGTCTATTCCATAGAGAGAATTAGACCTCTTCACGATCAGGCTAGAGCTAAATTGAGACCTTTTAGGATTCCTAATTTACGTTTGGTTTATGGCGATGGCATTCGCGGTTTACCGCAGGCCGCACCATTTGATGGAATTATTCTTGCCGCTGCTGGCTTGGGCATTCCTGATCCGTTACTTGATCAATTGGCTATTGGTGGCAGGCTTGTTGCTCCAGTTGCTAAAAATGAGGAAGAGCAGCAGTTGGTTGTCGTTGAGCGAGTTAGTTCTCAGCGATATCAAAGGACTGTGCTTGAAGAAGTTTTCTTTGTGCCACTGCAATCCGGCACTGTGTAATCATAATTACTATAATTGATCCATGAATTTATCTCGTACTAGCTTATCTGCCTTATTAATCATTCTTGCCGCAAGCCACTTTGGTTGTGCAACAAGATCTGCGCCAGCCCCTGTTTTTGATCGTTCAACAGGCGCTAATTACGAGCCTGTGCCTGCTGGTTTTTACCGTATCAAGCGCGGTGATACGCTGTTAAGAATTGCTCTTGATCACGGTCAATCGCATCGAGATATTGCTGAATGGAACAACATCTCAGATCCTAATGTGATCGAGGTGGGCCAAGTTATCCGCATTGAATCAAGTAAAGCACCTAAAGCAACCGTCTCCAAAATGGAAGTAAAGCAAGAGAAGCCTCTGGAGAAAAAGCCACTCAATGTGGCAAAGCAGGAAAAAGCTGAAAAGCTTGATGCTAAGAATCAGCCGGAAAAAGCCAAGCAGGATATCGCTACAGAAACTGGAATTCGTTTATCTTGGCCTTCCAAGGGTGAGGTGATTGAGCGCTTTGATGAAGGAAAAAATAAAGGTATTGGAATTGCTGGTAAGTCAGGCGATTCAGTCCAATCAGCTGCTGATGGTAAGGTGGTTTATGCCGGTAACAGTTTGAGAGGCTACGGTAACTTAGTCATTGTGAAGCATGACAATACGTATTTAACTGCTTATGCACACAATAAAACGCTCTTAGTTAAAGAGGGTGACACTGTTAAAAAAGCCCAAAAAATTGCTGAGATGGGTAATACAGATGCTGATCGTGTGAAGCTTCATTTTGAACTTCGTAAGAATGGCAAACCAGTTGATCCAAGTGCGTATTTGCCTTAATAAATGAATTCACCAGACTCAGATAAGCATTCTTCTAGTGAATTTTCTGATCTAAGTGAATTAAATGATCAGGAGATTACTCCTGAAGAGTTGAAAGAGGTATTGGCTGCAGAATTAACTGCTGACTTGGTTCAGCGTTATTTGCAGCAAATTGCCAGCAAGCCACTTTTCACACCTGCCGAAGAATTGGACACCGCTACTCGGGCGAAGTCTGGCGACTTTTCTGCGCGCCAAGCCATGATTGAGCATAACCTACGTTTGGTCGTTAGCATTGCTAAAGGCTATATGAACCGTGGCCTTCCTTTTCCGGATTTGATTGAAGAGGGTAATTTAGGCTTGATGCACGCCCTCGATAAATTTGAGCCTGAAAGAGGTTTTCGATTTTCTACATATGCCACTTGGTGGATTAGGCAAAGCATTGAAAAGGCTTTGATGAGTCAAGTAAGAACTGTGCGTTTGCCGGTTCATGTGATTAGAGAAATCAACCAGGTTTTAAGAGCGCGCCGATATTTAGAGCAAGCCCTGGCTGCAGAGGCTCGCAGTCCTCACATTGAAGATATTGCTAGTTTGACTGGTAAAACAATTGAGGACGTTGCTGACGCTCTTGCTATGGCAGAGCACACGACTTCACTGGATGCGCCTCGAGATTTAGATCCTGGCTCTAGTTTGTTGGATTTAATTTCTGATGAGCGCACAGCTGGACCTCATGAGGGTGTAGCTAAGTCACAGCTAGATGAGATGCTTTATAGCTGGTTAAAAGGCTTAAAGGATGATCAAAGAGTGGTGATTGTTAGACGTTATGGTTTGGACAATCAGGAACCGGCAACATTGGAAGACGTTGCAAAAGAAATTAATCTTTCTAAAGAGCGCGTTAGACAGATACAGCAAGAAGCTTTGGTAAAGCTCAAGAAATATCTCAAAAGTCATGGCCTTGATAAAGATGCCATTCTTGATAATTAATTAAGGAAAAATATGGCCGGTGTATTGGTTTTTGATATTGAAACTATCCCAGATGCTGCGGGTATACGTTGTTTAGAAGGTATTCCTGATTCGGTGAGCGATCTAGAAGTTGTTACGCAAGCACTCGCTGATCGAAAAGAAAAAACTGGCACAGAGTTCATGCCTTTGCACTTACAAAAAGTGGTGGCTATTTCTTGCGTTATTCGCAGAACTACTAAAGATGGTTTACCGCAATTCAAGGTGGGTAGTTTGGGGGATGCTCATAGTTCTGAAAAAGAAATAGTGCAGGCCTTTTTCGATTTAATAGAAAAGTACACTCCTCAATTGGTATCTTGGAACGGTAGCGGCTTTGATTTACCAGTTTTGCACTACAGAGCCTTATTGAATGGTGTGACATCTTCCAGATATTGGGAGATGGGTGAGAGTGGTGATAGCGACAGCAGGGACTTTAAGTGGAATAACTACATTAGCCGTTATCACATGAGACATATTGATCTGATGGATCTCTTGGCTAAATTCTCAGGACGCGCCAACGCACCACTAGATGCCTTGGCAAAAATGTGTGGCTTCCCTGGCAAGATGGGTATGGATGGTGGTCAAGTTTGGCAGGGTTTCTTGGATGGCAAAATCAAAGAGATTCGTGACTATTGTGAAACTGATGTGGTCAACACTTATTTGCTGTACTGCCGTTTTCAACGGATGCGCGGTGGCGTGACTCCAGATGAATATGATGAAGAAATCAAGTTCGTAAAAAGCGAGTTGCTTAAAGAATCAAAAACTCCAACAGGAGCATTCTGGCAGCAGTATCTAGAGTTATTTTCAACTGATCCTAAAGATTTATCGTGACTAGAGTTGTTGTTGAATCCCTCAATCTTGAAGCTCAAGGCGTTGCTCGTCCTAGAGATGAAAACGGCGTTCCAGGCAAGGTTGTGTTTATTCATGATGCGCTGCCCGGCGAGGATGTAGAGTATCAATCCTATAAGGTGAAAAGTAAATTTGAGATGGCAAAGCTACTCAAAATATACAAATCATCACCCAGCAGAATCCAGCCAAAATGCCCTTCCTTTGAAGAGTGCGGCGGCTGCTCGATGCAACATTTAGATACCCGCGCTCAACTTGCTATGAAGCAGCGAGTACTTGAAGATAACTTGAGGTACTTGGGTAGAACAAAGCCTGAGGTTCTTTTGAGGCCGATTGCAGGGCCTGCTTGGGAATATCGTTATAGGGGCCGCCTGTCTGTTTTTAAAATTCCTAAAGGCAGAATTCTGGTTGGCTTTCATCAGAAAAAAGCTAGTCGTATTACAGACATGTTGTCTTGTGACATTTTGCCAAAGCATCTTTCTGATTTATTGCCACACTGGCGTGATTTGATTGGTTCGCTTTCTAAGCCAGAAACCATTCCTCAAATAGAGTTTGCTGTAGGTGAGGATATTCAGCCTGGTAGTCGAAGTTCTGTTTTTGTTCTGAGGCACATGGCAGCGCTCTCTAAGGATGATCAAGAATTAATTAGAGCTTTTGCTCAATTGCATCAAATTCATATTTGGTTGCAGCCTGGCGATCTTGATACGGCTTATCCGTTTTATCCAGAGAAAAGCCATCTTTGTTATCGATTGCCAGAATTCGATATTGAAATACCTTTTAAGCCAACTGATTTCACTCAAGTTAACCATCAGATTAATCAAGTGCTTGTGGGGCATGCCATTCGGTTGCTAAATCCCCTCAAGCATGAGCGCGTCTTGGATCTCTTCTGCGGCATTGGTAACTTCACATTACCTTTGGCTCGTTTATCTAGAGAAGTTTTTGGCATTGAGGGTAGTGAAGGTTTAACTCAGCGAGCCCAAGAAAATGCCCGACACAATCAACTCTCTGATAGTGTCAATTTTGCGTGTTCTAATTTATTTGAAGTAACTCCGGAAGTTATTAAATCTTGGGGCCTTGCTTCAAAATGGCTTATCGACCCTCCACGGGACGGTGCAATGGCCTTAGCGACTGCTTTAGCCTCATTGGCTTCATCAGAGAAATCATCTGATAAAGATTACCTACCTAGTCGAATAGTTTATGTCTCTTGTAATCCTGCCACTCTGGCTAGAGATGTGGGTATTTTGGTTGGGCAGGCAGGGTACCGACTCAAGTCTGCTGGTGTCATCAATATGTTTCCTCATACCTCTCATATTGAATCGATTGCGGTGTTCGAAAGACCTTAACCATCACCAGCATGTTCCATAAATGAAGAAACCGACTAAGTTGCCTTAGTCGGTTTCTTTTTTAAGATTAAATAACTTAGTCTTTTTCGCCGCCAAAGATACCAAGTAGCGCTAGCAAGTTACTAAATACGTTGTAAACGTTTAAGTAGATGCTGAGGGTTGCAATCACGTAGTTAGTCTCACCGCCATTGATGATGCGTTGAACATCAACCAAGATGAAGGCTGAGAAAATTGCAATTGCTGCAACGCTGATGGTCAACATCAATGCAGGCATTTGAAGCCAGATATTGGCTACAGATGCAATTAACAACAGAATCACGCCAGCAAAAAGCCATTTACCAAGACCTTCTGATAAATCCTTTTTAACGCTACCGGCTAATGTTGCCATACCTGCAAATATGATGGCAGTACCACCAAATGCTGTCATGATGAGGCTGGCGCCGTTGCTAAATCCTAGGATTGAGCCAATAAGGCGAGAGAGCATCAAGCCCATAAAGAATGTGAAGCCGAGTAACAATACAACGCCTAGGCCACTATCCTTGTTCTTTTCAATTGCCCAGAAGAATCCGAAAGCAATCGCAATGAATGCAATGAGTCCGATAAATGGACTGCCGGCGAAAAGTGAAAAACCTGTAGCAACACCAATCCAGGCACCTAAAATTGTAGGGACCATCGATAAAGCCAAAAGGGCATAGGTGTTACGTAACACCCGGTTGCGGACTTGAACGCTTGTTGTTGCGCTTCCGTGCCCAAAACCATAAGTGTTGAGATCGCTCATTAAAACTCCTTTATGTATTAAACATGACTCGCCCACCACTGGGCTCGTACTGTTAAGTATAGACATTTCGTGTGAATTTCAAGGCTTTTTTGGATAGTTGATATGGAAATAGGGGTGTTTTCGAGAGCAAACTGGCCAGAAGAGGCTTGAGTTAGACCACTTTTCCTTAAAAATCAATGCTTTTAAAGGCTGTCAGGCGGGGTAAACCCTTCCAAAAGTTGTATAATTTGGGGTTTTAATCTATCTATCAATGGAGTTTAGTCATGGCAATTGAGCGCACACTTTCTATCATCAAACCAGACGCAGTAGCTAAAAACGTTATTGGTCAAATTTACGCACGTTTTGAGCAGGCTGGCTTGAAAGTGGTAGCTGCAAAAATGGCTCACCTTTCACGTCAAGAAGCAGAGCAGTTCTACGCTGTTCACAAAGAGCGTCCTTTCTTTAAAGATCTAGTAGATTTCATGATCTCAGGTCCTGTAATGATTCAAGCATTGCAAGGTGAAGGCGCGATCGCTAAGAACCGTGATTTGATGGGTGCTACAGATCCTAAGAAGGCTGACAAAGGTACGATTCGTGCTGATTTTGCTGACAGCATTGATGCTAACGCTGTTCACGGTTCAGATGCTCCTGAAACTGCTGCTGTGGAAATCGCATTCTTCTTCCCAGGTATGCAAGTATTTGCACGTTAATTTAACGCTACACATTGATTGACTCACGCACCAACCTGTTGAATTTTGACCCTGAGGGGCTCAGCGAATATATCGCTAGCCTTCAGGAGAAGCCTTTTCG
>JAHEBW010000036.1:1974-6345 GCA_024642065.1 Polynucleobacter sp. | reverse complement strand
GAAGTCTGAGAGTTTTTTAATTTCCCCATTTTGATCGATCAATCTGAAACCTGGGGCTGTCTCACCTGGTGTTGGAACGCTCGCGGCTTCTGACTGCTTTGAAATCAAAAGAACTAAAGCCGTAATCGCAATAATCAATAATAAAATTTTCATTCGCCTGTCTCTCCAAAGTTAAAGTTTCTTCTGTAATGGCAAGTGTAGCCATCGGGAAACTTCATAATATATTTCTGATGCTTTTCTTCTGCAGGATAGAAAGCCTTGAACGGGACTAGTTCCGTCACAAGAGACGATCCCCATTGCCCAGAGTCATTCACGATGCTCATCACCTCTTGAGCAATCGCCTCTTGCTCGGCATCTGTATAAAAAATCGTAGAACGGTACTGCGTGCCAATATCATTACCTTGTTGATTGGGTTTCGTTGGGTTATGCACCCTAAAAAATTCAAACAATAAAGACCTTAACGAAACGCGATCGGAATCAAATTGCACCATGAGCGTTTCTGCATGACCCGTGGTGCCGGTCGTGACTTCCCTATAAGCCACATTGGCGATATGTCCACCCGAGAAGCCTACCTGGGTTTGCACAACACCGGGGATGGCTCTAAAAAGCTCTTCCATGCCCCAATAGCAACCACCCGCCAAGTAAATCGTTTGAATGTTTTTCATCATTTCTTTGAGTGCATTATTAATAAATTGTTCAATTGATAAAACCTTCTTTAGACTTTTAGCTCATACTCACTATAAATATATAGAAGGGTAGCCCATGATTCTTTCAAAACTAGCCATTCAACTCTCCGAGCGTGGCTTCATGCCAGACTTCGTTATTCGCGCGGGGATTCGTCATCTTTGTAAACAGCGCTTAATTGAAATATCTGCAAGCAACTGTGAAGTCGCTAGCGATACGCGTACAAAATTCTTTCAAGCGATGAAGCTTGCCGAAATTGCTCCATTGCCAGAAATGGCGAATGCGCAACATTATGAAGTGCCCGCAGATTTTTTTAATTTAGCCCTTGGAAAACATCGAAAATATAGTAGTTGCTATTGGTCTGGTGATGTTAAAAATCTTGATGAATCTGAAGCGGCCGCATTAAAAGAGACATGCCATCATGCCGACCTCAAGAATGGTCAAGCCATTTTAGAACTTGGCTGTGGATGGGGCTCGTTATCTTTATGGATGGCAAAGCATTACCCTGATAGTCAAATTACCTCAGTCTCCAACTCTAACTCGCAGCGGGAATTTATTCTGGCAGAGGCTGCAAGGCGCAACCTCAGTAATTTAAATGTAATTACTTGCGATATGAACCATTTTGAAATCAACCAAACATTTGACCGCATCGTCTCGGTTGAGATGTTTGAGCACATGCGTAACTATCAAACTTTGTTTGAAAAACTTAATCAATGGCTCAAGCCTGAGGGTAAGTTTTTTATGCACATCTTCTGCCATCGTGATGTCCCTTACGCATTTGAAGTGCAAGGTGATGACGACTGGATGAGTCAATTCTTTTTCTCTGGCGGCTTTATGCCAAGTGATGACACACCGCTACAGTTTCAAAAGCACCTTAAAATTGCCAAGCAATGGCGGTGGGATGGAACGCATTATGAAAAAACGGCAAACGCATGGTTAGAGAATATGGATAAGAATCACGACAAAATCACGCCAATTTTAGCGAGTTGTTACGGCGCCGATAACGTTCAAGTTTGGCGACAACGCTGGCGTATTTTCTTTATGGCGTGTGCTGAACTCTTTGGCTTTGATCATGGCCAAGAGTGGTGGGTCGGACATTATCTTTTCGAAAAAGGATAATCTTACTCATGCTATTGAATATCGTAGGCTTTCAAATCGGGTGGTTTGCTTGTGTCCTTGGGGGTGCAAATCAATTGCCTTGGCTGGGCGTGCTGATCTCCTGCCTCGTCATTTTTATTCATCTATTAAGAACCCCGGACCGCGCTTTTGAATGCAAATTTTTGGGGGTCGCCGTCATCATCGGCATTATTTTTGATGGCATTCCGCAAAGCCTCGGTTGGATTACTTTTAGCCCGGTGACTTTCTGGCCTGACGTCCTTCCGCCACCCTGGATGATCATGCTGTGGGCATTATTTGCCAGCACGATGAACATTAGCCTGAGTTGGCTCCACGACAGGAAAGTACTCGCCATGTTCATTGGCGCAGTTGCTGGCCCTTTATCTTATTGGAGTGGTGCTCGCCTAGGTGCGCTCCAACTTAGTAATCCAAGCACAGCAATCATTTATTTGAGTATTGGATGGGCCACAATTGTTCCCATTTTACTTAAAATCGCCGCCTCTAAAGACCACTAAAGCTCTCCAAAAATACTTCAAGAAACAATATCCATGCAAATCTACTTTATTACTTTAATACCGATGTTAGTCATCGCGTGCTTGGGTTGGTCATTGAGCCTCAGGAATGACAACGTCACCGTCGTTGACAGCCTGTGGGCCATGTTTTTCTTAATTGCGACAGCGATCACTTTTAGCTTACTAAATGCGCCAAGTGAACGTGCTTATTTAATTTTACTGTTAGTGAGTATATGGTCGATTAGGCTATCCAGTTATCTGCACCTGCGTAACCATAACAAAGCTGAAGATTTACGTTATCAGGCCATCAGGGCAAGAAACCAGCCCAACTTTAGGTACAAAAGTATTTATCTTGTCTTTATATTGCAGGCATTTTTAGCATGGTTTATCTCATTACCTTTGAACTTGGCTAGTCAATCTACCAATTCGCTTAATGCCTTCGACTGGATTGGTGTCAGCCTTTGGATAATAGGCATGCTCTTCCAGGTGCTGGGGGACGCACAATTAAGTCTGTTTAAATCAACACCCGAAAATAAAGGCAAGGTTCTCGATAAAGGGGTTTGGCGCTATACAAGGCATCCGAATTACTTTGGGGAGTCTTGCATTTGGTTATGTTATGGCTTAATTGGACTGGCTGGTGGCGCTTGGTGGACAATGATTTCATCAGTCTTCATGATCTACTTACTGATTAAAGTCACTGGCGTAAAATTACTAGAAGCAGATATTGCACAACGTCGCCCAGACTATAAAACCTATGTTCAAAAAACGAATGCTTTTTTACCCTGGTTCCCTAAAGGCGAATAATGCGCGCGCAACGAAACATGCATAAATTTCTTATCAGTTTTACTGTCTGTTTAATGCCTGTGACTGCTGCCGCCCAAAACTGGAACTTTGATGTTTCCATGGATGGGAAGCCCATCGGCACCCATCAGTTTGTGCTTTCTGACACAGCAAATAATCAACAAATACTAAAAAGTGAAGCCAAGTTTAATATTAAAATACTCTCTATCAGTTTTTTTAAATACCACCATCAAGCGACTGAGACTTGGGAAAACAACTGCCTAAAAAAATTAGAAGCCAAAACACAAGAAAACAGCAAAACAACGCTTGTAAAAGGGATCCAAGAAAAAACGTCATTTAAATTATCTTCCCCAAACTCGACCGAGATCAATGCGGAATGCATCATGACTTTTGCGTACTGGAACCCCAAAATACTTCAACAAAAAAAATTACTCAATCCACAAACTGGCGATTACTTATCGGCCAATATTTCAGCATTGGGGCAGGAAACGATTTTCGCTAAAGGCCAAAGTGTTAAAGCCGAACACTACAAGATTGATACTGCAAAATTCAAAATAGATATTTGGTACGGACAAGATAATGAGTGGCTTGCCTTACAATCACTCACGGAAGATGGGCGTATTGATTACGTTCTCAAATAAAAGGCGAATTAAAAAATGAAACGATCTATTTTAGCTTCACTCTGCGCGGTTCTCTCCGCGTGTTCGAGTTTGCCACCCATCAAGACTGTTGATCAGGTTAATCTTCATCAGTTTATGGGTGATTGGTATGTCATTGCCTGCATTCCAACCTTCATTGAAAAAGATGTGCACAATGGGATTGAGTCTTACGCTTTGGACAGTGATGGCAGCATTAAAACTACCTTTACCTTCAGAAAAGGAAGTGTGAATGGCGAACTCAAAAGCTACCATCCAACCGGCTTTGTTGTGCCAAACACGGGTAACGCAATTTGGGGCATGCAGTTCATATGGCCGATTAAAGCCGAGTACAGAATTGTGCATTTAGATGCGGACTATCAAACGACCATCATCGCAAGAAATGCTCGGGATTATGTCTGGCTGATGTCTCGCAATCCGCAGTTGTCGGATGCACAATACAATGGGTTCGTTGCCCAAATAAAAGGCATGGGTTATGACATCAATAAACTAGTCAAAATACCGCAAGAATGGGACAGTCACTTGAAGAAGGATGCGCAATAAATGGTTTTCAAAACGATACTTGCTTGGTTCGACAGTAAAGCCGTTGATCCGCATGAGCA
>JAHEBW010000036.1:0-1874 GCA_024642065.1 Polynucleobacter sp. | reverse complement strand
GCACGACAAGGCTTTTATTGGTGGGAAATTGATTTGACCTATTACGGACTCAAATTTCTTTCTGCGTTGGGCTTGGTTTGGGACTTAAGAAAAGTACCCGCTGAAGTCTTATCCCAAAAAAGAGCGGCTCGATGAAGATTGCAATTATTGGCTCTGGTGTTTCAGGAAACACGCTTGCCTGGCACCTATCCAAACAACATGAGGTCACGGTGTTTGAGGCGGATGGCCATATTGGCGGCCACACCCATACCCACGAGATAGACGCATTTGGTAAGCGATACAATATCGATACCGGCTTCATTGTGTATAACGATTGGACCTACCCAAATTTCATTGAAATGCTCGACACGCTAGGGGTTGAAACCCAAAGCAGTGATATGAGCTTTAGTGTTCATGATGAAGCTTCAGGCCTGGAATACAATGGCACCAGTTTAAATAGTCTTTTTGCGCAAAGACGTAATCTGTTTCGCCCGAGCTTTATTGGCATGATTCGAGATATATTGCGCTTCAATCAAGAAGCCCCTGCCTTGCTCGATGATCACCAAGCAGACATGCCCTTTGGTGAATACCTAAAGCTTAATGGTTATGGGGAGAAATTCATTGCGCATTACGTGATCCCGATGGGCTCCGCTATTTGGTCAGCCTCCCCAGACCAAATGTTTGAGTTTCCTGCAAAGTTTTTCATACGCTTCTTCCATAATCATGGGATGTTGAGCGTTTCCGACAGGCCCGAATGGCGAGTCATCAAGGGCGGCTCTAAAGCTTATGTTGAAAAACTCACCCAAGCGTTTAAGGATAATATTCGACTCAATACCCCCATTGAGTCTGTGCAAAGGAAGCATGTCGGGGTCATCGTTAAACCTAAAAACCAAGCAGCTGAGTTATTTGATTGGGTATTTTTTGCCTGTCATAGCGACCAAGCCTTAGCGATATTAGAAGATGCATCAAATGATGAGATTGAAATCTTAGGGGCAATTCCATACCAAAATAATCAAATCGTTCTTCACACTGATATGAGTTTAATGCCCAAAAAGAAACTGGCCTGGGCCGCTTGGAACTATCACATCACCAAACAACCGCTTAACCTTGCAGCAGTGACTTACAACATGAACATCTTGCAGTCGCTGGAGTCTCCTGAGCCTTTCTTAGTGACGCTTAACCATACCAGTCAGATTGATCCAAACAAGATCATCAAAACACTCAACTACACGCACCCCGTCTTTACCCCTAAAGGAATAGCGGCGCAGTTAAGACACGCTGAGATTAGCGGTGTCAATCGAACGGGATATGCTGGCGCTTATTGGCGCAATGGATTTCATGAGGATGGCGTTGCAAGTGCGCTCGCCGCCCTTGAACACTTCCAACAAGCGCAATCTAAGGACGCCACGCGTCATGGCTAGCAAGCACAGCTGCATCTTCACAGGGCGAGTCAATCACCACCGCTACTCACCAGTAGATCATGGTTTCCAATATAAGCTCTTCATGATGTATTTAGACTTAGCCGAGATGCCAACCCTGTTTAAGCCCTTTTGGTTTTGGTCCTACCAAGGTCGCAATCTTGCCAGCTTTTTACGTGGCGATTATTTCGATGGAAAAGCTTCTAATCTGGACAAATCGATTCGCGCTTTTATTCAAAAAGAAACAGGTGAAACGCCCACCGGCCCGATCAGACTGCTCACCCATTTACGCTATTTTGGGTTTATCTTTAATCCCGTCAGCTTTTATTATTGCTTCGATGCTGAAGATAATAATCTTGAGTTTATTGTTGCAGAAATCACCAACACCCCTTGGGGTGAGCGACACTCCTACGTGCTCAATTGCAAACCGCAAGCACAGCCTTATCGGTTTCAGTTTGAAAAAATATTTCATGTCTC
>JAHEBW010000044.1 GCA_024642065.1 Polynucleobacter sp. | reverse complement strand
TGGGGCAAGGCATATTTAAGGATGCGAGTTAATGCCGTTTGAGTACTAATATTGATACTATTTGAGTCCATAACCTGAATCGTAACCTACACCGGTGCTAACATCCCATCATGGGCTTATCTGTTATCTTAATTACCAAAAATGAAGAAGCAAACCTCAAGGACTGTCTTGAGAGTATTTCCTTCGCGAATGAGATCATTATCGTTGATAGTCAGAGTACTGATCAAACGGTAAATATTGCCAAATCCTATGGCGCCAAAGTTGAAATAACAGCAGATTGGCCTGGTTTTGGCCCTCAAAAGAACCGTGCCTTGAATTTAGCCACCCAAGATTGGGTCTTATCAATCGATGCCGATGAAAGAGTCACTCCAGAGCTTAAACAAGAGATCTTGGATGTTATGGAGTCAAGTTCAAGTAAAGATTGCTATGCCATCCCTAGATCATCTTGGTATTGCGGTCGCTTTATGAAGCACTCAGGCTGGTACCCAGATTATGTGGATCGCCTGTTTAAAAGAGGCACTGCCAAATTCTCAGACCATTTAGTGCACGAAAGACTACTACCTAATAGTGACGTTGCTCAACTGAAGAATCACTTCTTACATTACAGCTATAGAAGCTTTGAGCAGGTACTCAAGAAAGTTGACACCTACTCAACTGCTTCTGCCCTTCAGGCCTTTCAGAAAGGCAAAAAAGGTAACCTTGCACAAGCACTCCTTCATGGTTTTTGGGGCTTTTTCAGAACATATATTCTGAGAAAGGGTTTCTTAGATGGGCAATATGGTTTGGCTTTAGCTATCTCCAATGGCGCCACCTCATATTACAAATATCTTAAGCTCTGGCAACTTGGCAATCAAAGCCAAAATAATTCATAGAATTATTGCCAATGAAGTCCATGAAATTAAATAAAGTTTTGATTATCGCCACCAGACAAATTGGTGACACCCTCATCACAACACCACTCATCAGCGCCATCAAAAAGAAATGGCCAACTGCAAAAGTTGATTTCTTGGGTTATGAAAATAGTCTTCACATGCTGACTGGCAATGAAGATATTCATCAATTAATTGGCACAAAGCCGCGGCCAAAACTAAAAGATTACTTTAAGCAGTTCTTTCAATTATTTCAAAGATACGATTTAGCCATAGTCACACAACCCAGTGACAGGGCTTATATCTACGGGCTGGTTTCAGCAAGGCATCGCGTTGGCGTTGTTCCTAATGAGAAAAAATTAAATTGGTGGAAGAAAAAGATTTGCCTGCATACCGTAGAAGTCGACTACTTTCATCAGCATGTGATTACTGAGAAATTGCGGCTATTAGAAACATTGGTTGATGATCAAGAATTATTTGGCTCAGGTCTTTCAGTTAGACCGCCGCAAGCGGTAGCTCTTCCTGAGAAAATTGAAAAGCAGTTAGTGGCACCATTCATTGTGATTCACCCGACACCACTCACTGCTTACAAGCGCTGGCCTTTAGGTAACTGGGTGGAGCTTATTAATCAGCTTAGTAAAAACTATCAAATTGTTTTAAGTGGCGCTCCCATCCCTCAAGATCGAGAATTGAATCAATCTATCATTTCACTCCTTCAACCAGAAGCAGTAGCGAAGGTTTTAAATTTAGACGGCGGCTTAAAGCTCGATCAATTAGGCACTCTCTTAAGAAAAGCCCAGCTTTACATTGGTGTAGATACCTCGGTGACTCACTTGGCAGCAGCCTGTGATGCGCCAACCATCACTTTATTTGGTGCAACACCTCCAACTAATTTTGGCCCTTGGCCAAATGGCTTTATTGGCATGCAACCCTACCAACTGAGAGCAAAGATTCAAAAGGTAGGAAATGTTGCAATCATTCAAGGGCCTGGTGAATGTGTACCTTGCCGCAAAGCAGGATGTGAAGATAAGGCAGATAGTCGCAGTGATTGCTTGGTGAATCTTTCAGTCCAAAAAGTTCTTGAAGCAGTGAATCTCTTTAATATCAAACTTGATTGAAGTCATCAAGTTACTGAGAATGGTTTAAATATGATGAAAATCATCTGGTCGCTCATGACTGTTTTTTCTTTGTTTTTCTTAAACCCTACTTGGGCACAAGAAAAAGAAATTGCCATTATTTCTATGCACGGCAAATGGGGTGCGCCTCCTGGGCCGCTTGCTCATTTTTTACAAGAGGCAGGTTTTACCGTTGAATCTCCCACCATGCCATGGAGCCGTTTACGACTTTATGATGTTACCTATCAGGATGGACTGCAAGAACTCAACACCAGGGTGAAACAACTCAAATCACGGGGTTACAAAAAGATAGTTTTAGTTGGTCACAGCTTTGGGGCCAACGGTGTGTTGGCCTATACCAGCCAATATCACGACATTGATGCGATCGTATTAATTGCTCCTGGTCACGTGCCTGAAATTTTTTACGAATTCAATCGATCCACGAGAGATGTTGTCAATGCAAAAGATATGGTCGCTAGTGGCAAAGGTAACGAAGCCATTTCTTTTACAGACCCTAATAGCGGAAACAGAAGCCGAACACAGACTTCCACTGCCAACATCTATTTATCCTACTTTGATCCAGAAGGTCTAGGAAACATGTCTCAATCAGCAGCTCGTATTTCAAAATCAATGAAAGCGATTCCTGCCATGCTGATTAACTCAACAGAAGACAATATTTCCAAAAAGGGTGAGTACTACATTTTCAACCAACTTCAAGCCCATCCACTCAGCGTCTTTATGTTGAGTCATGCAAGCCACATGGGTGCACCAGAGGCTAACAAGGATGAAGTATTGAAATTTATTAAAAGCCTTAAATAATTCTTAAAGTAATTCTATTAAGAGCTTCTAGCAGGTGATTAAGCGTATTTAACTTCTACAGCGCCTTGACCACCAGCACCATTTAAAGCCTGACTAAGGCCTCTGATGCTATCGTCATCTGGGTAAATCTTCCATGTTTCTGGGAATTGAACCAAACAAACAGTACCGTTTGAGATAACGTCAGCTGTCATTAACAAGCCCTGCCCTTGCTTACCAACATAAGAACCCACTTGCTGCTTGAACCCCTGAATATCCATGCCTGGTTGCAATTGAACATGCAAGCTTCTTGCAAACTTCAAACGAGCGCTGGTGACATCCATGATGGAGTCTGCAACCACACGCATACCGCCAGAAAACTTATCTGGGGTCACACTCACCTTGGCAATGATGAGCTCATCTTCTTTTAGCCAGTGACGGTTAGGCTCAAAGATCTCGCTGTAAATGGTCATCTCTATTTGAGCGCTACCATCATCAATAGTTGCAATCATTAATTTGCCACGCGGGCCCATCATGCTTCTGGTTGAAGTCATGATGCCGGATATCAAGCGATCTTTACCTTCGGTTAATTGATTTAAGCTGGTCCGCACAAAGTGGCTCACTTCGTCTCGATAAGCATCAAATAGATGTCCAGTTAAGTAGAGACCTAGAGCAGTTTTTTCTTCTTGTAAACGACGCTTTTCAAACCAAACTGCTTCTTTGACTAACTCCGGCTTATGTTCATCTGCAGAGCCTGCCATATCAAATAAGCTCACCTGTTGTGCAGAAGCTTCCGCTTGATCAGCAGCCTCCATAGCAATTGGTAGGGAGGCCAATAAAGTAGATCGAGAATCAAAGCCACCATAGAGAGAGTCAAAAGCTCCCGCACGAATCAATGCTTCCATGGTGCGGCGATTGACAACACGGCGATCTAATCTTGAGCAGAAATCAAATAAATCAATGAAAGGTCCATTTTTTCTAGCTTCAATAATTTGCTCAATCGCTGCTTCACCAGTTCCACGAATAGCACCCAAGCCGTAACGAATCATGCTGGCTGCTTGGCTTAGATCTTGTGGGTTGTCGCGCAAAGGCATAAAACGATAAACACTGGTGTTCACATCTGGTGGCAAGATGGTGATCTTGTTGGCTTTGGCATCTTCATAAAGAATTTTGACCTTATCCGTGTCATCCATAGCGAGCGACATGTTGGCAGCCATGAATTCAGCAGGGTAATGTGCCTTTAACCAAGCCGTGTGATAAGCCAATAGAGCATAAGCAGCAGCATGAGATTTATTAAAACCATAGCCAGCAAACTTTTCCATCAAGTCAAAGATTTCATCTGCTTTGTCGGTTTTCATACCGCTCTTAGCAGAACCATCTCTAAATAACTGACGGTGCTCAGCCATCTCTTCTGGTTTTTTCTTACCCATGGCGCGGCGGAGTAAATCAGCGCCACCTAAAGAGTAGCCACCGATGATCTGCGCCATCTGCATCACCTGCTCTTGATACACCATGATCCCGTAGGTTTCTTGAAGCACAGGTTCAACACGAGCATCTGGATAATGAACCTGCTCCTTGCCATGCTTACGTGCAATAAAGGATGGAATCAAATCCATAGGGCCTGGACGATACAGAGCTACTAGCGCAATGATGTCTTCAAATCGGTCAGGCTTAGCCTCGCGAAGCATGCCTTGCATGCCGCGACTTTCTAACTGGAACACAGCTACTGTGTTGGCAGTTTTTAAAATATCAAATGCAGCTGGATCATCTAATGGAGCCTGACCCACTCTCCAGTCTTTTTTATCTGGATATAGCTGATGGATATACCGTTCAGCCCAATCCAAAATAGTTAATGTTGTTAAACCTAAGAAGTCGAACTTAACTAAGCCGACTGCTTCGACGTCATCTTTATCAAATTGACTCACAACACCAGCATCTGCTGTCTCTTTGCCGTCTTTACTTCCTTGGGTATACAGCGGGCAAAAATCAGTTAATTTGCCTGGGGCAATCAATACACCACCGGCATGCATACCAACGTTACGAGTCATGCCTTCTAATTGTTGGGCCAAACCTAGTAACTGTTTAACTTCTTCTTCACGAGATTCACGTTCAGCCAACAGCTTTTCATCTTTTTTAGCTTGCTCAATCGTGACTTGTTGACCAGGTTTATTGGGAATTAATTTTGAAATCCCATCCACGAATCCATAAGGTTGCTCAAGCACACGCCCCACATCTCGAATCGCAGCACGAGCTGCCATGGTGCCAAAAGTAGCAATTTGGCTAACAGCATCTTTGCCATATTTATCTTTAACGTAAGCAATCACGCGATCGCGGCCATGCTGACAGAAGTCAATATCAAAGTCAGGCATTGAAACGCGCTCAGGATTTAAGAAACGCTCAAAGAGTAAGTTGTAACGAAGTGGGTCAAGATCGGTAATACCTAATGAATAAGCAACCAATGATCCTGCGCCAGATCCACGACCAGGACCAACAGGGACACCGTTATTTTTCGCCCAGTTAATAAAGTCAGCAACGATGAGGAAGTAACCGGGAAAACCCATCTGAGCAATGGTATTCACTTCAAACTTCAAACGAGCTTCGTAAGTCGGTCGTTGCTGCTCTCGCTCTGCCTCATCTGGATATAAATGCATTAAGTGTTGAGATAAGCCATCCATGGCTTTCTCTAACAAATAACCATCTAGGGTCATACCTTTTGGAATTGGGAAATCAGGTAAACGTGGTTTGCCTAAAGTTAAGCTGAGATTGCAACGCTTAGCGATCTCAACGGTATGAGTAATAGCGGCAGGTAAATCACCAAATAATTCCTGCATCTCCTCTTGTGTCTTGAAATATTGATCAGCCGTGAATTTACGAACCCGTTTAGGGTTAGCCAAAATCTCACCCTCTGCAATACAAACCCTCGCTTCGTGGGCGTTGTAATCAGTCTTTTTCATGAACTGAATTGAATGCGTTGCAACTACAGGCAATTTCAATTCATTTGCCAAATGAACAGCGGCATGAAGATGAGCTTCATCTTGTGGATGCCCTGCCCTTTGAATCTCTATATAAAAAGATTCAGGAAAATAGTTAGACCAAACCTTCGCCTTTGCTTTTGCCTCATCAACTTGACCTGCTAACAATGCAACTCCAATATCACCAAAACGAGCGCCTGATAAAGCAATTAAACCTTCCGCATGATCCTTAAACCAAATCGGATCAACTTCAGCTCGTCCTTTAAATTGATTGGTTAGAGAAGCCTTAGTGAGTAGCTCACATAGATTCAAATAGCCTTGATGATTTTTTACCAAGAGTTGCAAACGAAAAGGTTTATCTCTTTCATCTGGATTGGTAATCCAAACATCACTACCAACAATTGGCTTAACACCCTCTTTACGAGCTGCTTGATAAAACTTCACTAAACCAAAGACATTACCCAAGTCTGTAAGGGCTAATGCCCCCATTCCATCCTTAACCGCCGCAGAGATGGCATCATCTATGCGTACAGCCCCATCCACAATGGAATATTCCGAGTGGAGGCGTAGATGTACAAAGTTGGTATTTAAAGACATGAGATGATTTTAGCTATGTTGACTTGCAATTACCTTGGTCGCTTCGCACCCTCACCCACAGGCGCTCTGCACGCAGGGTCGCTCGCGACCGCCCTAGGTAGTTGGCTCCACGCCCGGGCACATAATGGAAAATGGCTTTTACGTATCGAAGACTTAGATCTCCCCCGCTGCATCCCAGGTGCTGACAAAATGATCATCCAACAGTTGATGGCATGCGGTTTAGAGTGGGATGGCGACATTGAATACCAATCAAAAAGAACAGCTTTTTACCAAAGCGCGCTGAATGAATTAATCAATTCTCAGAAATCTTTTGCTTGCAGGTGTACTCGCAAACAAATTGAGGACGCACTTTTATCGCTTGGTCACAAGAAACAGCGCCATGAAGAATTAATGTACCCAGGAACATGTAGAGATAAAAAAGATATCGTTGAACCCTGTGCTTGGCGCTTGCGGGTTGATGATGAAGATCTTCGCAAGACAGTGGGTGATTTTGTTTTAAGACGCGCTGACGGCATCTTTACATATCAATTGGCTGTCGTTGTTGATGATGCACTTCAAGGCATCACACATATTGTTCGGGGTGCTGATTTATTGGACAACACCCCTCGTCAGATTTATCTTCAAAAACAATTGGGATACAAACAACCTCAGTACCTACATTTGCCATTGGTACTTGATGAGAATAACGAAAAACTCAGTAAACAGACTTTAGCTAAAGCCATTCATACGGATAGCCCTGAAAACTGTTTAAAAGCCCTTCAGGCTGCAGCCAAGCACTTAGGCTTAAATGATGAGCGCCTTTACCAAGAAAACGCTTCTAGGGTCTCTAAATGGCTTGAAATAGCGATTGAAAACTACAGAGCTATTCTGAAATCAGAATAAAGCTTAGGATTTTTTCTTAAAACCGCCTAATAAAGCACCAACAGGCTTTGCTGTAGGTTTAATTGAAGGCTTAGCAGTTGAATTCACAGAAGCTGTACCCGCAGCAGAATCAGAATTTAAATTTGTAGAGTTGGTTGCTGCAGAGGAATCTTCTTTAGCGCGATAAGGCATGTAAAAGAATGGGTCAGCAGCCACACCACCGGAAGGATCAGGCACCGGCATACGAACTAACTTACGGTTCATGAGCTTTTCAATATCTGCCAATAATCTTTCTTCAGAAGGATCAACCAAAGCGATCGCATCACCTTGCGCACCAGCACGGCCAGTTCGACCAATACGATGCACATAATCTTCTGCGTTGAACGGTAATTCATGATTGATCACGCAAGGCATATCAGCAATATCAAGACCCCTAGCAGCAACATCTGTTGCCACTAAAACATCCATCGTGCCTTTTTTGAACGACTCCAAAATCTGCATACGCTCAATCTGACTCTTATCACCATGGATAGCGCCAGCTTTGATGCCACTGCGCTCAAGTGCACTAGCCAGCTTGCTACAACCGATTCGGCTGTTGGTGAAAACAATCGCCTGGCGAGATAAGCCTTTTTGGATACGTGCATTCAGCACTTTGACAACAGCATCCTTCTTTTTCTCTGAAGGCACCATGTGAATAATTTGCTGCACGGTATCTGCAGCAGCATTTTGTCTGGCCACTTCAATCGTCACAGGATCACGCAAATAACTTTGCGCTAATTTTTTAATTTCTGGCGAGAAGGTGGCAGAGAACAATAGAGTTTGTCTTTGCGATGGAATCAAGCCAATGATGCGCTGCAGATCAGGCAAGAAGCCCATATCCAACATACGGTCAGCTTCGTCCAAAATCAAAATTTGCACTTGAGATAAGTTTGCTGTTTTTTGAGTGATGTGATCTAACAAACGACCTGGTGTTGCAATTAATAATTCAATACCTGAACGCAACAATGTAGTTTGAGCAGACATATCAACGCCACCAAAAACAACAGCAGTTCTAATATCCGTGTACTTAGCGTATTTGAAAGCGTTATCCGCGACTTGATCTGCCAACTCACGTGTTGGCGTTAAAACCAATGCACGAATGGGATGGCGCGCTGGCGACGCACTGCTACTCGCCAGAGGAAGAATATTTTGAAGGATTGGCAGAACAAAAGCTGCGGTCTTACCTGTACCCGTTTGGGCAGCACCCATCACGTCACGACCCTGCAATACATGCGGCATGGCTTGCGCTTGAATCGGTGTAGGCTTGGTATAACCTTGCTCGAGCACGGCACGCAGAATAGGTTCTGCAAAGCCAATATCGGCGAAAGTTAGTTCTGCTTCTGGGGTGGGGGTTGTTTGTTCTGTACTCACAGGGCTCTATTATGAGGCCTATGAGTACAGATGCGTACTTTTCTTAATTTGAAGGGTATTAAAGTGCTGCGATACCTGCTTTAGCAATTTCTGCATCTTCATTAGATTTGACGCCAGAAACACCTACAGCACCTACTGTATGGCCATCAATCACAATATTCACACCACCTTCCAAAGTGCCGCTCAATACTGGCGTGGCATTCATGAAAGATTGACGACCACCATTGATGATGTCTTCGTAGACCTTACTCTCACGACGACCTAGAGCAGAAGCTTTAGCTTTCTCTTGAGAGATATAAGCTGAAATAGTTGGGCAACCATCACGGCGAATAAAGCCCAATAAATGAGCGCCATCATCAACTACCGCAATACTGACAGCCCAATTGTTTTTTTCAGCATGCGCATTAGCAGCAGCCAATATCTTTTGTACATCCTGTTGATTTAAATAAGCTTTTTGACCTGGCATGTTGCGCTCCTCTTGATTGATGTATTTTTTATGAGCCCTCACGATACCTGAATTTTGCTGATTCAGCCAAGCGATATGCTTTTGATTAGCCAGCCCAAAGGCAGCCAAATAATTTATAGATATATATTTAAATTAAATATATAATGTTATTTATGTATTAATTCACGGAGTTCATCAGCATGGACGCACGCACCAATCAAAGCACAACAGAATTACCAGCCATTGATATGTCTCTAATGAGACAGAATGCAGATAACGCTTGTCGCATGATGAAGACACTCGCTAATCGCGATCGCTTGATGCTTCTTTGTCAATTGAGCCAAGGTGAAAAATGTGTCGGTGAACTAGAACAGATCACTCACATTCAACAACCAACACTGTCACAACAGTTGGCCATTCTGCGCAAAGAAGAAGTTGTTTCCACGCGTCGCGATGGAAAACAAATTTATTACAAACTTTCTAGCCCCATTGCGATTGCCGTAATGGAATTGTTATACGCCACCTACTGTGGCAAGTAAGTTACTTTTTAAATAAAAGGAAATATATGCAATGCAATGTTGGCGGTATTGACCGCATCCTAAGAATCACAGTTGGTGCAATTTTAGTTATTTTGGCAATCACAAATGTGATTGGTGCATGGGGTTGGATTGGTTTAGTTCCAATGGCAACGGGCATTTTCCGCTTCTGCCCAGCTTACCCATTACTAGGCATCAAAACTTGTAAAAAAGATTAATCGACTTACTTGGATTATTGAAAATTAATCCATAAACCGTAAAGCACTAAACCAATGGTGCCTGTTAACAAAGCAGGCACCATTCTTTTTTCCTTCTTAGAAATCATTACCAAAACTGCCAAAACCGAAACAATAATTCGGACTGACATCGGCACAGTTGCCAACAAACCCACCGGCAACAAAATAATTCTTAAAGTTAATGCAGCAACCATCGCATAGGTGACTGCTGACAACCAGTTAAAGAGCTCGCTGTCTTGGCTAATCTTGCCTGACAAGAAAACACCTAAGCCACGCCAAAAGTAGGTGCCAATACAAGCAGCAATTAACGCTGCCCACATGCCGGCATCATTAAATAGATGAGAGAGTTCTGAAGTTTCAGGCAAGCTTTTTCATCCTTAAATATTTATCGATGCTATAGGCAATCGTGCCACCTACCAAACCAGCAATAAGTAATGAGCAATCCGGATACCAGAGATAAGAAACAGGGCCGATCACGGCGCCCAAAACAATAGCGACACGATTGGCGCGCGGTCTTACTTCTGTAAACGTTAAGAGGAAAAATAAAGGGTTGATAAAAACCATACCCAAACTTAAATAAGTAGGAACCTGACCAGCAATTAAATAACCCAATGCAGTTGCAGGTGTTGAGACGCCCCAACAAACCAAAGCAAACCCCGTGAAATAAGCCAAACGCTTATCCGGATGAATCTTTGGAAAATCTTTCATGGCTATGGCCCAAGATGTCATTGCCATCAAATGAACCAATAAGTAATAAAAAGAACTGCGTTGTTTTTCTGGGAACTGCGGAAATAACGTTAAGCACATCGTAAAGAAACGCGTAGCAGTCAATGTCACAGCAAATGCAATGGCCACACCCGATGAGCCTAAAACAATCATTTCAATCAGGACTACCTGACCAGGTAGCGCAAACATAAAAAAGCTCGTGGCACTGGTTAGCCAAATATCTAATTGATTGGCCTGCCCCATCGCACCAAAGCCCACCATACCTGCAAATAAAACAGCAGCTGGTGCGCCAAAGGCGTCTTTTGCGCCTTGTAATAGAACTTTTTTATCCAAACTCATGTGGGCAGTTTATTAGCTTCTCTCGTTTTTTGCTTTTATCTTGTTCAAACTGCTAAAGCCCACTCAATATGCTCCTTCACCAATGAGCTTGAGTGGTCTAAAGAATTTTGCAAAGCATTTTTAATATTTTTATATTCGTCTTGAGCTAATTCATTAGATCGAAGCGCATTACCCAGGCCTACTGCCAGGTTTCTTCGCCAAGCATCGTAACCAATCCGTCGAATAGGGCTACCCTCATGACGTTTCAGAAAATCTTCTTCAGACCATGACCACAAATCTAGTAAAGAGGTTTGATCCAAACCATGTCTTGGTAAGAAATCAGGAACCTTACTGAGTTGAGCAAATTTATTCCAAGGGCAAGCCAACTGACAATCATCACAACCGTAGACCCGGTTCCCCATCAAAGCTCGAAGCTCAACAGGAATAGCGCCTTTACTTTCAATCGTCAAATAAGAGATGCAACGTCTAGCATCAAGTTGATATGGGGCGGTAATCGCTTGTGTTGGGCAAATATCTATACAGGCCGAACATTCTCCACAGTGACTGGTAGTGGGCTCATCAACCGGAAAAGGTACATCGACATAAATTTCACCCAAGAAAAACATCGAGCCAGCTTCACGATTAAGTAATAAGGTGTGTTTGCCACGCCAACCCAATCCAGATTTATTTGCCAACTCCACTTCCATTACTGGACCAGAATCTACAAAAACACGATAACCAAAAGAACCTATTTTTGATTCAATCTTATCGGCTAAAGTCTGTAAACGATTCCTAAGTACCTTGTGGTAATCACGCCCTCTAGCATACATGGCAACGATGGCTTGCTGTCCATGCTCTAAGCGGTTTAATTCATTTTGTCGCCAATCCAGAGCACTTCGCATCCCTGATGTATCTGGCAAATAATCCATTCTCACAGTTAGAACTCTGATGGTTCCAGAATGGAGTTGTTGAGGATCTACTCGCAAATGAGCGTGCTCGCTCATATAATTCATATCACCGTGACAACCAGCATCCAACCACTCTCTCAATTTTGGCCCAGCCTGACTCAAATCTGTGTCAGAAACTCTGATATCTCCAAAATCAAGTGCGCGCGCCTCTTCTCTCAACCAGTCAATTTGATTGATCCAATCGATTTGAGAAGTTTGCTTAGCGGTCATGATGATTTAAGCTCCATTGCGAGATTGTAGGTTGCCATGACAGAAAAAACACTAGTACTTGCATCTGAAACGCAAACAGCCAACTTGGCCCAGCAATTAGCGGAACAAATTGGGCAGCTATTTGGAAAAGATCCTCTAGCATCCCTGCGCATTTCATTGATTGGTGATTTAGGTGCGGGTAAAACAACTTTTACAAGATATTTATTGCAATCATTAGGTCATAGCGGCAAAGTAAAAAGCCCCACCTATGCTCTATGCGAACCTTATGCACTGAACATCGCTGGTAAAACTGTATTAGCCATTCATCATTTCGATTTATACCGCATGAACTACCCAGAAGAATGGATCGATGCAGGCTTCAGAGATACCTTCAGTAATCCGGGTGTTTGTATTGTTGAGTGGGCAGAAAAAGCTGGTAGCACATTGCCAGCTTTTGATTTATCTATAGAGCTCAGCATGAATGATGATGAAAGTCGCACTGCAAAGTTAATGAGCTACAGCCTGAATGGTCAAACCATTCTGCAAAATGCATTTCAGTAAGCGCTATTGATTCCAAGAAATTAACCTGATGAAATTGCTTCCTAAAAACTCAAAAAGACGAGATCTTCTAAAAAAGATCGCCAAAGCGAGCGCTTTAGTTTTCCTAGGTCCATCACAAATCGCATGGGGAGCTAAGCTACTAGCGGTGCGTATGTGGCCCGCAGAAGATTACACACGCGTGACCTTAGAGTCTGATGAAGCACTTAAAGTAACCCATCAACTACTCACCAAACCTCATCGATTAGTTGTGGATGTGGAAGGTATCGAACTCACCAATACGCTCAGGGAACTTGTGGCCAAAGTGAAGAATGACGACCCTTACGTTTCTCAAGTACGAGTAGGTCAATTCCAACCCAAAGTGGCAAGACTTGTATTTGATCTCAAAGAGAGCGTGCAACCTCAACTATTCACGCTCGATCCAGTAGGTAACTATAAAAATCGTTTGGTATTCGACTTATATCCAACGGTAGCCAATGACCCTCTGATGGAGTTAGTCAGAAATAGCTCGAAGAAATCTGCGGCACTTGAGGCAGATGATCCGATTGCAGCTTTTGCTCAAAAAGACGCTAACAAAGCGAGCCCGACTAAACCAAGTACACCCGAGGCTGATAAGCCCAAACATCGTCGCCTATTAACCATTGCGATTGATCCCGGTCACGGCGGAGAAGATCCAGGAGCCATCGGTAAAAGGGGCTCCAGAGAAAAAGATATTGTTTTAGCTATTTCTAGAAAATTAAAAGAAAAAATTGAACAAGAACCTGACATGCGCTCTTACCTAACCAGGGATGGCGACTACTTTGTGCCGCTTCATACCAGGGTTAATAAAGCCAGAAGAGTTCAAGCAGATTTATTTGTTTCCGTTCATGCGGATGCGTTTGTGCAACCACACGCCAAAGGCGCTTCTGTATTTGCTTTATCTCAGCAAGGAGCATCGAGCACCGCTGCTCGCTGGCTTGCTAATAAAGAAAATAGCGCAGATATGATTGGAGGCTTAAATATCAAATCAAAAGATAAGCAAGTTGCTCAACTTTTACTAGATATGTCGACTAGCGCACAAATTAAAGATAGCTTAAAACTAGGTGATGCCGTTTTAAAACAAATTGGTGGCTTTGCTAAATTACACAAAAAACATGTTGAGCAAGCAAGCTTTGCCGTTTTAAAAGCACCAGATGTTCCATCCATTTTGATTGAGACCGCATTCATCAGCAACCCTGAAGAAGAGGCTCGTCTGAATGATCATGACTACCAAGATCAAATCGCGGTAGCTATCCTGAAAGGCATTAGGAATTACTTTGCCAAGAATCCTCCAGTAGCTAAATCTAGACAAATCTAGCTCTAATTCAAAAAGTCCGCTATAATCTTTTTTTTCGCAAGATGGGTCGGTAGCTCAGCCGGTAGAGCAGCGGACTTTTAATCCGTTGGTCGCGAGTTCGAATCTCGCCCGACCCACCATCTGCAAGGCTCACAAGCCAAGAATCTGAAAACCACTAAAGCGAAAGCCTTGGTGGTTTTTTCTTTGTTTACGGTAGATATCTAATTAAAATGAATCTATCTATGAATAACAAAGAAAAAGAGCAATCTCTTACCCTAGCAGATCATTACTTTAAAAGTAAGAACTACCCCTTGGCTGAGGCAATGCTCAAAAAAGTAATAGCGCGTGATCCTCAATCTCCAAAAGCAAATGAATTATTGGCTTACATCTATGGAAATCAAGGCAATCAAGAGCTCGCACACAATCTTCTTATAAAAGCATGCGCAAGCAATGACGCATCGGCTGAGGCTCATTATTACCTTGGAGCTTCATATATAAAATTATCAGAATTTAAAAAGGCAAACAAATCACTCAAACAAGCACTAGACCAAGCTGGGGATTTTTTTGAGGGCTTACATGACATCGGAATAACCGAAGCGCAACTGGGAAATAACCAAGAGGCACTTAAATATTTTTCAAAAGCGCTTAATTTAAGAAAAAACTCCCATGAGCTATTTTTTAATATAGCAAGAACGAACGACGATTTAAAAGATTACCACGCAGCTGCTAATAATTATGATCAGGCCATTCAACTAAAACCAGATTTCGCTGAAGCTTGGTCCAACAAAGGCATTACTCTCAATGAGTTAAAGCGGTTCGAAGAGGCGCTTGCGCACTTCGATCAAGCCATTAGACTTAAACCTGATTATGTTGAAGCTTGGTCGAACAAAGGCATTACTCTCAATAAGTTAAAGCGGTTCGAAGAGGCGCTTGCGCACTACGATCAGGCCATTCAACTAAAACCAGATTACGCTGAAGCTTGGTCCAACAAAGGCATTACTCTCAATGAGTTAAAGCGGTTCGAAGAGGCGCTTGCGCACTACCATCAAGCCATTCAACTAAAACCAGATTACGCTGAAGCTTGGTCGAATAAAGGGCTCACACTACACAAATTAAATAGATTCGACGACGCAATTACTCATTATGACCAAGCCATAAGGGTCGAACCTGACTACGTAGATGCCATATCAAATAAAGGGCAAGCATTAGGCGACTTACATCAATACACTAAAGCAATCAATGCATTTAATAAAGCAATGGCAATAGACCCGAACTACACAGAAGCCATATTAAATAAATCTCTAATTAATTTGCTCTTGAAAAATTATGAAGACGGCTGGAAAAATTATGAATCAAGGCTGATAACAAATGAATTTAAATTTCCAATTTCAACAAAAACCTTACCCATCTGGGATGGGCGCAAAGAAATTGATCATTTACTATTAGTACCAGAGCAAGGCATTGGTGATGAAATTTTTTATAACGCCCTACTAAATGAACTCCAAAAGAAAGTTGCCAAAATAACCGTTCTTTCAGATAAGCGTATTACACAAATACTTATCAGATCCTTTCCAAATATAATTTTTCTTGAAAAAGGGAGCTCTCTCGACAACCATCTATTTGACGCCCAGTTAGCCATAGGCAGCATTCCTGTGGCGCTCAACACAAGACCGCAAAACAATTACTTTCCCCAAAGATCTTTTTTAAAACCCAATTCAGATCTATCAAATACCATAAAAAGAATAGAGGCATTCAACAAAAAGTTTGTCTGTGGAATTTCTTGGAAAAGCGTTAATAAAGAATTAGGGGGGAGTAAAAGCTTAAACTTATCTGAGCTCATGCCAATTCTTAACTCTCCAAATTGTTCATTTGTAAATCTACAGTACGGAGATGTTAGCGAAGATATTAAAACTATTAGGGAAAAATATGGCGTAATAATTAGCAAAATCCCCGAGATTGATCTTTATGAAAATATTGACGGTCTTTTGTCAATGATAGATAGTTGTAATGTTGTCATAACAACCTGTAACATCACTGCTCACCTAGCTGGTGCAATTGGCAAAAAAACGTTCTTGCTTGCCCCTTACTCACAAGGTCGAATTTGGTACTGGCATGACGATGAATTTAACGCCTGGTACCCGAGCATCAAACAGTATTTTCAGGATCATAATTTTAGCTGGACTAGCGCTATTACAAAAATAGCAAAAGAATTGGAGCTCGAAGTTGCTGGAGAAAATTAATTTAGTAGTGGGCTTTGATCAGCGGGAAGCCATTGCCTACCATGTCTTTTGCCAAAGTGTGATTGATCATTCAACTCTACCGGTTCAAATCATGCCTCTTTCATTAAACATGATCAGGAACTACTCGGAACTTCACAAAGATGGTAGCAATACATTCATTTACTCAAGATTCCTCACACCTTACTTAATGGACTTTAAAGGTTGGGCCATTTTTGCCGATGGTGACATGGTGTGCAGAGAAGATTTAGCTAAACTTTGGGCCCTTAGAGACCCCCAAAAAGCCGTTCAAGTTATCAAACACGATTACAAAACCAAAAAAACAACTAAATATCTTGGTAATAAAAATGAAAACTACCCAAGAAAAAACTGGTCTAGTTTAATTTTATGGAATTGCGAGCATCCAAAGCATAAGGATCTAACACCTCATTTCATCCAAAATCAAACTGGCGCCTTTCTTCACCGATTCTCCTGGCTCAATGATGATGAAATTGGTGAAATTAATCCTGAATGGAATTGGCTTGCTATTGAGTACGAAGACAATCCAGCAGCAAAATTAATTCATTACACCCTAGGAACCCCATGTTTTAGTGAATATCAATCATCATCGATGTCTTCTGAATGGTATAAAACTCTTCAGTCAGTCAACCAGGGAATGGATGATTAAAATTCATCAAACTTATAACTATCAAGTTCCATATAAATTTCAACTCCACATACTATTGAGCAAATTTTGAATAGCAAAACCATAACTAACAGTTACTTAGAAATGCAAAAAGAGCTGCATGAGAACCCTAATTATGGTGTCGCCTCATTAGCTTTTGCTCCGCTGATTGCAGACTTAATAAAAATAACAAATGCAAAATCAATATCAGATTATGGGGCTGGTAAAAAGCGTCTCTTGGAGGGTTTAATCAAGGCGGGTATCACGCCCAACAATTATTATCCTTATGACCCAGTTTTCCCTGAATATGGTCCACCTACTTCTGCAGACTTGGTTTGTTGCATTGACGTGCTAGAGCATGTGGAATTAGAAAAACTTGAAGGTGTATTAGAAGAATTGGCTTCAATAGTTACTAATTTAGGGTTCTTTTCAATTCATATGGGGCCGGCAGCAAAAACACTATCGGACGGAAGAAATGCTCATTTAATTCAAAAGCCAAGCTCATGGTGGCTGCCAAGAATATGCAAATACTTTGATGTACTTCAACTAACCTCACATCAAACAATGGGCGATGGAATTTGGATTATCGTAAGAAGGGTTAAAAATTGAGCATAGAATCTCACTTACTATCAAGATGATCATCTAAGTGATTTTTTAGAAACTAACATTAATATCGATTAATATAGCAATATAAGTAGGCATCAATAAAAAAGGGGATGACATGAAAGTTCTTGTATCAGTTGACGGATCAAAACACAGCACAAAAGCAATTGATTACTTAATCAAGCATGCAGCTATGTTTGAAGGCAAAGGTTCTGGTCTTGTTGTATTGCACGTTCAAGCCGACGTGATCCCTCCTGAAGTAACTCAGTACATTCCTAAAAAATCAATCGCTGATTGGTATGCTGATGAAGGTAAAAAAGCAGTCAAAGCAGCAACTGCTAAATTAGATAAAGCCAATATCCAATACAAGCTTATTCAAAAGATTGGACGTGTTGCCGACACGATTCTTGAAGAATCAAAAACATCTAAGGCAGATATGATTGTGATGGGCTCTCATGGCCGCGGTTCTTTAATGAGCCTCATTATGGGCTCAGTCACTACGCAAGTTTTATCTCAAGCTAAACAGCCAGTATTGATTATTAAGTAATCTATCGTTTTAGTAGATTAAAAAAGCCGCTTAATGGGTTAACTCATAAGCGGCTTTTTATTTTGTATCTGATTGAACCAGGCAAGCTATTTATTTGCTTGATCCAATTCTGCCTTCGGTGCCATCCAATAATTTTTTAATGTTGCCCTTGTGACGCCAAATCAAAAGGCCACTCATGATGGTAATAGCACCTGACATGGGCTGAACTCCAAACAAGAAAATGAAATACAAAGGCGCGAACATCGCAGAAATTAATGCGGCCAGTGATGAATAGCGCATAAAGAAAGCCACAATCAACCAAGTTGATAAAGTTGCTAAGCCTAACCACCCACTGATGCCCAAGAGAATACCCAAGGCTGTAGCAACACCCTTACCACCCTTGAAGCCATGAAATACCGGGAATAAATGCCCCAAGAAAGCTGCAGCTGCAACAGCTGGCAAAACCCAAGATTCGACATCAACACCGACTAAGGCTCTGGCCAAGAAAACCGCCAAATATCCCTTAGCAGCATCACCTAATAAAGTTAAGACTGCTGCCAATTTATTGCCCGTTCTCAACACATTGGTCGCGCCAGGATTGCCTGAGCCATAGGTGTGAGGATCAGGCAAACGCATGACCTTGCTAACGAGAACGGCGAAGGACATGGACCCCATTAAATAGGCTCCAGTAATTAGCAATAGATAAAAAACTGATTGACTCATATTAGGCTCTAGGATGATGTTGTTGATGAATATTCTTTAATCGCTCACGGGCTACGTGAGTGTATATCTGTGTTGTTGAGATATCAGCATGCCCTAATAATAATTGAACTACCCTTAGATCGGCGCCATGATTTAACAAATGTGTCGCAAACGCATGCCTGAGCGTGTGCGGCGAGAGAGGTACATTGATATTAGCCAGTGCTGCATATCGTTTAATGATGTGCCAAAAGGCTTGGCGCGTCATGCCTTCTCCAGTATGGCGAGCTAAAAATAGATCCTGAGTCGATTTAGGCTGACCTTTAATGTCGAGTAACTGTGGTCGAGCCTCATCTAAATATTTTTTTATCCAATCTGCCGCTTCGCCACCAAAAGGAACCAGGCGCTCTTTACCGCCTTTACCACTAACAATGCGCACCACCCCCTCATTAAGACCGACTTCAATTGTTTTCAGACTAACGATCTCCGATACACGCAGACCGCTGGCATACATCAACTCCAGCATGGTTCTATCCCTGAGGCCTAAGGGTGTTTTGATATCGGGGGCAGCTAATAAATCTTCAACTTGAGACTCTGTCAATGTCTTAGGGAATCGAGGGGCCTGCTTAGCAGCTCTTAAATTGAGACAAGGGTCGTTCTTGATCAAGTTTTTGCGGATACCTAAACGATAGAAACGTTTTAAAACTGTGAGTCTTCGATTGGCTGTTGTCGCTTTATCAGCCCTTCTAAATGCCATATAAGCCATGACATCCGCAGCATCGACCTCATAGATACCCTTCTTTTGCTCGGCATCTAACCAACGGGCAAACAAAAGCAAATCGCGTCGATAAGCGGACAAACTATTTTTAGAAAGCCCATCCTCTAGCCAACAACTATCGCAAAAGGTGTCAATAGCCTCTTGACTGGCAATAAGCACTTTACTGACCATCGATGAGGTCAGATTGTCATCAGTCGTGCTAGAAGTTGTTTTTTTGACTACCATTGAGCTTTTCATTCTAAAAGAGACTCGATTGAATCCCGCATTTTTACTACTTCCTGATTTTCTACTGATTTTGCTGGGATTTCTATTAGTTCGTTACACAGCCCTAGATAAAAATATTTGGACAGCTGCTGAGAAGCTGGTTTATTACTTACTATTCCCATCTCTATTGTTTAACTCTATCAATCAAACTCGTTTTGATTGGGGTGGCACATCCAATATGTTGGTGGTTGCAGCCATAGCGTTTTTCTCGGCCATGGCTTTAGGTTACGCTTCTAAATGGATTTTTCGCACCAGCGACTTAAGCTGGTCTTCAGGATTTCAAACATCCTTTCGCTTTAACTCTTATATTGCCTTTGCAGCAGCAGGACGCTTAGCTGGCGAAGAAGGCGTTGCTTTGATGGCCTTGACGAGCGGATGCTTGGTACCTATTGCAAACGCAGTAGCAGTTTGGTCTTTGGCAAAACACTCTGAAACTCATTTGTTAAAAGAAATCATCAAAAATCCTTTAATCATTGCAACCGTTTTAGGCTTAAGCACCAACATTCTTGGATTAACAATGCCTGATTACATCGCCATGGGCCTTCAACGCTTAGGCGCGGCTTCGATTGCATTGGGTCTGCTCAGCGTTGGTGCCGGTTTGATGTGGATCCAAAGCAAAAAAGATGGTGCCTTGATTGCTTATTGGACAAGCGTCAAATTGTTAGCCACACCAGCGATTGCACTCATTGTTGGTAAATACTTTGAATTGCCACCAGCACAACTAGCGAGCGTTGTTTTATTTGGGGCTATGCCTACCGCAACAAGTGCCTATGTTCTTGTTAATCGCATGAAAGGTGATGGCGGAATCGTTGCTGTTTGTATTTCAGTAATGACTTTGGCAGCTTCAATTACTTTGCCATTTTGGTTAAGCCTGCTGTGATTATTTAAATACAACAGGCTCTATTGAGAGAGATACGCCAAAGCTAGCCAAGACCTTATCTTGAATTTCTTTGGCCAAAGCCAAAAGCTCTGAACCCGTGCCACCTCCATGATTGACCAAAACTAGAGCTTGCTTTTCATACACGCCGAGATGACCAACTCGATAACCTTTAAAGCCACATTGGTCAATTAACCAACCAGCTGCCAGCTTCCACCCCTCCGCATAGGGATAGGCAATCAGATTCGGGAAGCGCTTTTTTAACTCTTGGTATTTTTCATGAGTAACAACGGGGTTATGAAAGAAGCTTCCAGAATTACCTAGCACTTTGGGGTCAGGCAATTTTGCTGAGCGTATCTCACAAACCTTATTAAAAATATCTTTAGCACTTAGATCGCTCTTGTTTGCAAAAGCTTTTTCTAATTCGGCATAAGTTAAATTAGCCTGCCATTTCTTAGGCAACTTAAAACACACTGAAGTAACGATGTAACGCTGAGGATCTTCTTTAAAAAGGCTATGGCGATAAGCAAATGCGCAATCAGCATTACTCAGGCGAACAAAACAATTATTTTGAACATCAAATGCTTCAAGGCTATCAAATACTTGAGCGACCTCTAAACCATAGGCGCCAATATTTTGAATGGGTGAGGCTCCTACCGTACCCGGTATCAACGCCAAGTTCTCCAAACCAGGGTAACCCTGCTCTAGGGACCATAGAACAAAATCATGCCAATTCTCACCAGCCATGGCTTCAACATAAAAATAATCGGCATCCTCACGCATAAGGCGGCGCCCCATGATCTGCATCAGACCCGTATAGCCCTTTAAGTCAGCGGCTAAAACCAAATTACTGCCGCCTCCAAAGACCTGCCAAGGCAAGGCTTGATCCAAGGCCTTTTGAACAAATACAGGAAGCTCCTCAGCCTGAGTCAAATGGACTAGGTACTGAGCAGAAACATCAAAACCAAAGGTATTGTGCGCACGCAATGTAGCGTGTAAATCGATCTTCATGCCACAATCTTAACTGTGATTAACTTTACTTTTGATTTTTAGGTGAAATATGCCCTCATTTGACGTTGTTTGTGAACCAGACATGATTGAAGTAAAAAATGCTTTGGAACAGTCCAACAAAGAAATTTCTACACGTTTTGACTTTAAAGGTTCTGATGCACGCATCGAACATAAAGGTGAAGAGTTAACTCTTTTTGGTGACGATGACTTCAAACTCAGACAAGTTCGTGATGTTCTTGTTAGCAAACTAGCCAAAAGGAATGTGGATGTACGCTTTTTGAAAGACGGCAAGCTAGAGAAGATTTCTGGCGACAAATTAAAGCAAGTGCTTGAAATCCAAAAAGGTATCAGCACTGAATTAGCCAAAAAAATTGTTCGCATCATCAAAGATAGCAAGATTAAAGTTCAAGCTAGCATACAAGGTGATGCCGTGCGCGTAACAGGCGCTAAACGCGACGATCTCCAAGAAGTCATGGCCATGCTTCGCAAGGATGTTGAAGAGGCGCCTCTAGGCTTTAATAACTTTAGAGATTAAGCAACTTCTCAACTTAGAGATTCGCCAATAAAAAAGCCTCTCAAATGAGAGGCTTTTTTTAAAGCTTTAGAAATTAAGCAAAGTTCTTTGCTACAAATTCCCAATTTACTAGATTCCAGAATGCCTCAACATACTTAGGACGGGCATTACGGTAATCAACATAGTAAGCGTGCTCCCAAACATCACAAGTCAACAAAGGCTTAGCATCTGTTGTTAAAGGTGTTGCAGCGTTGCTTGTAGAAACTAAATCCAATGAGCCGTCAGCTTTTTTAACCAACCAAGCCCAACCTGAACCAAATGTGCCCACTGCGCACTTTGTGAATTCTTCTTTGAATTTATCAAAAGAACCCCACTTAGCATTGATAGCATCAGCCAATGCACCTGTTGGAGCGCCACCACCGTTTGGAGTTAAACCCATCCAGTAGAAAGTGTGATTCCAAACTTGAGCTGAATTATTGAAAATGCCAGCTGAAGATTTTTTAACGATCTCTTCTAGGCTCATGTTTTCAAACTCAGTACCCTTGATCAAGTTGTTCAAGTTTGTTGCATAAGTTTGATGGTGTTTACCATAGTGAAACTCTAAAGTTTCTTTAGAAATATGTGGTGCTAGTGCATCTAGCGCATATGGCAATTGTGGCAACGTGTGTTCCATGAACATCTCCTAGTTAAGCTCGTTTATTAATTACAAAATGACCAAAAGAGTCATTCTATTCGTTTGAAGCATTTTTTGCTAAGGAACCGACTTTTGCCAGTTCTACTTGAGAGGCCCCTTGAGCCAGATGTAAATCTAAAACTTGGCCAGTTTTTAGAGAACCAGGATCCCTAACAGCTTGCCCATCTTGGTCCAAGATCACAGCATAACCACGATCTAAAGTTCGCTGAGGATTGAGTAACTCTAAATGGGATGCCCAGCTATGATGGCGCTGCTGATATACATTTAATCGAACTTGCCACGATTGATTTAAGCGCGCCCTTAACTGCTCTGCTTTTTCCCTCATTCTGTCTGGGTTCGGTAAAGCATGCGATAGGCGCATCGATAGTTGATCCAAGCGCTGAGATTCTCGATCGATTCTCTGAGTCAACCGAGTGGTCATTTTTTGTGACAGGGTATCCAACTCTTGCAACATCGCTTGTCTATCGGGTGTAGCGAGTTCAGCAGCTCCAGTTGGTGTTGGTGCTCTTAAATCAGCCACAAAGTCAGCAATTGTGAAATCTGTTTCATGGCCAACCCCTGAAACAAGGGGTACTGGTGACGCGGCAATCACTCTTGCTAGAGCTTCATCATTAAATGCCCATAAGTCTTCAATACTTCCCCCACCTCTTACTAAGAGGATGACATCTATCTCACCCCTATTGGCAGCCTCATAAGCAGCCGTCAGGGCCTTTATTAGAGCTGGGGGTGCATCAACCCCTTGAACCAAGCTTGGATAGATTGTGATTGGTATATGAGGCGCCCTACGACCCAAAGTACTCAAAACATCTTTGAGTGCTGCTGCTTGAGGTGATGTCACCACAGCAATAGCCTTAGGGTGTTTTGGCAGGGTGCGCTTTTGGTCTTCATCAAATAGACCTTCAGACCCTAATTTTTCTTTTAGCTTCAAAAACGCTTCGTACAAACCACCTTGACCAGCTCTTCGCAACATGCCAACGTTCAGTTGAATATCGCCACGCGGCACATACATGCCTGCATTAGCAGAAACCTCAACAAGATCACCTTCCTTAGGCAAAAAACCCACTTGAGCATTTCGTCCTCGGAACATGACGCATCTAATTTGGCCTTCAGCATCTTTTAGAGAGAAGTACCAATGCCCACTGTCATAGGCTTTGAAGTTAGAAACCTCGCCTCTAACCCAGACATTACCGATATATTTGTCCAAGACATCAGCAATTGTGCGGTTGAGATCACCAACCCCAATAATTTCTCTTGTTATTTCTGTCATTTTTATCAGCTGATTTTGTATTTATAAGGGTCTTCGGTTAATAACTATCCACAGGCTCAATCCACATCGAGAAAGAACTTAAACAATATGCCTTAAAGCCAATAAATAATCCATAACATAATGATTTTATTGATATAAATTACTTAGTCTTGGTACCAGAAAATTACAGCCTCACGAAGAATCAAGGATTTAGAACATCTATTAAAGAAAGTTTTTCACATAGTTATCCACAAGCTTGATGTCCGTTTTACTGTAAGGCTTTATAGCTTCGTTTAAAGTATAGGATATGTATGACATCTTAATCGCTGCTGGATGGCCTGTATGGCCACTTTTAATCACTTCTATCCTAGGTTTAGCCATTCTGATAGAGCGTACTTGGTTCTTACAAGCTCAAAGGATTGCCCCTGCCAATTTAGTGGATGGCGCGATTCAATTAGCCAGTTCTGGTGCACTCGCATCATCAAGCGCTGCACAAACAACTCAAGCATTGGCCAACGCTGCGCCTTTAGGACAAATCCTCGCAGCGGCATTAATTGAAAAAGCCAATGGTTCAAGCCAAGAAAAAATGATCGAAGCTATGCAAGAAGCCGCTGAAGAAGTGAGCTTATTACTAGATCGTTATATGGGCGCATTAGCCACCATTGCAACGATCGCACCATTGCTAGGATTATTTGGCACAGTGGTTGGCATGATAGAAATTTTTGGCAGCCAACAAGGTGCTAGTACAAACCCTCAGCAATTGGCGCATGGCATTTCAATTGCCCTATACAACACTGCTTTTGGTTTACTAATTGCGATTCCAGCCTATACAGGTTGGAGAGTTTTAAAGGCCATCGCAGAGAAGCGCCAACGCGAATGCGAAGTCGCAGCTAAAAAATTATTAAGTCATCTGACTAAATGATATTTAAGAGCACTTCAAAACTAAATATCTTTGCAGGACAAAGAGTGTCAGGTGCGCAAACCAGCGCACCAGAAATCAATCTCATTCCGTTCATTGATGTGCTTTTGGTGATCTTGATTTTTTTGATGATCTCAACAACCTTCACTCGCTATCAAGAACTATCCATCACCCTCCCCAATGCTGAGGGCGCTGTATCTAAAGGGCAAGTGAAAGATATAGCAGTAGCGATCACATCAGATGGCCGCATTGCCATCAATGGCAAAAGAGTTAGAGCTGACGAGCTGAGCAAAGCATTGAGTGCTGCCGGCGGCAATGGCAATAACGATAAAGGCCCGACTGTAACGATTGCAGCTGATGGCAAAGCGCCTCATCAAATAGTGATGCAGGTGATGGAAGCGGCTCGCAATGCCAATCTTCCAAATGTTGTCTTTGCAACGCAATCAACCTCCAAGAACTGATAGCAACTATGCGACAGGCGCCTAAATTTTGGGAAAAAAGAGGATTAAAGGCTTGGTTGCTATGGCCACTTTCTAAAGTTTTCTCTATCGCTACTTGTATTAGAAGATATCTTTATGAATTGAAGATATTCAAAAGTGAAGCGCTCGACGTTCCGGTCATTATTGTTGGCAACTTAAGAGTGGGCGGCACAGGCAAAACTCCTTCTGTATTAGCTATTGCAAAAGCGCTGCACAACAGAGGATTTCATCCGGGGATCATTTCTCGTGGCTACAAGGGGCAGCATCAGGGAGTTCAAGAAGTGAGCTCTGCATCATCACCTAATGAATTAGGTGATGAGCCTTGTTATATGGCGCAACAATTAAGCCACCTCCATATTCCAGTATTTGTGCATAGCCAACGCGTTCAAACTGCAAAAGCTTTACTTCAAGCATATCCATCTGTTGATGTAATCATCAGTGATGACGGTCTGCAACACTACGCCCTTAAAAGATGGCCAGCTCGCGAAGGTGGTCACGATATTGAATTAGTTGTGCGCGATGCCAGAGAAGAAGGTAATGAATTCTTATTGCCGGCTGGCCCTCTTAGAGAATCTGCACAGCGCCCTCGAGATTACAGCTTAAGTATTGGCACACATAGTGGTCCTTACCTCGCGAATGCCCCCTGCTTTAATGTGAACATTCAAGTGAAAAAAGCTTATCAATTAAGCCAACCCACTCAAACTTTTTCTTTATCAGTACTCAAAGAAAAAACAGAGCTCAAGGTCTTAGCGGCCGCAGGCTTGGGTAATCCTCAAAAGTTTTTTGATTTACTAAGCAGTGAAGGTCTTCACTTCGAGTCATTACCGCTTCCAGATCATTATGATTTTTCAGTTAATCCATTTAAATCAACAACAGCAGACATCATTCTCATCACCGAGAAGGATGCCGTAAAATGCTCACAACTATCTGAATACAAGGATGACATGCGTATTTGGGTACTCCCGATTGAGATTGAATTACCTAAAGATCTGATGGATCTGATGGTCGAAGTAATTCAGATACCTCAACCTTAAAGTACTCATAGAGTCAAAAAAAATATGGATAAACGCTTACTCGATATATTGGTCTGCCCAATTTGCAAATCTACTTTGCAACACGATGCAGAAAAAAATGAGCTTATTTGCAAAGCTGACAAATTGGCTTTTCCTATCAAGGATGGTATTCCAGTCATGCTTGTCGCAGAAGCCAGAACTTTAAACGCCTAATGACTGCATCTTTCATCGCCGTCATACCGGCTCGCCTAGCATCGACACGCTTACCTAATAAGCCTTTAGCTGACATAGCAGGCAAACCGATGGTAGTTAGAGTGGCTGAGCGTGCCCTAGCTTCCGGCGCGAGCAAGGTGGTTGTGGCGGTGGATGATCAAAGCATCTTTGACGCTTGCCAAGCACATGGTTTAAATGTGATGCTGACCAGCAATCAACACCCAACTGGAACAGATCGATTAAGTGAAGTCGCTAGTCGTTTAAATTTAAATGAAAACGATATTGTTGTGAACGTTCAGGGAGATGAACCATTAATCCCTGCAGAATTAATTACTCAAGTTGCCCAAACCTTAGCTGATCACCCAGAAGCTGATATTGCAACAGCAGCTCTTGCCATTGATGATCTATCTGAAGTGATCAACCCTAACGTTGTAAAAGTAGCCATGTCTCAAAGTGGGCAAGCACTTTATTTTTCAAGAGCGCCGATCCCATTTAGTCGCGATCCTCAAAAATACCAAGCCCAATGTTTCAGACACATTGGCATGTATGCCTATAAGGCCAGCTTTCTGAAAGAATTCTCTAAGTTAGCACCAGCACCTATTGAAGAGGCAGAGTCATTAGAGCAGTTACGAGCCATGTGGTACGGCTACAAAATACAAGTATTACTAACTGATGCAGCGCCTCCTCCTGGGGTCGATACAGCCGAAGATCTAGATAGAGTCAGACAGATTTTTAAGGAAAAAGGTCAGATCTAGCTGATAGATGCCCCACTCAGGGAAATCCTGAGCCCTAAAAATTGGCTTTCCAGTCAAATAATGGGAAAATCTCAAGCTTGTGGACCTCAGTCAGCTTGCTGTCAAAGAAACAGCCTACTCTTGTCACTTTTCAACCATTTGCAATACCTAAATATTTAATAAAGGGAGTTAACCATGCGATTGATCCTATTAGGCGCGCCAGGTGCCGGTAAAGGAACGCAGGCTAAATTTATTTGTGAGAAGTACAACATTCCACAAATCTCTACAGGCGACATGCTACGTGCTGCTGTTAAAGCAGGCACTCCATTAGGTATTGAAGCAAAAAAAGTGATGGATTCAGGTGGTTTAGTTTCTGATGAAATCATCATCGGTTTAGTAAAAGATCGCCTAACTCAAGCTGATTGCGCAAAAGGTTATTTATTTGACGGTTTTCCACGCACTATTCCTCAAGCACAAGCTATGAAAGATGCTGGTGTTTCGATTGATTACGTTTTAGAGATTGATGTGCCTTTTAGCGCGATCATCGACCGCATGAGTGGTCGTCGTGTTCACGTAGCCTCCGGCCGCACTTATCACGTTACTTTCAACCCACCAAAAGTGGCAGGCAAAGATGATGAAACTGGCGAAGATTTGATTCAGCGTGAAGATGACAAAGAAGAAACAGTTAAAAAACGTCTAGATGTTTATGACGCTCAAACACGTCCTCTCGTTGAGTACTACTCTTCTTGGTCAAAAGATGGTGACCCAAGCGCAAAAATTGCGGCACCAGCTTACCGTAAAGTTGAAGGAACTGGCTCAGTTGAAGCCATTACAACGAGCGTATTTGCTGCACTTAAATAATATTTATTAAGTTATCGATTTAGATTTACTTAATAAAAAACCGGCTTAGCGAGGTCACTCACGAAGCCGGTTTTTTTATGCCAATTACTTAGGCAGATCTTCTAGGCATATTGGGTAGGATCAGCTACTCCAGCAGCGGCAAAACCCTCTTTACGCAAACGACAGGATTCGCACTGCCCGCACGCTAAACCTTCACTATTGGCTTGATAACAAGACACAGTTTGTGAGAAATCAACGCCCAAGCTCATGCCTGTTTTAACGATCTCGGCCTTACTCATCCGAATAATCGGCGCGTGAACTCTGAAGCGGGTATTGGCTTCATGTGATTCAACACCCACTTTAGTAGCTAAATTAGCCATCGCCTCAAAAGATTCAACATAATCAGGTCGACAATCAGGATAGCCTGAGTAATCAACTGCATTGGCACCAAAGAAAATATCTAAGCCACCCAAAGCCTCTGCCCAACCTAATGCCACAGACAACATGATGGTGTTACGAGCCGGCACATAGGTAATAGGGATTTCATTCATTTGGCCAGGACTAGTAGGCACGGCATAGGCATCATCAGTCAGCGCCGAGCCACCCACAAAGCGACGCAGATCTAAGTCAATGATCTCGTGACGAATAGCACCTAAAGATTTTGCAACGCGAACAGCGGCATCTAATTCAGAAGAGTGGCGCTGACCATATCTAAATGACAAAGCGTAAGGCGCATAGCCCAAAGTTTTAGCCAAAGCTAAAACAGTGGCTGAATCTAAGCCTCCCGACAAAAGGACCACCGCGGGGGCATCCTTTGTTCTAGCGCGCATGGTAGATAAGTCAATCGACATAAAGAATTAAAAATAAATAAATTACTTCAAACGCTTCAAAGCTTGTTTAGCTAAATCAGCAGCTTCACTTCCTGAATGTTTAGCAATCAAGGTTTCTAAAGTTTTTTTACCTGCTGGCTTTTGTCCTGATTCAATTTGGCTATTCGCCAAAGTGAGAAGTGCATCAGGTGTGCGAGCATGTAATGGGTAGCGTTTGACCATTGATTGCAAAGTGCTGATAGCTGCTTTGTAATCCTTTTGCGCATATTCAGAGTTACCTAACCAAAATTGAGCCAAAGGCCAGTAAGGGCTATTAGGGTACTTTTTCGTAAAGGAAGTAAAGCCAGCATCAGACTTCTTTAGGTTGCCATCTTTGAAAGCCTTTAAAGCAGCTTCATAAGCTTCTTTTTCACCAGGCTGAACTGTTCCTTGGACACCCTCAATTTCCATTGTTTGCGGCTCAAAATTTTTCACGCGACTATTTAGGTCCTGGTAAAAACTTTTTTGCTGGCTCAACAATTCCTCAACTTGCTTCTCCAGCAAATCAGCGCGGCCCCTTAATTTAGCAGCCTCCTGATTGAGTTCATCCAGTTGATTTTGTAACTGCAATTGAGATTTTTGACTTTCACTTAACTGTGAACGTAAATCCAAAATGGCGCGACGAGCCTCACCATCCTCAATGAATGCATGAGCGGATTGAGTAAAACTAGCGAATGCAACAAAAACAAAAGCGGCCAAAGCCGCTGTTGTTTTGTGCAAATTATTGAAGTGCTTCATTTGCATATGTTCTAACTAATATTAGTAAGCGATATCAGCGCGGCGGTTTTCTTGCCATGCTGCCTCATTGCTACCTTGAGCTTTTGGCTTCTCTTTACCAAAACTCACCGCTTCAATTTGTGAATCAGAAACGCCTAGCAATGCCAATGATTTACGAACAGCTTCTGAACGACGCTGGCCCAATGCCAAGTTATATTCTGTTGTGCCGCGCTCGTCTGTATTACCTTCAATTTTGATCTTGCGATCCTTATTAGACTTAAGGTAATTAGCGTGAGCTTGCAATGTTGCCTGGTACTCAGCTTTTACAGTGTAGCTATCAAAATCAAAGTAAACGCTGCGCTTGAATAATGGGCTCTTTGGATCGTTCCAAGGTTGTGAGCTGTAGTCAGTGCCACCCTTGCCATCCACGTCATCTAACTTAACGCCAGATGCACATGCTGTTAATAAAGCGACGGATAACAATAATGTTGCACGACGAGCGAATGAAAACTGTTTCATGTGTCCCTCTTCTAAAATTTTGTTTTAAAAACACTTCTTATGAATAAAAGCATTGACCTTTGGTCAACAGGCTTTTATTGCATCTAAGCCATATCGTATCAAATCCAAATTAAAAATCTATTAATCCATAAAAGGACCCCAGGCAGGCTCTCGAATATCAGCTCCTGGAAGACTTAAAACTTGCTTATTCTTACCATCTATAGAAACAGCCATTAAAACTGGTTTACCCGCTGCTCTAGCAGCAAATAAGACATAACGGCCATTAGCTGCAAAAGTTGGGGTTTCATCACGATTACCATCGCTCAGAGCCGTTACCTCACCAGTTGCCAAATCTTGTAAGTGCAAACGATAAGCCCCGCCAACTCGGGCGATGTAAACCATATTCTTTCCGTCTGGTGATAAACGTGGGCTTGTAACAAAACCATGTTTAAAGGTCATTCGCTGAGCACCGCCATTTGCTTCGCCATCAATGGACATGCGATAAATTTGCGGGCTACCACCACGGTCACTAGTGAAATAGATGAATTTGCCATCAGGAGACCATTGAGGTTCTGTATCAATTGACTGGCCACGAGTCAAACGAGTTAAACCAGTGCCATTAGCATTGATTTTGTAAATTTGAGTATTACCATCCTTGGATAAAGCCATAGCCAACTGACGACCATCAACAGACCATGATGGTGCGCTGTTATTACCTTTTTGGTTAGATAGGACAGTACGGCGACCCGTTGCTAACTCATGAACATAAATAACAGGCTTGCGTGACTCAAAAGAAACATAGGCTACTTTTTTACCGTCAGGAGACCAAGTTGGAGAAATGATTGGCTCATTGCTAGCCAATGCGGGTTTAGCATTTTCACCATCAGAATCTGAAATAACTAAGCGATGTGTTTTACCTGATCGAATGACATAAGAAAGACGCGTTGAAAAAATACCTCGCTCACCCAATATCTTCTGAATGATGTCATCAGCAATTTTGTGACCGGCAAGACGTAGCTCATCAGCACTCACGGTAAGCACTAGACCACCCAGACTTTCATTTTTACGAATGTCATACAAACGGTAACGAATTTCAAAACGGCCGTCTGATAGGCGCGTTACAGAGCCTACAGCAAGAGCATCTGCACCTCTCGCTGCCCATGACTTGTAATCCACCTTAGCATCCCAAGCCATTTCAGCAGAACCAGATTCAACATTGCGCATAGCGCCGCTTCTTGTTAAATCTGAACGAACCACATCAGTTACTTTGACTGGCAGCTGGTTCTCACCGGTAAAACGCATAACCGCAATCGGAAATAAGGATTGACCAACACCAGAGATATCGATGTTCATCTGCGCTTGAGCGGGTAAAACAAAAAGTGATGCAGTAGTTATAAAACCAAGAACACTTGCTAACACTTTTAAAAATAGATTTTTCATTTTTTACCGATTTTTAGTCTTTAGGTTTAAAGGTCAAACGAATTTGCTTTGGCACTTTGCCATCATCATCCTTGGGTAGAGTCTGCGCCTCGTCAATAGCTCGCAATACCGCACGATCCCAACCAGCGTCTCCACTACTCTTTAATACTTTTCTACTGATGATTGTGCCATCTGGCGCCAACTCTACACCCACTTCAGTTGCTGGATTGCCAGCGACTAAGGATGGATTAAAAATAATGAGCGGCAAAATTTTCCGGCGAACCTTATCGGCATAACCAGGTTTGGCATTACCGCCACCACCCACTCCATCGCCAACAACGCCCCCACGACCGCCTGCAGCACCCTCTTTACCTGCAGCAGATCTTAAGCGCGCCAACTGATCTGCTCTAGCTTTATCTTGCGCCAAAGCTTCTTTACGCTCCGCTTCGGCCTTAGATTTCTCTTGGGCTTTTTTCTTATCTTCTTTGAGCTTAGCTTCTTTTAACTTGGCTTGCTTCTCTTCTTCAGCTTTTTGTTTTTTTAGCTCTTTAGGATCTACTTTCTTAGTAGCCTTAACTTCTTCTTTTTTAGGATCCTGTTTTTTCTCAGTTTCTTTTTTCTTCTTCATAGCAATGTCTGCTTTTTCATCAGCATCCATTTTTTGCTCAACCGCCTGAGAAACACTTTTAACAACTGGAACGTTATCCCAAATCTCAGCCTCTAGCCCCGCAGGGGTTTGGCTTTTCCAATTCAAGCCTACTGTTAAAAAAATAATTAACAGTAAGTGCATCCCCATCGCCCACAAAAAGGCTTTGCCTGTTCCAGGCTCCGCCTGGAATCGTTCACGCGATGAGAAAGAGAATGCAGCAGTGCTCAATTACTTTTCACCGCCAAACCAACGCGTTTGATGCCATTCTCTTTTAAGCGAGACATCACATCCATAACAATTTCATACTTGATAGATTTATCGGCTGCAATCACCATCGGTTGATCAGGCGACAACTCTGCACGTTCACGAGCAAAAGCACCCAACTCTTGGCGCGTTAGTGTTTTATCAGCCTTGCCATCACTCTTAATAATGATGACTTCTTCAGCAGAAATATTAATTAATACTGGAGGAAGAGGCTGCACTTGGGCACCACCTACAGTAGGCAAACTCACAACACCCGGATTGACCATGGGAGTTGTCACCATAAAAATAACTAGCAACACCAACATCACGTCGATATAGGGCACCACATTAATATCAGCCATCGCCCTGCGACGACCACCGGACTTTCTAGAGATACTAGCCATGATGAGCGATCCCTAATTAACGAGTTTGTTGTTGACGTTGAAGAATGTTTGAGAACTCTTCAATAAAAGTTTCAAAACGAATCGATAGACGATCAATGTCTGCTGCATTGCGGTTGTATGCAACAACAGCTGGAATCGCAGCAAACAAACCAATCGCTGTTGCCACTAGCGCTTCTGCAATACCAGGAGCAACGCTTGCTAAAGTAGCTTGCTGAACGTTTGCTAAGCCACGGAAAGAATTCATAATGCCCCATACCGTACCGAACAAACCGATATAAGGCGATACAGAGCCAACAGATGCCAAAAATGGAAGATTAGCTTCCAAGGTATCCATCTCGCGCTGATAAGCTGCTTTCATGGCGCGGCGCGCGCCATCAATTTCATTACCTTTTAAAAACTCCTGCATACCGCTTTCAAAAATACGCTCCAAGCATGCAGCCTGCTCTTTATTGCGCATCGCGCCTTGCAATAAGGTATTTAAATCACCACCCGACCAGAAGTCACGCTCAAAACGTTCTGTGTCTTGGCGAACAGCTTTTAAAGCCATGCCCTTTCTGAAAATAATTGTCCATGAAGCAACAGACAGACTTAGTAATAACAACATCACTAGTTGCACCAGAATACTGGCGTTTAAGACTAATGACAGAATTGATAAATCTTGAGTAGCGTGCATAGCAATAATTTCCGTAGAGATTTTTAAATGGTTTAAATGTTGTTACTTGATTCTGATCGGTGTGACTATTTTAAAAGTTTAAAAACTAAAAATCATATGAATTAAACCGCTTGGCGATGAACTGCCAAAGGTCCTGAAGCCTGACAAGCTGGCATCATTTCAATCACATTAATATTCACATGAGCTGGCAAAGTGGATGCCCAGTAAACAGACTCTGCGATATCAGTTGCAGTCAGGGCTTGAACGCCGTCATAGACCTTAGCTGCTTTTTCATCATCGCCCTTAAAGCGAACATTTGAAAACTCTGTGCCTGAACATAAGCCAGGAGCAATATCCGTCACACGAACTGGAGTACCTAAAAGGTCAGATTTCAAGTTCAAGCTGAATTGACGAACAAACGCCTTGGTTCCACCGTATACGTTGCCGCCTGGATAAGGATAACGGCCAGCAATTGAACCTAAATTGAAGACATGGCCACGACCACGCTCAACCATACCTGGCAAAAAGGCACGTGTCATATACATTAAGCCCTTGATATTGGTATCCACCATCTTTTCCCAGTCATCCAAGGCTACTTTGTGAGCTGGCTCCAAACCAAGGGCTAAACCAGCGTTATTGACCAAAACACTCACTCCAGCAAAAGCAGCCGGTAACTGAGCAGGTAGAGCAAAAACAGCGTCTTTATTAGTGACATCCAAAATAACTGTGTGTAAACGAGCTTGCTGATCAGCCGGCAAAGACTTCTTGAGGGCTTCTAGACGGTCTGCGCGACGGCCTGCAGCAACCACCTGATGACCTTCGGCCAAATAGCGTTTAGCGATTGCCTGTCCAAAACCAGCGGTTGCCCCGGTTACTAAAACTGTTAATTGAGTCATTTTTGGTCTCCTTCGTTGTTTTTTTGTATCATTTAGGTCTACAGAGTTTAGCGTATGCTAGCCCCGAAATAGTTGATCCTCATAGAAAGCCCTAATCATGTTCCAACGTAGTCAAACATTGGCCAAAACTGATCCCGCATTATGGGATGCCATTCAAGCAGAAAACAAGCGTCAAGAAGACCATATTGAGCTCATCGCCTCTGAAAACTACACGTCTCCAGCGGTTTTAGAAGCTCAAGGCTCACAATTAACGAACAAGTATGCTGAAGGCTACCCTGGCAAGCGTTATTACGGTGGCTGCGAGTTTGTGGACGTTGCTGAACAATTGGCTATCGACCGTTTAAAACAGATTTATGGTGCAGATGCTGCCAACGTACAGCCTCACTGTGGCGCATCAGCCAATGAGGCAGTTTTCTTGGCATTTTTGAAGCCTGGCGACACTATTTTAGGTATGAGCTTGGCTGAAGGTGGCCACTTAACTCACGGTATGGCTCTTAATATGAGCGGTAAGTGGTTCAATGCCATCCCTTATGGCTTGAATGAAAAAGAAGAGATTGATTACGACGCTATGGAGCGTCTAGCTCGTGAGCACAAGCCAAAACTAATCGTTGCAGGAGCTTCTGCTTACTCACTTCACATTGACTTTGCTCGTTTTGCCAAAGTTGCTAAAGAAGTTGGGGCAATTTTCATGGTGGACATGGCTCACTACTCAGGTTTGATTGCTGCTGGCTTGTACCCTAACCCAGTACCTCACGCAGATATCGTGACATCTACAACTCATAAGAGCTTGCGTGGTCCTCGCGGCGGCATCATCTTGATGAAAGCTGAACATGAAAAAGCAATTAACTCTGCTATTTTCCCAGGCTTACAAGGTGGTCCTTTGATGCATGTGATTGCTGCTAAAGCTGTTGCTTTCAAAGAAGCGTTAGAGCCAAGCTTTAAAGAGTATCAACAACAAGTGTTAATCAATGCTGATGCTATGGCCAAAACATTGATTCAACGCGGTTTACGCATTGTTTCTTCACGCACACAGTCTCACGTGATGTTGGTTGATCTACGTGCCAAGAAGATCACAGGCAAAGAAGCTGAGCGCGTATTAGGCGAAGCACACATTACATGCAACAAAAATGCTATTCCTAATGATCCAGAGAAACCATTTGTAACCAGCGGTATTCGCTTGGGCTCTCCAGCAATGACAACACGTGGCTTCAAAGAAGCTGAAACTATTCAAGTTGCTAACTGGATTGCTGACGTTTTAGATAACCCGAACGATGCAGCGAATATTGCTCGCGTTCGCGAACAAGTGGCAGCTCTAACAAAGCGCTTCCCTGTTTACAGCAACTAATCGATTTTTCGACTTAGGAAACTAGATGCATTGTCCCTTCTGCAAACACTCAGATACTCAGGTTTTAGATACCCGCGTATCTGAGGAAGGTGACCTCATCAAACGCCGTCGTCGCTGCGAAAAATGTGACAAGCGCTTCACAACCTATGAACGCGCGGAACTCGCTTTACCAGCTATTGTTAAAAAGAATGGCAGTCGCGTTGAGTACAACCGCAGCAAGATTGTTGACTCCATGGGTATTGCTCTGCGTAAACGTCCAGTTTCAGCAGAAGCTGTTGAAGAAGCTATTCGTAATATCGAAGAACGCCTTCAAGCAACTGGCGAAAAAGAAATCGCCAGCGATCGCGTCGGCGAATTAGTCATGCGCGAACTCAAACGCCTTGATAAAGTGGCTTATATCCGTTTTGCTTCTGTATACAAGAGCTTTGCAGATATCGAATCATTTGAGAGCGCTCTGAAAGAGTTGAAGTAACCTTACTTTCATCTTATAAAACCAATTTCTTGGTTTTATTTTTAATTTATCTGAATATGGATTTTTTCTTGCTTGAGAAAAATCATAATTTTTACGCATTAGAGTAACTAAACGAGATGATTTAAATAAGAATTTTCTCACATCAAAATCTGAATTCTCTTATTTTATAAAGACATATTTTGAGCAATCATATGTGAATGCATTGCACAAATCAAAATCTCAATTCATTAGCCGGCTCTCTCAATGGATTTTCTTTCATAGAAATTCTTGTCACCCTTGCTTTATTGAGCGGGTCTTATTTAGTTATCTTCTCTAGTCAGCAGTTTGTCGCCACCTCAATCGTTCGCCAAGAACGTGAGCTCAAAGAACTTCTTGAGGCTAGTGATCGCCATGAACTAGAAATGGCTCTCACTCATGCAGAGGAAGATTCATGAGCCTAATTGAGTTAATGACATCTTGCATGATTAGCAGCAGCTTGGTTTTAAGTATGAGCCAAAGCAGCATTCAAATTTATCAAGCATTTGAAAAACAACAAAGTATGAGTTTGCTTCAAGCAGAAGGTTTGCAGGCCCTTCAAATGATTGGGCAAGCGATTCATGGTGCACAACCTACCAAAAGTACTCAAGGATTTAGATTGATGGCAAAAGATAGTGCCAGCATGAGCAATACTCAAGTTGGTGAATTTCAAATACGCAAAGGGGCTAGCAGCTTAGATGGTTCAGATGCCTTCTACACCCGTCACGACTCTAAGGAAAAACCATATCAAGCATTTTTTGTTCAACAACAAGGTTATGGAAATCAACGTGATGGCGCCCTATATCTTCAGACCAAAAACAAGAAAGGTGCGTTACAAAATGATGCCTTAATTGGACATGTTCAATCTTTGCAAATACAGGTAGGTATTACAGAACTTGGTCAGATGAAGTGGCATGAGCCCTTCATGATTCAGGAAAGAGCCTCCAAAAAACATCTTCACTGGCAAGAAGTTAAAGCCATCAAAATTCATTTAAAACTTCAAAAAGGACAACATCAACTTGATCTTCGAAAAATCTATGCCTTGCGTTAGAAGATCTAAGAAATTTGATAAAACCTATCAAATAAAAAATGGTTACGTTCTTCCCTTGGCGTTAGCACTTGTTTTACTGACAAGCCTTAGCACTGTCTCAGCTATTCAGATGAGTAGCACCCATATAAGACTTTTAAATAATGAAAAGCGGTATCAAGAATCATTTCAATTAACAGAGAAGAAAGTCATCCATGTCGAAAAATTATTACTGGCAGGGACTCCATTCTCGAACGATGATGAAGTAACAGTTGAATTATTTAAACCCAAATACTTCAGAGCTCGTTCAGGTGTTCTGAGCCAGCACTACAAAATTAAAGTGAGCAGCCGGATAAACAATCACAGTCAACATCCCCGAAACATCGAGATTCAAACAACGATTCGAATTGATGAAAAAAATATTTCCCAGAAAAGTAAAATCACTCAAAAGAAACGATCTCTATATCGCCTTAGCTGGGAGCTTATATCCTAAATACAGCAGCCAGCCCAAGCGAATGACTGGCTTTAGTTTGTTAGAAATGATGATTTGCCTTGCGATCATGGCTGTACTGTCAGGCATTGGCGTCCATTTATTGAATCAACAGATCGCTGAGATGCAGTTGCGCACAATTGCACACGCTTTTATTCATGATGCTCAACTCAGTCGCCAATACTCTCGATCCGAGAGAGTTGATATATCTATGCGACCCATCAAAAAGAATGACTGGTTGGAAGGCTGGCAAATCATTGAGCTAAGTGACGCCTTAACTCATCCACCAAAAGTATTAAAGACCTATTCTTTAAAATCCCAAGGTTTAATAGAGCACATAACTATTCCTAATCATTTATTAAAGGCCAGCCAACAATTTACCGACATGAGTGCTCCACAGAAACTGCGGCACTTAACTTTTAAAAATGGGCAAGTAGCCTTGCTCAACAATGGTGGCTTTGTTGCCAATCGAATTATTTGGCAACATATGAGGTATCCAGGACTGATTCGTCATATCATCTTAGGCCCAGGGGGTCGATGGCGAGTTTGTGACCCAAGGGAGGATAATCATCACTGTTCGTCAAATTAATTAAACTTAGACCCATGTATAGCCCCAAAGACCATGAATTTATGAATGCAGCCTTGGCCCAAGCCAAGAAAGCGCTATTCATAAGCAACCCTAATCCAAGGGTGGGTTGCGTCATTGTCAAAGAGGATCAGATTATTGGGTCTGGGCACACTCAAGTAGTAGGTGGCGACCATGCAGAAATTGCTGCTCTCAAAGATGCAAAATCCAAAGGTTTTGATGTTGCTGGGGCATCTGCGTACGTCACACTAGAACCTTGCTGTCATCATGGTAGAACCCCTCCCTGCACTGATAGCCTAATTCAATCAAAAATTAGTACTGTGTTCGTAGCGATGCAAGATCCAAATCCATTAGTCGCCGGACAGGGATTAGATCAATTACGTCAAGCTGGCATTGTGGTTCGTTGCGGACTTTTAGAAAAAGAAGCCACTGAACTTAATATTGGCTTTATCAAACGCATGACCCAAGGTTTACCTTGGGTACGTATGAAAATTGCATCTAGCCTAGATGGCAAGACTGCGCTGAATAATGGCGTCAGTCAATGGATCACAAACGCCGATGCCAGACTAGATGGTCATCGTTGGCGCGCTCAAGCTTGCTGCATCCTCACTGGAATTGGCACCGTCAAAGAAGATAATCCTCAGATGAATGTCAGAGGGATTGACACACAACGTCAACCTCTACGCGTGTTGATTGACTCTTTTCTTGATGTCCCTCTAGATGCCAAGATCTTAGATGCGAGCATTGGTGGCCACACGATTGTGATTTGTGGGAATGTAGAACCTCAACATCTTGAAAAAACACAACAGTTACTTCACGATAAAAATGTCACCGTTATCCAGCTAGCTGACACCACTCCGGGCAGCAAAGGAAAAGTGAACTTACCTGCAGTTTTTAAGTATTTAGCAGAAAAATTACATGTGAATGAAGTGCATGTTGAGGCAGGTTTTAAATTAAATGGCTCTCTTTTGCGAGAATCGTGTGTCGATGAACTATTGGTTTATATGGCTCCAAGATTAATTGGTGAGGGTGCAGGCATGGCTCATCTTCCTGAACTCAGCTCACTTGATCAAACAATCAATTGGACCCTGGCAGAACACGTGAGCATCGGAAATGATTTACGCTTACGCTTATATAAAGAAAATTAAAAAATGTTTACTGGAATTATTCAAGCTGTTGGCCATATTGAAACTGTTGAAAATCTAGGTGATGGTTATCGTCTAAAGATTCATGCAGGTGGTTTGGATATGAGCGATGTTCAATTGGGCGACAGTATTGCTCTGCAAGGCGCCTGTATGACTGTTGTTGAGATGAGTACCACTCACTTCTCGATTGATATTTCTGCTGAATCCATTAACAAAACAACTGGATTAAGTCAGCCAGGATTTGTTAACTTAGAAAAAGCACTTCGCTTTAATGATCGTTTGGGCGGCCACTTAGTTAGCGGTCATGTTGACGGTATTGGTGAAGTTGTTTTATTTGAGCAAGTTTCCAACCAAAGCAATCCATCTGATGAAGGGTCTTGGCACCTTGTGATCAAGTCACCCCCATCGCTAGCTAAATATCTGGCTTACAAAGGCTCGATTGTTGTGAATGGCACATCCTTGACAGTCAATCAGATTGAAGATGTTGCTGATGGTTGCCTCATGCATATCAATCTCATTCCTCACACTCTAGCCAATACGACTTTGCAGCACTTAAAAGCCGGCTCACCAGTGAACTTAGAAGTTGATTTGATCGCTCGTTATGTCGAGCGCATGCTAAGCGCCCCTAAATAACAGGCTCTTACGAGCAAAAAAAGCAAAAAGACCCGTAAAGCTTGGAAAAAGCTTTAAAATCACGGGTCTATGTCAAGTACAGCCTATTCCTTAGCCAGTGTTGAAGAAATCATTGCCGAAATGCGTGCCGGTCGCATGGTCATTTTGGTGGATGAAGAAGATCGCGAAAACGAAGGCGATCTTGTTCTAGCGGCAGATCACGTTACTCCTGAAGCCATTAACTTCATGGCTAAGTATGGTCGCGGTCTTATTTGCCTCACACTAACCCGCGAGCGCTGTGAACAATTGAATTTACCCCTGATGGTTCGTGACAACACGGCGGCCTTAGGCACTAACTTCACCGTATCCATTGAAGCTGCTGAAGGTGTCACAACTGGTATTTCTGCAGCTGACCGCTCACATACTGTCAAAGTGGCGGTTGCTTCCGATGCCAAACCACGAGATATCGTGATGCCAGGTCATATTTTTCCATTGATGGCACAACCTGGTGGCGTTCTCGTTCGCTCAGGACATACAGAGGCTGGTTGTGATTTAGCTGAATTAGCAGGATGCAGCCCAACGTCTGTGATTTGCGAAATCATGAAAGACGATGGTGAGATGGCTCGTCTTCCTGATTTGATTGAGTTCGCTAAAGAACATGGCTTAAAAATCGGCACGATTGTTGATTTGATCCACTACCGTAGCCGCAATGAAAGCATCGTTAGCCGCCAAGGTACAAGAACTTTTAATACGCCTTGGGGTCCACTACAGGGCATTGCTTATAAAGATAGTCCAACAGGATGTGCGCACCTAGCTTTAGTTAAAGGAACACCTACCCCGGAAAAAGAAACTTTGGTACGTGTGCATGAGCCTGCCACTATTTTGGATTTATTAGAAACAGCCCATAGCCAACATTCATGGCCGGTAACTGAAGCAATTAAAACCATCGCAGAAAGTGATGCAGGAGCGATTGTTTTACTCAATTGCGCTGGCTCTGCCGCTGTCAATACCGATGCCTGGTTCAATCAGCTAGGCAAGTTAGACGGTTTAGCACCAGTGAACCCACAAAGAAAAACAGATTTCCGAACCTACGGTATCGGCGCCCAAATCTTAAAAGATTTAGGCATCAAGAAAATGAAGCTCTTAGCTAAACCAGGTAAGTTGCCAACCATGTCAGGATATAACTTAGAAGTAACAGGGCATCTCCCTTATCAAGCTAAGTAATTGTTGGCGCACTAAAAGTATTTTTGTAATTTCATCTCTTAATTAAAGGTTCCAAATGCCACTAAGCAATATTGATCGAATTGAAGCTGACTTAAATGGTCAAGACCTTTGCATTGGCATTGTTCAAGCACGCTTTAACCCAGAACACTGCCAAGCCCTTACTGAGGCTTGCGTTAAAGAATTAGTGGCTCTTGGTGTTGCTGAAGAAGATATCGTGATCACCACAGTTCCAGGTGCACTTGAGATCCCATTAACACTTCAAAAGCTCACTGAAAGTGGTGAGTTTGATGCTTTGATTGCTTTAGGTGCTGTTATCCGCGGTGAAACTTATCACTTCGAACTAGTTTCTAACGAATCCGGCGCTGGCATCACACGTGTTGGCTTAGATTACGGAATTCCAATTGCAAACGGTGTATTGACTTGCGAAACTGATGCTCAAGCTCAAGCACGCGTTGTTGAAAAAGGTCGTGACTGTGCACGCACAGCAGTTGAAATGGCTAATTTATCGATTGGCCTTACACCTGATGATGAAGTTGATGAAGATTAATCAAAGATAATTACCGGAAATACTATGAACTTTGATACACAACAACTGAATAAGCCTATCTCATCGGTGACGGTGAAGAGGTCACTCACACCTCGTCGTCGTGCTCGTGAATACGCTTTACAAGGTGTTTATCAATGGTTGGTCATCAAAGCAGCTGGTGGCTTTGCTGATTACGCCACCATTGCCAAACAACTAGGCGAAGACCCTGGTTTTAAGAAAGCGCAAAAAGATTTGTTTGATCACCTTTTCTCAGGTGTTGTGAATCACTATGACACCCTAGAGAACCATATCAAGCAACATATTGATCGCCCGATGGAAGAATTATCTCCAGTGGAATATGGCGCCCTTCTAATTGCGGCATTTGAACTAGCCCAAGATATCAGCGTGCCATTCAAAGTTGCCATCAATGAAGCAGTTGAATTGGCTAAAGTATTTGGTGGCACTGATGGCCATAAATACGTCAATGGCGTTTTGGATAAATTAGCGCAGCAATTACGTCCACATGAGATGTAAGCGCAATCCGCGTTTTCGATAGTAATTAAGGTACCCAGATCTATTTTGCTCTTTTATTTATACCTATAGGTATAAATATTACAAATTATTGATACTTTTAAGTTACAATAAAGTACTTAAATTAATACCTATGGGTATCAATATGAACAAAAAATTCTTATCTTTACAACTCCATCAAATGGACTCTACTCTTACTAAGTTAAGAGTCACTCCCCCTCCAAGCCCTCCCAATAAAGGATGGGTTAAGGTAATTCGCGAATCTCTGGGGATGTCAGCCTCTGCTCTAGCAAGACAGTTAGGCGTTACACCTCACAGCATCCTCAAGCTTGAAAAAGCTGAAGCCGAGGAAAAGATCACTTTGGCAAGCCTCAAAAAGCTTGCAAACGCTCTAGATTGTGAACTGCAATACACCCTGGTACCACGCAAGCCCTTAGAAGAAATTTTAGAGCTTCGCGCTCTTAAGGTTGCTCGGGAACGTTTACAACCAATCTCTCACTCAATGAGTCTTGAGAATCAGGAAGTAGATAAGTCTGCAACAGACAAACAGCTTGAACTGCTTGCAAAAGAAATTTTAAATGGCCCCAGAAGGAATTTATGGTGATTCCTTTTGAGTATGCTCCAGGCGCAACGCCAATTGATCCCGACGAAGCCCTTGGCCTTATTCCAACACACATTACTACTCAAGCAGATCTGAACGCTTGGGAAGAGATGAATATTGTTGATGGCGAAGATTGGATGATGCGGCAAAAAATCATTAAGAAACTAGATGAGGGATTGGTTCGTGAATTGCATCGCCGAATGTTTAACCAAACATGGAAATGGGCCGGCAAATTTAGGCAGAGTAATAAAAGCATTGGTATTGACTGGTCTCAGATTGCTGTGAGCCTTAAGGATTTATTAGACAACACAGCCTACCAAATTGAGAATCAAATAATGAAACCTGATGAGATTGCTATTCGCTTTCATCATGAATTAGTTTTAATCCATGCCTTTCCTAATGGTAATGGCCGACACGCTCGCTTGATGGCAGATGCATTAATTGTGAGTCTTGGAGGCAAAAGATTTTCTTGGGGTGGCAGTATGCCTCTCACCAATGCCGGGATCACCCGTCAAAACTACTTATCTGCCCTTCGTGCAGCAGATAGCGGGTATCTTGAATCGCTGTTGTTGTTTGCTAGGCAGTGAGTCGAGTTGATGCACCACGTCATTGAAAATTTCTCAATGAGCTAGGCGTTCAACTTAAGTTGCCTTTATTAGAGAGTTTTAGCGTTTAAAGCTGCTAGCTTCATTGAAGCTGCATCACGAATTCGCTGACGCTCAGCTAAAACTTTTTGGCCATAGCCACCGTCATTAGTAAATACTGATGAAGCTCCAACGTATAAACGCAAGCCAGCATCTAATGAGCCACCCTTAGCAATGTACTGACGTAGGATCAATGAACCAACGCGCATATTGGCATCTGGATCTAATGCAGCATGATGGCCACCAAACAACTGGTACTTATCTGTATGCACGCTAGTCATTACTTGCATCAAGCCTTGTGCACCCTTGTTACTTTCTGCAAAAGGATTAAATCCTGACTCAACAGCAGTTACCGCAAGAATAAGAGTGGGGTCTAAACCTACTTCTCGGCTGACGGTGATCGCCTTGTCAACAAATTCTAGGCTAGCTGTATGAGCGATCTTGTATTTATTCGATACATAACGAGCTACCGCTTGACGCTCTAATGAACTATTTAGGATTCTGTGATCAATCGCTTGCTTATCAACTAGTGTCACTGGAATTTTGGCGGCTTCATCAGCCACTGAAGGAACTGAGGTAAAGCCATCCTGCAAAATCTTATAGGCTTGGGCAGGGATTAACCAAGTACCCAACTCCACACGCATGGGTTGATTGATCCAAAGTGCAGCCACTGTAAAACAGGTTAAAACGCCCAAGGCGCTCATCAAACCACCTAACTTAGCACGCACCCTAGTAAAACGAGTTAACAATGCCACAGGCTCAGAGCTCTCTCTGCCTTTGGACACTATCTCAGTCATCTTTAAAGTATTTGCATTCATTTGTTTTACCCTAAAAAAATGTCTTGATTGCTTTTTCAAACCACATCAACTTTGAAACCCTTCAAAATTGATGCACCGCAACATCTCTTTGTGTTGACGAATATTAGGAAGACTTATATACCCTGTCAAGAATATAGATCAGATGAAATACTTCTTTTAGTTATGAAAAGACTGTATATAGAACCAGACTTGTTGTGGATAAGGTCAGGGAGTCATTGACCTATAAGGGGAAAATTATGGTTAGCAAGCGCTAACTTTACATTATGAAAAACCTATATTTAGTGAAATTTTTTAGCTAAAAACCATAGATAGATTCGTATTCTCCGTAGAGCTCAGGGATTTCCCTTAAAAACCATATGGTTATTTAATAAGAGGATCTTTGCGCTTTTTATCGGTGAAAGTCATAAAGGGATTCGAGTCTAAAGCCTTATGCTAATCTCTTACTCATGACAAAAAACCAAGACCAATCAGCTAATTTCTTTCCTGTTTACAACCCAGCCACCGGTGAAATCATCAGCGAGGTTCGTAATATGGGCGCGGCTGATGCTGAGTTAGCCATACAAAAGGCTCAAGAGGCACTAGGGAGCTGGAAAGCTAAAACAGGTAAGGAAAGATCTGCTGTTTTACGTCGCTGGTTTGAGCTGGTAAGCCGAGACAGCAACCGTCTTGCTGAATTAATGACCCAAGAGCAAGGTAAGCCCTTAGCAGAAGCCCGGGGTGAGGTATTCTATGGCGCCTCTTTTATAGAGTGGTTTGCCGAAGAAGCCAAGCGAGTAACTGGAGCCATTCCGGCCACAACTTGGTCTGATAAACGCATGATGGTGCTCAAACAAGCCATTGGGGTCTGTGTCGCTATTACGCCTTGGAACTTTCCAATGGCCATGATCACCCGAAAAGTGGCACCTGCGATTGCTGCTGGCTGCACGATTGTGATCAAACCCGCAGAACAAACACCTCTATCAGCCCTGGCATTAGCTGAGTTGGCTAAAGAGGCTGGCATGCCGGAAGGCGTTATTAATATAGTGACGGCGGATGCCCAGAATTCAATCCTGGTTGGTAAAGCTCTTTGTGACTCACCGACGGTTCGACATTTATCCTTCACGGGTTCCACCCCCGTTGGAAGAGTTTTAATGGAGCAATGTGCCCCCACAGTTAAAAAGGTGGCACTTGAATTAGGGGGGCATGCCCCATTTATAGTATTTGAAAATGCTGATCTGGATGCGGCAGTAGAAGGTGCCATCTCATCAAAATACCGAAATGCCGGACAAACTTGTATCTGCACCAACCGCTTTTATGTCCACGAAAGCTTGCACGATGCATTTGTTCAAAAATTAGCAGCCGCTAGCCAAACCATTCGGGTAGGTCATGGTTTAGAAAAAGGTACTCAACAAGGTCCATTGATTGATGAGCAAGCTATTCAAAAAGTAGAGGCTCATGTTGAAGACGCCCTGAAAAAAGGAGCGCGATTAGAGGCTGGTGGCAAAAGACATACTTTAGGTGGTACTTTTTATGAGCCCACCGTTTTATCGGGTGTGAAACCTGGAATGTTAATCACCACCGAAGAAACCTTTGGTCCTGTAGCGGCAGTTATTTCTTTTAAATCTGAAGCTGAAGTGATTGCTGCAGCCAATGCCAGTGAATTTGGCTTGGCTTCTTATTTTTACAGCAGAGATATTGGTCGCATCTGGCGCGTTGCTGAGGCACTTGAATTTGGCATGGTTGGCGTTAACACCGGTTTAATGACCAACGAGGTCGCCCCCTTTGGTGGCGTCAAGCAATCTGGCTTAGGTCGTGAAGGCAGTTCTTGGGGTATCGATGAATATCTTGAAATGAAATACGTCTGTCTAGGCCTTTAGATTTAAAGAGCTTTAGGGCTTAGGGCTATAAGGCTAAAAGCTATCAACCTATTTCTTTTTAAACACCAAGTCCCAAACTCCGTGACCTAGACGGATGCCGCGATTTTCAAATTTGGTAATCGGGCGATAACTAGGTCTTTCGGCATAGCCACCGTCTAGCGTCCCAGTATTCTGCAAACTAGCTTCACCAGATAAAACTTCCATCATCTGCTCGGCATACTCTTGCCAATCAGTCGCTAGATGCCAATACCCGCCAGGTTTGATTCGACTAGCTAATAAAGCCACAAATTCTGGCTGAATTAAACGACGCTTGTTATGACGTTTTTTATGCCATGGGTCTGGGAAGTAAACATGTACACCATCCAAATAACCCTCGGGGATCATATTCTGCACAACCTCAACAGCATCATGCCGCATCAAACGTAAGTTGGTGATGCCTTGCTCGCCAATCACTTTTAATAAAGCACCCACACCAGGCTCATGAACTTCAATGGCCAAGAAGTCGTCATCAGGACGTACTTGAGCGATCTTGGCAGTTGTCTCCCCCATGCCAAAACCGATTTCTAAAATACGAGGGCGACCAGGGTTCGTGGACTGAAAAGACTTTTCCCAATCAATTGCTTGAGCTGTATAAGATAATAAGAATTGAGGGCCTAGCGTTTCAATCGCTTTAGCTTGGCCAGGCGTTAAACGACCCGTTCTTAAAACAAATGATTTGATACGGTTGATGTAATGCTCCCCTGACGCAATTTTTTCAATATCAGGTCTAGTGTACAAGCGTGGCGCATCAGCACTACCCTCGCCTTCACTTTTACGATGAGCAGATGCCTGATGATCTTCTGAAGTTATTTTTTTATTCTCTGACATATTTGAATTAATGTGACCACTGCACCACACCGGTCCATGCGGTGAATAAAACGATTAAGCCAAAGACAATGCGATACCAAGCGAACAATGTGAAATCATGTGTCGCAACGTAACGAATCAACCAACGAATACAAACAAAGGCAGACACAAAAGAAACTGCAAAACCCATTCCTAATGCAGGACCAAAGCTAGCCCAAGACGTACCGCCATCATTACCTAAAGCACCCAGAACATGGCGAAGCTTTAATAGTTCGTAAAGCGTTGCGCCTGTAATCACAGGTACAGCTAAAAAGAATGAGAACTCAGTTGCCACATGACGTGGCAAACCGAATAACATGCCACCGATAATGGTGGCGCCTGAACGCGAGGTGCCAGGGATCAAAGCAGCACATTGCGCTAAGCCAATCTTCAAGGCATCCTGCCAACGCAAATCATCAACACTTTGAATCGATGTTCTTGTGAGAACAGGGTCAGATAACTGAGCGAGCATTTTTTTCTGGCGAGACTCTACCCAAAAAATAATCAAGCCGCCAACAATAAAAGCTGTTGCAACTGAGATCGGCGAAAAAAGAACACTCTTAATATATTTACCAAATAAAACAGCTAGAACAATTGCAGGAATGGTTGCAACAATGACATTCACCGCAAAACGCTGTGACAATCTTCTTGTGAACAAGCCATACAAAACGCTGACTAAGCGTTGGCGGTATTCCCAACAAACAGCCAAAATTGCGCCAAACTGAATAATGACCTCAAAGGCTTTACCTTTTTCATCATTAAAGTCCAGTAGGTCACCAACCAAAATCAAGTGCCCAGTAGATGAAATAGGCAGGAACTCAGTAAAACCCTCAACCAGGCCGAGAATAACTGCTTTGAGTAATAAATAAATATCCATAACGAGATGATAAAGGCTAGCTGCTGAATTGGATCAATATCAGAGTAAGTTAGCTTTTAAAGATGGTCTTACTCGTATCGCAATGCTTGAATAGGTTGCATTGCAGCTGCCTTACGGGCTGGGTAGTATCCAAAGAAAATTCCGATCATGGCTGAAAATCCCACCGCCAAGAAAATCGACAAAATAGAAAGTTCAACACGCCAACCAGCCAGGCTCGCCACTAACCAAGTGCCGACGGCTCCTAATAAGATACCCAATACACCACCAATAGTTGATAGGGTAATAGCTTCCACTAAGAACTGACTCAAAATATCCTTACCGCGAGCACCCACCGCCAGGCGTAAACCGATCTCACGAGTTCTTTCGGTGACGGATACCAACATGATGTTCATGATGCCGATGCCTCCCACCAATAAACTCACAGAAGCCACCGCAGCCAATAAAATCGACATGACCTGACTAGCAGCTTCTTGCGCTTGGAGTATTTCTGTCAAATTACGTAACGAAAAATCATCGGGCGCATTAAGACCTAAACGATGACGTTGCCTTAACAAGTCTCTCACCTTATCTTCAGCATCTTTCATATCAACCCCATCACGGGCTTTAATGAAAATGGAACTTACTCGACCAATGCGTCCTTGAAGCGCTCCAAAAATTTTATTTCTAGCAGTTGACAGTGGCATCACCACAATATCGTCTTGATCTTGCCCCATCATGCTTTGGCCTTTTCTTTCTAGAAGACCAATAACAGTGAAAGGCACACCTCTGACTCGAATGATTTGATCAATAGGATCAGTTTCCCCAAATAATTCTCGAGCAACTGTTTGACCAATAATGGCGACTTTGCCTGAACTAGATAATTCTCCAAATTCAAACATACGGCCACTAACAAGACTCCAATCACGGGCCTCAAAATATTCTGGGGTGGCGCCAACGATGGCAGCCAACCAATTGGTATTCCCCCAAACAATTTGACCACTACCTCTTTGCGTGGGTGCTGCCACCTGAATTTCAGGTAGCTCTCTCATAACGGCCCAGGCATCATCCTCAACCAAGGTTTGCGCAGTGCCTGTACCGCCACGAACACCAGTTGTAGTGACTGAACCCGGCCAAAGAATCATCAAATTAGAACCAAGGCCAGCAATTTGCTCTTTCACTTTTGCTTGCGCACCACTTCCTACGGCCACCATCACAATCACCGCACCAACACCAATGATGATGCCCAACATCGTTAAGCCTGAACGAAGCTTATTAATTTTGAGTGCTTGGAGTGCAATCAATAAGTTCATGAAGAGACCCCGAACGATTGGCTAAGTGCGGGAGATTTAACAGATCGAGAAGGATTGGCTTGATCAGTTAGAACTAGGCCGTCTTTAAATGTAATCGTACGATGTGCATAAGCAGCCACGTCAGGCTCATGAGTCACCACCACTACTGTCATACCTTGTTGATTGAGTTGAGTAAGTAAATCCATCACCTCACCACTCGTTTTTGAATCAAGGGCTCCAGTGGGCTCATCAGCCAAAATTAAATCAGGATCATTAACAAGTGCTCTAGCAATAGCAACACGCTGCTGCTGACCGCCTGATAGCTGTGATGGCGTATTAAGTAATCGCTCACCCAAACCAACTTGCTCTAGGCGTTTTTTGGCATGATCAAAACGTTCTTGTTTTGTTAATCCAGACAAAGAACCTTCGCGGGCATAAAGCAGAGGTAAAGCAACATTCTCAAGAGCAGAAGTTCTAGCTAAAAGATTAAATTGCTGAAAAACAAAACCAATGCGACGATTGCGCAAATTGGCTAAATCATTAGCACCCATGTTTGCAACATCTTCACCGCCAATCAAACAACTTCCTGATGTTGGTTTATCAAGACAACCAATCATGTTCATGAAAGTTGATTTGCCAGAACCTGATGAGCCAACAATAGCAACAAATTCACCACGCTCAAGATCAATAGAAACATCATTAAGAGCGTGCACCATCTGCTCCCCGACCCCATAGGTCTTGATCAGGTGGCGAGCCTCAATGAATGGCATCTCAGTATGAATAATCAGAGATTGAATTTAGAAGAGGCGTGGGCCGCTAACGCGAGTAGCACCAGATTCACCAGATGACTGCACACCAATGATGACTAAGTCGCCTGGCTTCAATCCATCATCACCTTCTTGAGAAGAAAGGATTTCACTGGCTGAACCATCGCTTAAACCCACCCGCACGGTCTTTTGAACAGGTTTCTTCTTCAAACCACTATCCTCTAACACCCAAACTTTGCGTGTTACAACCTTAGGTGCACCCACATAAGGCTTCGATGGAGACTTGCCACCAGCCATAGGCTTTTGGGATGAGTTAGTTGTTGAATTAGGCTTTACTGGAGACGCAACGCTATCGGGCATTTTGAAGCGCAATGCTGCATTAGGCAATCGCAGAACTTTTTCTTTTTGCTCTGTAATGATCGATGTATTAGCAGTCATGCCTGGCAAGAGTTTTAAATCTGGATTAGATGCTGTTAATAAAACGGTGTATGTCACAACGTTTTGCACATTCAATGGCGCTTTGCGAACCTGCTTCACCTTGCTTTGGAATACCTGCCCTGGGAAAGCATCCACCGTAAAGCTTGCAGTCATACCTTCAATAATGCGGCCCACATCTGCCTCATCAATCGAGGTTTCTACCTGCATGTCGGACAAATCTTGCGCGATGATAAATAACTCGGGCGACTGCAAGCTTGCAGCAACTGTTTGACCTTTCTCAACACTGCGCTTGACCACAACCCCATCAACCGGCGCACGAATAACCGTGTCATCAAGCGCCTTCTTTGCCATGGCTAAAGATGCTTTGGCACTTTTATAGGCGCTGAGTGTTTGGTCAAAAGCTGCAGGAGAGATAAATTTCTTCTCAATTAATTTTTTATTGTTCTCGTGATTGCGATTGGCTAGGATGTAATTAGCCTCAGCCTGTTCATAGCGAGCTTGCCATTCGCGAGGATCAATACGAGCAATGATTTGTCCTTTTTTAACAACATCATTGAAATCGACATAAATGTCCTGCAACATGCCAGAGACCTGGGTGCCGACCTGAACTGATTTAACAGGATTAAGAGTACCGCTAGCACTGATGGTGACTGATAAAGGCCCATCTTCAATAACTGCTGTCTTATATTGAGGGTCACTCCAACCTAGGGTAGCTGATAGCAATTTCCAAGCCACCACCAACACAACTAAAATCACCAGTCCCAAAACCCCCTTACGAAACCATGCATGCTCCCCCACCCACTTTTTAGTGTTGGTCAAATACAAAAGACATTGATTCCAGATGTTGCGCATGACGACTTTCGTTCAATCAAAAAACGGGGTGAATAATTAAAACTTAACAATAAGGCTTTTGTGCAAAGAACTAAATGTTTTGCCAAACTCATAAGAAAGAATGAGCAAACAATAAATAAACATTCAGTAAACAATTCTATTGTGAATCAAAAAAACAATTCAGATAAAAAGACTAAAAGTAAAATGGGCATTGAAACATCCTTTTGAGTGCCATTTTGAGGTATTTCAGACACTTTTTACTTACATATAATGTTTAAAAAGCTTAGTATCAAAGGGTTAGGCCGAACGGTAAGGTAAATAGATAAGTCGAAGGTTTATATAAGCCCTAGAACATGTAAATAGGGGTTTAATTAAGCACCCCTAGCATTTGCAATAAAACAGGAATTGATGATGAGCCAAAATTTTGAAAATATTCGCTATAAATTAATTGAGCAACAAATCCGCCCTTGGAAAGTTTGCGACCTAGATATTCTTGAAACGCTGCACCAAATACCCAGAGAGCAATTTGTAGCCCCAGGACAAGAAGTTTTGGCATTTATTGATACCAAACTACCTTTACCAGGAGCTAAACACCCTAACCAAGTGATGTTAGAGCCCAAGATGGAAGCTCGCATTCTGCAAGCCTTAAAGCCTAAGAAAAATGAAAAAGTTCTAGAGGTAGGCGCAGGTTCAGGCTATATGGCTGCACTTTTAGCAAGTTATGCCAAATCAGTCACAACCGTAGATTTAGATCCTGAGATGGTTACTCTTGCTAAATCCAATTTAGCAAGAGTCCTGATCTCCAATGTGACCGTTGAGGCAGGAGATGCCTATACGGGCTGGGGTGATCAAACATGTGACATTATTTGCATATCTGGTGGCATGCCCACTTTATATGAGGGTTTAAAACAACAGTTAGCCATTGACGGTCGTTTAGTTGCTTTTATTGGTGATGAGCCCATGATGAATGCCGTTTTAGTTACCCGTAAAAATGCCACCATCTTTACCGAGGAAGTCTTATTTGAGACATACATCCCTCACTTAAGCTCAGCCAAAGTAACAAAAGGCTCTTTTGTTTTCTAAGTAAAACTAAGCACTGCAAATATCCCCAGTTTGATGGAAAATGAAGTCATGAAAGCAAAAAGCCTGATGAACAACGTTTTACAACCTCGATACACAAAGCTAGCGCTCGTTTTGGCCATGGCTTGGGGGGCACCACTCGTCATTAACTCAGCAATTGCACAGGGAAAACCACCTGTTGCTGTAGTTGCCCCGACAAAAGCATCGGTTGATGCTGCAGCGACAAATAAAGCAAATAACGCCCAAGAAAATGATTTACTGAATCTTTATCGTCAAGCGGCCTTAAGTGACCCGATATTCAATTCAGCTCGCTATAGCTTCTTGGCAGGTAAAGAGAAAAAATGGCAAGGCTTATCAGTCTTACTACCGCAAGTTGCAGCAACTGGAAGTGAAACTAAAAACGGCTTCTACAGAAAAACACCTGCACTAGGCTCCAGCGATCTAAAGAGTAGAGCCTGGGCAGTAAAGTTAACTCAACCTCTTCTCAACTGGGATAAATGGGAGCAATTTGGTCAAGGTAATTTAAATTCAGCAATTGCTGAAGCCCAATTTGCTGCGGCTGAACAAGATTTGGTCATTAGAGTGACTGAAGCCTATTTCAATGTTCTCAACGCTCAAGACTCTCTCAATCTAAACAGAAACAAAAAAGCATTGATCAGCGAACAATTAGAACAGGCTAAATGCAATTTTGAAGTAGGTACTGCAACGATTACCGACACCCATGAAGCGCAATCACGCCATGACCTTGTTGTTGCTCAAGAGCTTGCTGCTGAAGCGGACTTGTTAATTAAGCGAAGTGCCTTGGAACAATTAACTGGCACTTCTATTGGTAACTTAAAGAGTCTCAGCAGCCAAGCAAAGATCGAAGTTGTCGCCAAAGAACGTAAGATCAAACTAAAAAATAACGAAAAACCTAAAAAGATAAATATTGAGAATACTGTTGCAGTTCAACCTGGTCAGGCCATGCAAGATTGGATCAATCAAGCTGAACAAGTGAGCTACAGCATCATGGCGAGCAAGCTGGCTTACGATGTCGCCACCAAAGAAACTAAACGAGCCTACGCTGGTCATGCACCATCTGTAGATCTTATTGCGCAACGCGGTTATAGCGACTCAGAGGGAGCCGTTGGTTCTGATGCAGTGACATCATCAAAAAACTTTTCTAACCAAGTTATCCTGCAGGTTACTGTCCCTCTTTTTTCTAGCGGTTATAACCAGTCAGTTGTTAGAGAAAAATCTGCTTTAGCTAGCAAAGCTTTGACTGATCTAGAAAACACTCGCCGCAATGTCGCGCAAGCCACCCGTCAAGCTTATCTGGGATTCAATAATGGCTTAGCTCAAGTCAAAGCCTATGAAGCTGCTGAGATTTCTGCCTTAAGCGCTCTTGAATCAAATAAGCTAGGTTATGAAGTTGGGGTTCGTATCAATATCGACGTACTGAATGCTCAAGATACTTTATTTACAACTCGTAGAGATCTAGCAAAAGCACGTTATGACACCATCCTTAATGGCCTTAAGCTTAAAGCTCAAGCAGCTGTTCTAAGCGATGAAGATCTTCAGTCAGTGAATGCGCTATTAAAGTAAACTCATCAATGACTCAATGTCATTAAAAACGAAGAAGCCAAGTACGTTAAACATACTTGGCTTTTTTGTTGAAGCAGTTAACTATTAAACGGTATTTAGTTTTTGGCTTTTAATTTAGCAAAGGCCTCTGCAAATGCTGTATTTCCCTGAGGTGCTTGCGAACGTTGCTGACCTTGATGAGATGGCTTTGATGAAGTTTTAGAGTGAGTCCTATCGCCAGATTCAGATCGAGATGAACCCGAGTCTGATGGAGCAACATCATTTAATTTCATTGTTAATCCGATTCGGCGGCGCTTCACATCTACTTCAAGCACCTTCACCTTAACCACTTGCCCAGCTTTAACCACTTCGTGTGGATCCTTGACAAACTTATCAGCCAGTGCAGATACGTGAACCAAACCATCTTGATGGACACCAATATCAATAAAGGCGCCAAAGGCGGCAACGTTAGTCACTACGCCCTCTAGGATCATCCCAGGAATCAATTGATTGATATCTTCCACACCTTCTTCAAAAGTAGCTGTTTTAAATTCTGGGCGAGGATCACGACCCGGCTTTTCTAACTCCGCCAAAATATCTTTAATAGTCACAACGCCAAACTTGTCATCTACCAACTTTTGAATGACATCATTGGCAGCTACTTTTTTAATGAGTTCTTTATTACCAATTACTTCAGAAACTGGTTGAGCCAATTGCTTAAGAATTTTTTCAACTAAAGGGTAAGACTCTGGATGCACAGAAGATTGATCCAATGGATTATCACCACCGCTGATGCGCAAGAAACCAGCTGCCTGCTCAAAGGCTTTATCACCAAGACGAGGCACCTCTTTAAGAGCTTCACGGTTATTAAAACGCCCTTTGCTATCTCTAAATGCCACAATATTTCTAGCTAGGCCAGCGTTCAAGCCAGACACCTTAGAAAGCAGCGGTACTGATGCTGTATTTAGATCAACACCCACAGCATTCACACAATCCTCCACAACTGCATCTAGAGTTCTAGATAATTGGAACTGGTTCACATCATGCTGATACTGGCCAACACCAATGGCCTTAGGCTCAATCTTCACCAACTCTGCCAATGGGTCTTGCAAACGACGTGCGATAGAAACCGCTCCACGCAATGAAACATCTAACTCAGGAAACTCTTGGGCTGCTAACTCTGAAGCAGAGTAAACGGAAGCACCCGCTTCAGACACCACGATCTTCTGTAAAGCCACACCATCCGAGCTCTGCTTAGTAGATAACAGCTTCATAAGATCTTTTACTAAGCGATCTGTTTCACGGCTCGCTGTTCCATTACCAATAGCCACTAATGAAACTTGATGTTTCACACACAAAGTGCCCAAGATAGCTAAAGAGCCATCCCAATCCTTGCGCGGTTCATGAGGGTAGATAGTTGAAGTCTCTAGTAACTTGCCTGTAGCATCCACCACAGCAACTTTGCAGCCCGTTCTAATACCTGGGTCAACACCCATCACCACTTTGGGTCCAGCAGGGGCAGCTAATAAGAGTTCGTGGAGGTTGCGTGCAAAAACTTTAATCGCCTCAGTCTCAGCAGCTTCGCGCAATTGTGTAAAAAGTGCCATTTCTAATGACAAAGAAGTTTTTACACGCCATGTCCAACGGCAAACCTCTGCTAACCACTTATCAGCAGGTCGACCCAATTGTTCAATACCGACATGTTTAGCAATCATGACTTCACAAGGGTGAGGCACCAAAGACTCTTGAGACTCCTCTAAAGACAACTTTAGTTGCAAAACACCTAATTGACGACCTCTAAACAAAGCCAAGGCTCGATGTGATGGCACCAAACGAACAGGCTCCGAATACGCGTAATAATCACGGAACTTTTCTTCCTCCGCCATCTCTTTACCGTCAGAAACTTTTGAAGTCATCAAACCTTGAGACCACAGGAACTCACGTAATTTAGCCAAAAGATCAGCTGTCTCAGAAAACTCTTCAGACAAGATGTCTCTTGCACCATCCAAGGCCGTTTTGACATCTGGCACATAGGGATGAGTGCCCTCTTCACCAGCCTGAGACTTTTTAATTTGATCAGCAGTCAATGCGGCATATGCAGCAGCATCGATATTGATATATTTAGCAGCTTCAGCTTGAGGATCTAACTGAGGATCGGCCATCAAAGATCTAGCCAAGGGCTCTAAACCTGCCTCACGAGCAATCATCGCCTTGGTTCGACGACGTGGCTTAAAGGGCAAATAAAGGTCTTCTAAAGCTTGCTTAGTTTCTGCGCTCGCAATCGCTTTAGATAAAGCATCTGTTAGCTTGTCTTGATCATGGATGGATTTCAGAATTGCCACACGACGCTCTTCAAGTTCACGCAAATAAAGTAAGCGCTCTTCAATATTTCTGAGTTGAGTGTCATCTAGACTGCCAGTCACCTCTTTACGATAACGAGCAATAAAAGGAACTGTTGCACCCTCATCCATCAAAGCAACCGACACAGAAACCTGCTGTGGTCGCACATTCATTTCTTTAGCAATTTGGTTATTAATGCGTAGAGCAATTTGCTCCGCTGATTCAAGAATCAATTCAGACATGTTTCACTTTATTAATTATGGGAATAGAGATTTACTTACCTTTTAACAATCCAGGTAATTTTGCTAGGAAGTCTTTGGCCACCATTGAGTTTCCGTAATCAGAATAATGATCACCATAGCTATATAAAAACTGCCCCTCTTTAGCAATGCCACAATAATTCTTCTCAATATCGCAAACTAAATGAGTTGGGTCATAAACAATTAAATTTAGATGCCTCTGCTGCAGAGTTTTAATCCATAAGCGATAACGTTCATTGGTACGAACATGTTGCTCATAGCTAATATTGCAGAGTGGGTTTTCTTTACGGTATAGAAATTGATTTAAAAAATCACTCTTTGTCATTCCACCACTGATACAACTCTTAGGATCAGGGAATCCTGGATGATCAACCAAGAAAATAACTTTTTTACCAGCTTTCTCAAGAGCAACAATGGCATTACCAATACCCACCAAACCTTCATCAAAAAGAGGGCTCGCATCTAAATCTTCTTTAGAGTACACCTCACCTAAAGAAAAAATGGAACGAGCTGCGGGAGCTAATATGACAGCTTTTAGATCAGAATTCTTAACCAAGGCATCTAGGACATAATCTGTTTTATTGGCATTGCGACCTCTTAACCTAGGTATGTCTCCAGCCATAGGGATAGCATTACCAATCATCATCCAACGTGGTGCATTTTGATTAACAGCTTCTCTAGCCAAGCCATAAAAAATCGCTTCGCCTTTACTATCCCCCCAAACTGCATAAGTTGCTTTTTGATCTTTAGGGCTATAGCAAGACTTCAAAATCAATTTCGCTACAAAAGGTATACCGCATTCGTTGAGCCAACGACCACGATCGGCACCCATATCTAAAGAAGCCGGATCTGCATTCAGCATACCTGAATGTCTAGATTTCACCCCTTTAGTTTTATAGATAGCAGCACCCGCTAAACAGATGATGAGCATCAGAATCGACAAAAACCAAATCAGAGATCGCTTTTTCTGGGAGGAGCGAATCGGCTTTTCGATCACCCAATAAGTGAGCCATGCCAACATAACGCTTAGCCCTACCAATATCCAACGAACATCAAACGGAGGTGTTTCAGAATAAATAATTCTGGCAAAAGAGAGTAATGGCCAATGCCACAAATACAGTGGAAAACTAATTAAACCAACCCACACCATCAAACGTTGAGATAAGACATAGCGATTAACTAAGGCTTGTGGACCCGAAGCAATCAGCAAGGCTGACCCCAATGAGGGCAATAGCCCCCACCAACCCGGGAAGGCTCTGCCTTCATTGATCACTACAAAACCAATCAAAACTAAGATCAACCCCAGAGCTGATAAAGAGGTTTGATGGCGTTTAATAAATTGGGCTAGTGATGCTATAGGCGTTACAGTTTGGTAAGCCAAGAATGCTCCTATTGCCAATTCCCATGATCGACTTAATGGAGAATAAAAAGCTCCACTAGGATCAACGCCGATTCGTGCAATGTTCCAAATAAATGACAACACTGCCACAGCTACGATGACATAAAGAACATTCCAAGAGCGCTTGACCACAAAGTAAAGCAATAGAGGCCAAACAATATAAAACTGCTCTTCAATACCTAAAGACCATAAATGCAATAAAGGCTTGGTGTCACCAGCTGCATCAAAATAGCCCGCCTCTTTCCAGAACATGATGTTCGCTATGAAACCTGCTCCACCAGCAGCATGTTTACCTAGAGCACGATATTCAACTGCAGTTAAAATAATCCATCCCAACGCCAAGCAAAATAACAGAACCACACTCAATGCTGGAAAGATACGGCGGACACGACGCGCATAAAAAGTTTTAATACTGTAGTTACCCGCCTGAATATCCTTCAACAAAATGCCGGTAATCAAATAACCAGAAATGATAAAAAAGATATCAACGCCAATAAAGCCGCCTGGCAATAAATTAGGAAATGCATGAAATAAGACCACCGGCAAAATAGCCAAGGCACGCAAACCATCTATATCAGGGCGATAAGTTATTGAATGAAAATTCACTAAAAATCCTTAGTTAAACTTAATTGTTTGAAATAATTCTCTTATTAAGAATCGAGATGCATTTTTTGAAAGATGACCCGAATCAATCGATAAGGCATCAAGCGGCGCATCGCCAACTCTTGTCATACAAGATTTATCTTTATTGCAAAATACCGCTAATGGTGAAAGATATATGACCCCATGCCGTTTAGATAACTCAATTAAATGAGTATCCATTCCCCAAATATTTTCATTTAAATAACTAACATCTAAATATGATTTAGGTAAACCATGTTGAGGATCATTTAAAACCAATTCAGGAAGTAGCTGCAATAGATCTTTATTCCAAAGCGGCACTTGACCCACCAAGAAAATATTAGGCGGGGTTTTAATTGATTTAATCCTATCAATTGTTTTGCCGATTAAATGAAGTTCCTCATTAAGAGATAAATGATTTCTCGGATCTCTAAAATTGGCATGGATAACCAACCATTTAGGGCTTGATGCCTCAATCAAATCAATTGATTTCTTATTAATATCAGCACAATTTTTTCTATGATCGGTAACCTCTACACCCAGATAAGGAGGACACCCTGCTGAAGTAAGCTGCCCAACTCTATAAAAGGATTGATTATTTTTTTGATACTCAATAATTCCAGGATACAGACTAGATGCATATGAATCGCCCCAAAGAATTAGCAAATCCTTATTGCCGTCTTCGATACAACTAAGTCTGACATCGGATGATTTTGTTGATTGGATATGGCAGGAGCCAGAACGAACATGTGAACCCCATTGAAAATCATCTTGCGCAACACCAATCCAGGCGGCCGAAGATTTTGGGTAATCTAAACGCTCAACCAATCCCTTGCTTTTAAATACATATTGACCCAAAAGTCCCAACACTAAAAGAGCGATTATTAAAAATCCTATTTTGAATAAAGTTGATTTAGATTTTCCTTTTGACAATCTAAAAATTGGTTCAATCCATTGATAAGTCAAGAAAGCCAAAAAGAAGCTAACTGACATCAGAATTATTCTATTGAAATTGGAGAGCTCCGAACCCCAATAAATCAAACTAAAAACCAATATTGGCCAATGCCACAAATAAAGTGGATAGCTCAATTTGCCCACGAAAGTAATAGCAGGCCGCGAAAGAATTGAACGACTCAGCCAATTATCGGTTGGCGAAAAAATAATCAAACAAGCGCCGATAGTAGCAACAACCGCTCCGTAGGAATTGAAATTTTGAGCATATTGAACAATCGCCAAACCTAAAACAACCCCTAACAATCCTAAAGCCGCCAAAAAATTGCCAAATTTTATGTATGCATATGTTGATTGATATTTCTTACTCTCTAAGTATGCAACTAGAGCGCCAATCAAAAGCTGCCAACCTCTTGCATCAAGCATATAAAAAGCAGCGCTCACATGATGATTGACGCGACTATAAAAAATAATTAGAGAAATCAGCAAAAGGGCAATGATTGCAATAAGAATATTGATTCTATATTTGATCAATACAATCAAAATAATCGACCATACCAAATAGAATTGCATTTCTACACCCAAAGACCAGAGATGCAAAAGAATCTTAGAGTGTGCCTCCACATCAAAATAGCCAACCTCTTTCAAATAAGTAATATTTGAAAAAAATCCCGCGCCTGCAACGATATGTTTTCCAAGCTTCATATAAAGACTTGGCAATAACACAAACCAACCCACAGCCAATGAAAATAGCAAGACAACTATCAAGGCCGGGGCTAATCTAGCAACTCTTCTGGCATAAAACTCCTTAATCGATACGCTTTCCTGGGCAAGTAGTATTTGAGTAATCAAATAACCTGATATGACAAGAAAAATATCGACGCCAAGATACCCACCCGGAATTATCTGAGGAAAATAATGAAAGGCAAGGACGATGCCAATCGCAAATGCACGCAATCCGTCTATATCAGGTCGATATAAAATTGAGCGAGAATTATAAGTACTACTCATGTTGCCGCCTAATTATATTTCAGAACTTTTAAATATTGAGTTCATCGCACTCAGAACCTCATCTACAGAAGGCGGCTGTCCCTTATCACCCAAATTATGTATGTGCTTTGACCAATAACCTTCTGTTTTCCAGCGCGGAGAATCACAATATAACTCAATCGTTGGCATACCCAAGATAGCTGAAAGATGAGTTAATCCCGTATCCACACCGATAGTCATTTTTGCACCCGCTACCAGACCAAAGGCATCTGCAATTGAAAATGAATTAGGCACAATCGCTTTTGAGCCTACTAAAGAAGTGTAGCCAGAGATCTTCTTAGCCAGCTGCTGACTGATTTCTTTTTCTTTATCGTTACCCCATGACAAGATTACTTGAATGCCTTGAGCCACCAACTCCTTGCCAACAGCCACCCAAGCATCATTACTCCAACGCTTAGACTCACCCGCCGTTGCATGAAAACACATGACATAAGGCTTGGTCACATCAAAACCCAAATCAACTCGAGTAGATGCAAAACCTAATTGAGCAGCATCTATTAATGATTCAACATAAGTCGGAGGATAAAACTTAGGTGGAGATGACTCACGATCAGGAACAGCAACATCCATTGCTGATGCAGCCACCCACCGAGATCTATCCACAGCATGGCAATGAAAAGGGACTTGAACGGAATCTGTATAGAATCGACGCGCCCATGGCTCATAACCTGAAAATTCAGTTTGATTAGCCAATCCAAAGACTTGAGCAGTTTTTTGAGGATTAGCCAATTTAGTCACCCAGGCTGATTTGAGCAAACCTTGAATTTCAATTATCAGATCGTATGAAGTAGTGGCTATGTCCGCCTTAAAGGCGATGTATTCCTGAATACTGCGGATAAACTCGCCACGCTTAAGCGCTTTTTTCCAACGACGAAATGCCAAGGGAATAATTCGATCGATACCAGCAAATTCTTGAGTGGTTTTTAAAGGCTCCAAAAGCCCCACATATCCCTCTTCTACAACCCAGTCTATTTGGGCAGCAGGATATTGGGCTCGCAAATCCCAAACAATGGGCAAATTGTGTAAAACATCGCCCAATGAGGACAATTTAACGATCAAAATCTTCATAGGTGGTATTTTCGCTTAAAGCCATACTCAAGTGGGATTTTTCATGCCCCCCCCCTTAAAAGACTAAAATAAACAAATGACAAATAATTCAATTCCAGCATGCCGTATATGCGGCATGGAAAACACCTACCCAGATGGCGAAAACTTCATTTGCCCTGACTGCTCACATGAATGGTCAGCAATCTCACCTGAAGAAGATGCAGAAGAAAAAAGAGTTCATAAAGATGCTCATGGCAATGTCTTAAATGATGGTGATACTGTTACCTTAATAAAAGATCTTAAAGTTAAAGGCTCATCTTTGGTAATTAAAGGTGGCACCAAAATTAAGAATATCCGGCTTATCGATGGAGATCACGATATTGATTGCAAAGTCGATGGTCAAAATATGTTACTAAAGTCAGAATTTATGAAGAAGGCTTAAGAGTCCATGAATCCCAATCGCTATTCCCTTACTTTTGCTTGCTATAACTCTGTTGAATACACAAAGCTATGTGTAGATAGCATGGTAAAAAACGGCACCCCTTTAGACCGTCTTATTGCAGTTGATAACGGTTCAACTGATGAAACGCGCAATTACCTAGCAACACTCCCACTTGGCGGGAGAATTTTTAATAAAACTAATTTAGGCTGCGGCGTAGCTTGGAATCAAGGAGCTCTAGTCCATCAAGCTGAGTGGACAATCATTATGAACAATGATGTATTAGTTTCACCCCTATGGATCGAAAACCTCATTAATACTGCCGAAAAAATTGGCGTAAAAATAATCTCCCCAGCCCTTATTGAAGGGCTGCTAGATTATGATTTTGAGGAATTTGAGAGGGTTGCTGCCAAACACATGAAAAATGTGCATCGAATTGGGGCGCGTCACGCTGTTTGCTTAGCCGTTCATCAATCAGTTTGGATGGATATAGGTTACTTCCAGCCAACCCCAAAATTATTGGGATATGAAGATACAATATTCTTTAATGAGGCAAGAAAAGCCAATATTAAAACCGCTATGACTGGAGCATCTTGGCTTCATCATTATGGCTCGATCACCCAGACAGCAATGAAACTAGAGCGCGGCATGAAAGAAAATGATGGGCTAGGTTATCGCTACAATTACAAACTTCTAAATCAATCTTGGCTAGAAAGAAAGCTAATTAAAGTAAAAAGGGAAAAACAAGAGTATTTATGGCGTGACACAGAATTTAAAAATCATGGCATGTCAGTACACGGAATTAGAGAAAATGGTTTATTCAAGTGGATTTAATCACAACCATTTTTATATATTTGATAAGAATAGGTGTGATACTTATGCTCAATTTCAAATTGCTCTAAATATTGTTTGATTGAATTTCTAAGAGACTCGTTAAGCAGGGGATGAGTCACCAACCCCTCAGCTAAAATTTGACGCATCGACAAAAAATCATTCCAAATCAAATGCCCAGGATTGTAACCATCACCAATTGAATTTAAAATTTTCGCTTCAAATCTATCTGCAAGATCCAACTCCTTAAAGACGATACTGGGAGATAGAGAAACAGCAAAAGTAAAATCAAATATCCAAATATCATCTTGATATAAGAAAAAATTCTTCAACTTAATATCACGATGAATTACACCGCGCAGATTAATTGATTTGATAATCTCCAATATTTTAGAAATAAAATTGGGAGCATTTATGAGATCTTTAATAGTTAGTGTTTTAGCGTCAATATATTCCGTAACAATTGCTTCAAAACGATTTCTTCTAAAATAAGCAATTACCTTTGGGATTTTAATTAAATCTTTGAGCACCTCAAATGCAATAACCTCATTCTTCAAGAAAAATAGCTTAGTATCAATCTTAATAAACACCCTTAAGCCTTCAACAAATCCTGTGAAATAAGCATAACCATGATGCCAGTCATCAGACTTATAAAGGGTCAAATGTTTAACCTCAAGATCTCGGCTCATTAACCAAAGATCACGCAAATGAACCAATAAAAATAGAAAGATCTTTACTTTCTTTTTATATTTTTTTATATTTTTCAACATTGAGGCCAAGAAGCTTCTTGAGCTTATACCTAAATTTTCTCGCTAACGCAGTTTTACGCAACTTAGCAAGTCTAAGACTAGATGTATTGAATTGAAGACATGAGTTAATCAATAAATCATTCCAAAACACCCCCAAATCCTTTGGCTCCACTAACTGATAATTCTTAGAATCCATGTATTGCAACAAGTAAGTTAAAAGATCTCTCTCCGTCCATTGATTTTTAAACCCATCAAGCTTTAAAGCCAAAGCAAAGTTATGAATACGCTGCAAATAATCATCTGAAAGCTGCTTCTTATGAAGCAAAGCATGGTACAGAAGAGTAAAAAAAGCTTCTGTGTCATCAGGAATATAAAAATTATCTCTAAATGTTCTCGTCAATAATATTCTTCGTTGCCAATGATCACAATAATAACCATCACCGATATTACGAACATCTAATGAAACATCTTTACCATTGATAGCGAGATGATATTGAACAGAATTCAAATCATTGAATCTCTTTTTTGCCCCCAGCACTCGCACCAAACTACTCAAATCATCTGTTAATAGATCAATATCTGGATGATCCTCCATCAAACCATCTTTCAGTTGCTCATAATTTCTTAGAACGACATAATTTTGAGTTGCGTTTAGCGCATCAAATAAGTCCCCGATTGAATTCACAGCAAAACCAGCAGTTTCTTTTAATGTGAGATTACCTCCAATGGACTCTCGATATGAATCATGAGTCCTACCTGTCAAAATATATAACTGGGTTTTGGATTCAACCAGATTATCTGAAGCATGAATGAGGTGCCCATGATTTGTCATTTTCCGGAATAGGGCTTTTTTATCGAAAATATTAGCGTTAACTAAACGTAGTCCTTTGGATGTTTGACGCAAAGCGTAGTTTGGTGTTGAATCCCGGACGACATAACACATAAATGAGCCACTTCCACAATGACGCTCCTTATGCGAATTTGGTGGCAGATTTTCACCATAGAATCTTGATAATTCTCTGGCGAATCTTTCTCGCGGCCAATTTACTCGATAAACATCCAACAACTCAAAAGATTCTATTAATTTGGCTTCTATTTCTTGTTGCTTATGCAAGCCCTTTTCCCAAATTATGAAAAGATGAATTTCAGCAATGTTTAACATAAAAAACTTTCAATCTTACTAGTTAGTGGGTAAATCAATTGAGTCATATTTTCTTTTATTTGCACCTCTTAAATACTGCATTTCAAAATCTGACTTTTTCTTTTTAATCATTTTTAACTCATGATTTTCTTCAGACTTGCAAACGTAAATCATCTCTTTAGTTTTTGATTTTAATAGGCACTCCAATGTTTTCTTGGTTACCAAAACAAGATCGTCCCGATAATTAACCTCCATCTCTTGCACTAAATTAAAATTATCAGTTACAGGAGATATTTTCAATACATTAGTTGAGTGCTGACTTTGCGCATACACATTAGAAGTAGGATAAATTAACCCAAAAAACAACGACACCATAAGAAAAAAAAATATAGCTAGTTGAACTTTAAGAAAATTCAAAATTTCAATCATCTGACTTGACCCTTAATTATTTCAAATATTAAACTTTGGACTATCTTCCCAAGATAGTCCGACAGAATCTTTTTGTGATAAAACCGGGGCTACCCCAAAATCAGGCCACTGAATGTTTAAGAAAGAATCGCACCAATTAATACATTTCTCACTATCAGCATGCCAATAATCAGTTGCCTTATATTGCAACTCAGCCATGTCTGATATCACCATAAATCCGTGAGCAAAACCTTTAGGGATCCACAACTGTTTTTTATTTGTCGCAGAAAGCTCTACTCCCACCCACTTACCGAATGTTTGTGAATTAATTCGTAAATCAACAGCAACGTCATACACACTACCTCTTGTTACCCGAACAAGCTTACCCTGCGCATTCTCTAACTGATAGTGCAAACCCCTTAAAACTCCCTGTTTTGATAATGAATGATTATCTTGCGCAAAAGTAACTGGTTCACCAACTGTGGCAGAAAAGTCATTTTCATTAAATGATTCAAAAAACCACCCGCGATCATCACCAAAGACTTTAGGCTCGATCACTAAAACTTCTGGTATCAATGTTGGAGTTGCAATAATTGGCATTAAATTTTTTCCATCAAAATCTTCTCTAAATACTGTCCATAAGCATTTCTCTTAAGCCGTGCAGCTAACTTTAATATATCATTAGCATTAATCCAGCCTTGGCGAAACGCGATTTCTTCAGGACAAGCCACCATCAATCCCTGACGCTTTTGTAATGTGGCAATGAAACCAGCCGCATCCAATAATGAGTCGTGAGTTCCGGTATCCAACCAAGCATAGCCACGACCCATAATTTCCACCTGAAGTTGATTTATTTCCAAATAAACCTCATTGACTGTCGTAATTTCCAACTCGCCACGTGCGCTAGGCTTAATTGATTTTGCAATATCACACACTTGCTGATCATAAAAGTACATACCTGTGACAGCATAGTTACTTTTTGGTTTCAAAGGCTTCTCTTCTATCGATAAAGCCTTAAATGACTCATCAAATTCAACGACGCCATAACGCTCGGGATCATTGACATGATAAGCAAACACAGTGGCACCGCTAGCTCTATTGTTAGCAGCTTGTAGTTGATTAACTAGCTCGTGACCATAAAAAATATTGTCCCCAAGCACCAAAGCCGATGGGTTATTTCCGACAAACTCTTTACCAATGATAAACGCCTGCGCCAGACCATCGGGTGACGGCTGAACCGCGTACTGAATATTCACCCCCCACTGTGATCCATCACCTAATAATTCGGAAAATCGGGGGGTATCTTGTGGTGTAGAAATCAACAAAATATCTTTAATCCCTGCCAACATCAATGTCGTCAGTGGGTAGTACACCATCGGCTTATCATACACCGGCATCAACTGCTTTGATACCGCTTGCGTGACTGGATACAAGCGAGTCCCCGAGCCACCGGCCAGAATAATGCCTTTACGATTACTAGCAGATTGTTGATTCATAAACACTTACCTTCTTATTAATATTTTAAAATAGTTGGCTAGCTTTTTAAAGAATTTGACACATACTCTTTCACATAGACTTCCACTTGTTCTTGCCAGTGGGGATATTCAGATGTAAACGCCATCTCCAACATGGCTTTCTTTAACTTCGCATTACTCAATCGAGAGTTATAAGGTCTTCTTGCTGGCACAGGATAATTTGTTGCGGGTATTGGTAAGATGTTTTCAGACTTGACCTCAATACCTTCGCCACAAGTAGCAGCAGTTTCTATCGCAAAGACTGCTAGACCATGCCAGGATGTTTCCCCATCTGGCACGGCATGATAGATGCCAGATTTAACTCTAGAGCCGGCAATTTGAATGCCGACTTCTGCCAACCACTGTGCGGATGTCGGGGCACCCATTTGATCAGCCACCACCTTTAATTTATCGCGCTCGCTAGCCAAACGTAACATGGTGCGGATGAAGTTACTTCCATCACCATATACCCAAGAAGTTCTTAAAATAAAATAGCTAGCAAACTTATCAGCATAGCTTGGGCGCCCAGAGTAGCGTGCTAAGTTAAAGACCGCTTCGATCGCCAGCTCACCCGCCAATTTACTCTGACCGTAGACATTTAAATGTTCAATAGGTCCCACTAAATCAGTTTCTAAATAAGCTTCTTTTTTAGCATCTGCAAAGACGTAATCAGTTGAATAATGAACTAACACACCGTTTGCCACATTAGCAATGTAACGTGCCATCAATTCTGGTGCTTTGGCATTAATCGTAAAAGCAAGCTCTCGCTCGCGTTCTGCCTCATCAACAGCTGTGTAGGCTGCTGCATTAATAATGACTTGAGGTTGATAACGATTGAGCATTTCAATAATAGAAAACTCACTAACTAAATCGCAGTCAGATCTCCCCAAGAAAACGGCTGGAACCTGGAGATCCTTCAAGCAAACTTGTAATGCTTTCCCGACTTGGCCATCACGACCAAAGACCAAAATGGGTCGACTGTGATCTAGAAGTTCAAAGGAAGAGTAAGACATATTAAATTAACAATTAGCCGTTAACTATATTGCTTTTTGACCCAATCACGATATGAACCACTGAGCACACCTTCAGTCCATTCTTGATTGTCTAGATACCACTGAACTGTTTTCTGGATGCCTGTCTCAAATGTTTCAGCGGGTTTCCAACCCAACTCACGCTCTAACTTTGTAGCATCAATCGCGTAGCGACGATCGTGACCTGGGCGATCTTTGACATAAGTGATTTGCGTTGCATAAGAAGTACCATCAGCCTTTGGACGCAAGCTATCCAAGATAGAACAAATGGTGTGAACCACATCTAGGTTGGGTTTTTCATTCCAACCACCCACGTTATAAGTCTCACCTAATTTGCCAGCCTCTAGTACGCGACGGATAGCTGAGCAGTGATCTTTTACATAGAGCCAATCACGAATCTGTTGACCATCACCATAAATTGGTAGGGGCTTACCTGCTAAGGCATTCAAAATCACCAAAGGTATCAATTTTTCTGGGAAGTGATACGGACCATAGTTATTAGAACAATTCGTCGTCAAGACTGGCAAACCATAGGTATGGTGCCATGCACGCACCAAATGATCCGACGCTGCCTTAGAAGCTGAGTAAGGGCTATTAGGCTCATAGGGATTAGTTTCTGAAAACGCAGGGTCAGTAGCAGACAATGAACCGTACACCTCATCGGTGGACACATGAAGAAAACGGAACTGTTGTTTGCCCTCTTCAGATAAATCAGACCAAAAAGCGCGAACGGCTTCTAAAAGATTAAACGTACCCAATACATTTGTTTGAATAAAGTCGCCTGGACCATGAATCGAGCGATCCACATGAGACTCTGCAGCGAAATTCACAACAGCACGAATTGCATGTTTTTTCAATAAAGATAAAACCAATTCGTAATCGCCAATATCTCCCTGCACGAAGATATGGCGATCATCTGCTGATAAAGACTGAAGGGTGGCTAAGTTACCGGCATAGGTTAACTTATCTAGATTAACAACACCCTCTGCATGGGGATTAGCCAACCAATCCAAAACAAAGTTGCCACCAATAAAACCTGCACCACCAGTTACTAGAATCATGATTTATTTACTTAAATTAATTAGAAGAATTTTCTCATACCAACACAAAAAACTCGACGTTTACACCGCAACATTAAAAAAGGCAGCTGACTCAGCATAGCTTGTTGAGTCAGCCACTCAAATAACACTTCAATTGTTAAAGAAGATGGTGTTTTTAACTAGAAAAACACCAGTTTAAAAAATACTAAGTGCTTGATTCTGAATCTGAATTCGGTATTTCGTTTCGTTGATTCGTCTCACTTTTCCGTTTAACTTGATCAACTAGTGGACTTCCCTCAACTTGGGCTTTGCGAAACTTGATAAAGGTATCTAACAAGGACTTATAGCGATTGAGTTCTTTAACCACCAAATCGTCTTGGTAGTCGCTATCTTTTCTACCAACTCTGTCCAAGAAAAACCAACTGGCCATCCAATGACGGATCTGCGGCCTTAGTTCATCAAAATGAATCATGTACCAAATGCTTGCCGCGTACTCCAACAAAACCTCCTCAACCTTCTTGGATCTTTGTTGCCAAGCGACTTCTAAGCCAGCACCGGTAGATAATAAGAATGGCGTGCCGTAATCATTACCTATGAACTCATGAACACCCTCAAACAACAACTGATACCTGACAAAAACTGTTTGGTAATTGGCGATTCCTTTGGAGTTCTTGCACAGATCCAAGTACAAACGATATCGTTGTAACGGCAGCTTCAGATCCTTCTTGGCAAACTTAGTATTAGGCTCCTTCAAATAATCAGGCGCATACGGACGATAATCAACACGCACGCCGATTAATTCAGCCAAAGTAGAGGGCGCTAACTGCGAGAAAATATTTTCTTGCCTCATGGCAACACGTAGCTTGAACCGCTCTGAGGCCCACAAACTGTCAATCATCTGATCAGCTAAATTTTCTTCAACAGCACTTTGGGGCCTGAGTGCTTTATATATCTCACGTTGTAGACGCTTACGCTCTGATGCATCTTCATGAGGCAATATTTCAGTTTTTGAATATGCCCCATGCTTGAGCGCATTCATTGATGAAATGGATTTACCTTTTAAACTGCGTGGGCCCGTGCGACCCAAAATATTGATTTTCATGTCCAACCTTTCTGTAAAAAAACAGAAGTCATTGGGCCACATCTATCAATAACAAAGTCCCGGAAAAACTATTTTTGAGTTACCCGCCACACCCAGTTTTGTTGTTCGAGCTTATTTCCTAGCGATCGATAAGTATCTAGATTATCAATAACATTAGAGATACCCTCTAACCAGTAAATTTTAGTAGCAAATTTAACAAAATCATTAACAGGTCCGCCCGAAAATCGTTTTGATATTTTTGCTTTTTTACCAGTACCAATACGCCAAGATCTAAATATAGCTGCACTCAAAATCGGCAAATACGGGGATTTTTTAGGACGACCATTTGGTCTCTTGATTGAATTGACCGCAGGCTTTTCGTAAGAACGTTTTAACTCAATCGCTCTTAAAAGACAAAGCTCAATGACTCTGTTTTTAGCATGATGAGGAAATCTAGCTTCTTTCACTATCTTAGAAATTCTGAGGCGGATGATCTTGCTATGCCTCACGACTTCCAACGCACCCCAGCTTGCGAATCTGGCGTACCTGTAAATTCCACGCCAGCATCCTCAAGCGCTTTTTTTACTGCATCAATAGTTTTAATGTTGCCTGATGGCACACCTTCAGCTGACTCTAAACGAATCAATGTAGAAAAACCAATCTCAGCTTTTGCAGCGAGGTCTCTAGCTGTCCAGCCAACTAGTGCGCGAGCAGCTTTAATTTGACCGCTTGTAATCAAGATAAAAGTACCTTATAATGAGATCAAAGTTATCAATATTTAATACTTTGTTTTATTTATGAGGATAAAAAATGCTTAATAATCAAGATTTTGCCTTGTTGCGAGCCAAAAGTCTAGGCGGGTCAGATGTGGGTGCAGTGTTGGGTTTATCCAAGTACCGCAGTGCTGTGGATGTGTGGATGGAGAAGACCGGTAAAGAAAAATCTGTTCGAGATTCATTACCACTCCGATTTGGTCAGTTTGCAGAATCCTTTGTTGCTTCCGAATATGCCCTAGCGACTGGCTTGTCATTGGTAACTCATGATGCGGCGGTGATTCATCCCGAGTATTCGTACATGCATGGGCACATTGACCGACTTGTTCTGTCAGGTGATTTACCGTTGATTGGTAAAGATGGGCGCATCACTGCTTCGCGTATCTTGGAATGCAAGACAGCCAATCCCTTTGCTCAATCAGAGTGGGGAGAAGCCGGCAGTGATCAAGTACCTTTGTCCTATTTAGTGCAATGTGTTTGGTACATGATGCTCACCAATATTGATCGAACGGATCTAGCAGTTCTATTTGGTAATGCTGACTTTAGGATCTATGAAATCACTAGGGATCTTGAGTTAGAACAGATAGTTTTAGAAAGAGCCAAATCCTTTTGGGAGAACCATGTTCTAACCGACATTGCCCCTGCCGCCACCTCTGAGTCTGATTACAAGACCCTATTTGGCAAATCCACAGTTAGTAAATCAATAGAGGCACCTGCCGAGACATGTGAGCTAATAAAGAAGCTCAAATCTCTCAATGAACAAATAGAGCACTATGAAGCAGAAATTAGTCAGATCAAACAAAGCATCATGGGACAGATGCAAGATGCAGAGGTACTGACCTACCATGGTCAGACCTTGGCCACCTGGAAGGCTCCTAAACCTTCACTAAGACTAGATTCCAAGAGACTCACTGAAGAGCATCCAGACTTAGTCCAACAATACCAAGTACCCATTCAAAATAGTCGTCGTTTAGTCATCAAGGAACTCTCATGAAATTATTACAAACAGCAATCCAAAACACTGCAGGGATCTTAAAGATCGAGTTTGATGATTTACAGCTTTGGTTAGATCAATACCTGGGCATTACACCCTACACACAGATTCGACTATTAAGACTGGCCAGCAAATATCAATTAGATCCACTATCAGATGAAGTGAATCTGCTTGAAACAAAAGAAGGCTATTTACCCTATATCACCATTGATGGCTGGGCCAAACTTATTAATCAACACCCTCAATACGCCGGCATGAGCCTAAGAGACTCCACTGAGCTAATCGATGGCATTCCCACTTGGATGGAATGCACGATCTACAGAAACGACAGAATCTTACCGATCGTAATTAAAGAATATCTGGAAGAAGTTAGAACTGATCACCCTTCTTGGCAACAAATGCCACGCAGAATGCTCAGGCACCGAGTGATACAGCAATGCGCAAGATTAGCCTTAGGAATATCTGCTAATGAACACTTTGCAACTTCTAGAAATTCAATCACCAACTTATCACCAGAGATGAAAACTGAAGGAATAAAACTTGATGAGGAAAATCCTAAATCAAGAAAAAGTCGGGCTAGTGAGCTGAAGACTATGATCTCCAGAGAAGTTATGAGCATTAATGCTAACTGTGTACTATGAGTCACGCCTACGACTCTTTTTAGAGCGCCATGATTAGTGCTCAGCAATAGATTTCCTTACGATGACCAACTTCAACAACCAGGATAATTAACTTTTGGTCCTTGATATCACACATAATCCGAACATCACCAACCCGATAGCGCCAGTAAGCACCATATTGCGATCCCACTATTTTTTTACCAAGCTCTCGAAGGTTATCTAATGGCGAAACACGCTCATCTATATATTCAAAAGTGAATCGTGAACTTGCTGATCCATTTTTTAATTGCTTCATGCGGCATTTGCATATTCAAAGATCCAGACGAAGATTCTTCCTTACATCGTCCATTGAATGAATCACTTCTTGACCTTGATGAATTCTTTCCATCGTGGCATCAGCCAAATAGAAATCTTCAAGATCTTCTAATCCCATTTGAATTAACTCTCTTAAATAATAAGATTTAGTGCGACCGGTGATGACTACTAAATAATCTAAACGAGCCTCAACTACAGGCTCTAAACGCACAGAAATTGCCATGACTTTCCCCAATGTGTTAATTGCATCATATGAACATCAATAACAAATCTATTTCTGATAGCACTGATCGAGCGAAACTAAGCAATTCCACGCGAATTAAGCAGCCACCATTAACGGCGTTTTTAGAATTGGGGCAATTGCCGGATTACTTTTAAATTTTTGTTCAACTTCCCATAAGTCAACTGCTTCTTGCATATGTAACCAACTCTCAGGAGTTCCCCCAACAACCTTGGAAATCCTAAAGGCCATCTCAGCACTAACCCTTCTTTTTTCGTGGAGTATCTCAGACACAGTTAAGCGGCTAACCCCTAAATAGTTAGCCAGATCAGCCTGCGTAATACCTAACTCAGGGAAAACATCTTCACGCAAAATAGCTCCTGGATGAGTTGGTCTACGGTTTGGGTTTCTTAAACTTCTCGCATTTTTTCTCATTAGTGATAATCCTCTAAATCGACTTCAATGGCACTATCGCCATCAAACTTAAATGTTATACGCCAGTTGCCTGATATAGCCACAGAAAAAACACCCATGCGCTTTCCTTTTAGCTCATGGAATTTATATCCTGGCAAATCCATATCTTCAGGAACAACAGAAGCATCGAGCCGGTCTAAAATACGCTCAATTCTGGCGGCAAATTGAGCGGGAATAGCCTTATAACTACCTTTAATAAAAAATGCTTCTAGCCCTTTGTGACGAAACGAACCAATCATGACATGATTGTAATTACACTTATTACAATGTCAATAAATACATTACATCAAGATAAGAATGCTAGCCCTATGCTTATCAAGTCCAAATGGAGCCAAATTACTCTTCATCAGACACGGCATTAGAGATGCTTAAGTTTCTCCAAGTTAAAAATATAAGATTTCTTAAAATTTCTTATCTGGTTAAATATTGGCTATATCGGAGTGCCACCCAGCAAAGAATGATGAGCTTTTGCTTTTTGGCATCACAGATGATAGGAGCATCACTCACCCAATATCTGAATTAGGCACAATATTTAATAGCTGTTCATCAACTCTGAGAATCCCTGCCATGAATCAATATTTAGGAGACACTTGGAGCAACTCCTTCACTTAGTACACTGTATCGTGATCACCCACGTTGATTAAAACAATCTCACTTTCAGTAATGATCATCTCTATTGTGATGCGATATCTCATATTGATTGAAATACTCTGTAATCCTTCCAGTTTTCCTGATAAACGGTGAAGGCGTAATGATGGGTGATGAGGGTGGAACTCTAGTAATTCCAAAGTCTTAACATACTGACTTTCAACATCGGGGTGACGTTTTAAGAATTTAGCTGCGCGACGGTTGTATTGCTCTGTAAAAATTAACTGCCAAGTCATTCTGCAGACAGATTCAGTTGTTTTAAACGCTCAATATGTTGCGAGACAGTTTCTTTGACAAACCGTCCACTCGCTAAATCGGCTTTAGATTCTGCTAGCGCAGCCTCTAATTCGCATTCACGCAAGTACTGGTACTGTTGCTGACTCATCACCACATACTTGACTTGGCCACGAACAGATACTGGCGCCTCGAGTTGTCCAGCCAAGGCCTCTTCGATGGCTTTAATACCTTTAGTCTTTAAGTCATTTGCGACAACAGCACCCATAATAAACCTCTTAATAATACTATCAATAGTATTGTATAGTGATCTATTAATTCCCACAAGAGCTGATTGAACAGCGCTAGCCCAACCTAAGCTGTTATTAATAGATGTTTATGTGCAATTCTTCAATATTCAGTCATTTTGACTAATCAACCAAATCTACTGCTAATGAAGCATATTTTTATGGTCACCAGAAACACCTGAATTTACTGAAGAATCTTGAGGAGAATCAACCAACCCCCAACCAGCACGTAACTGGAGCTTTTCTAATAATGAAACAATTCTTTGAACCATGGGGACAGTCAACTTGATACCAACTCGCTGCTTGGAACTTAATCGAAATTGAAAACCAATGAACTTATTTTTTTCATTCGAACTAATACTGCAACCAATCACTAAAATTGGATCTGGCCCCAGAGGATGCCCTGATACTTGATCATATTGACTTTTGAAGTTTGTTTTTCGAGTAACTGCTGCCTGCTGAAATTCCTGAATAGTTTTTGCTACCCTTGGATCATGATCAATTTCTAACAACTTCTTAATGGCTTCTCCTGAACCATGAATCATTTGATTTACGATATGACGAGTCAGCCAAAAAGAATACTCATCTTTTTGAGGTGTATTAAAGCGAAATAAAATACGATCCTCTGTCGGGGACCACTTACCAGTGCATTGCTTGATGCTCATATCAAAATCATCTTATTCTCGATACATTCCAGTGGCAATAAAAAATTCATTAAAAGGTGAGTTGACATGATCGTATCGCAATGGAATTCTTGACTGAATGGGCCACTGCCAAATATTACCACCCACGGATTTTAAAATTGCGTGTCCCGCAGCAATATCCCAATAACATGTTCTACCAAGACGTGGGTAACAATCTACCAAACCTTCAGCGACAGCACAAATTTTTAAAGAACTGCCAAATGTACTTGCCTGATGATTAGGGTAAGTTTTCAACCATTCATCTAATTCAATGGAAGGATGCGAGCGACTAGTTGCCACACGCAATTTTTGCTCGGTATCCTCCCAATTCGGCTCAGACCAACTCATAGTCATAGTTTGCCAAACCCCTTGAACTCTTTTTTTTGCATAATGCCCCACCCAACCAATGTATAGGGTGTTTTTTGCTGGGGCAGCAACTACCCCCAGAATTGGTTGACCATCCTCAATTAAAGCCACATTCACTGTGAATTCACCATTTTTTTTAATGAATTCTTTCGTTCCATCCAAAGGATCAATTGCCCAAAACAAGGCCTCTGCACACCTCTGAGACATAGAGGAGGATTCTTCACTCAAGATCCACGCATCAGGCCAGCGCGAAATTAGCCCCTCACACAATATCTTATCTGCGACTAGGTCTGCTTGCGTAACAGGACTTTGATCATGCTTAAAATGAATCTCTTGCTTAGAATCATAAATCGCCATGATCGCCTTTGATGCACGATCTACAAGCTCTACCAAATAGTCAATATCTTCAAGTGGCCTTATAAACATGAGTTAAATGAGTAGTAGTTTCATACTAACAATGATCAATACCAGTGCTAATATGAGTTTGATTGATTTCGACGGTAATGAAGAGGATAACCTAGCACCAATATAAGCCCCAGGCACAGAACCCAATAACAGAGCCCCCAACAAAAGAAAGTCGACATGACCAATTAATAAATGTCCAAGCCCGGCAAATAACGCTAATGGTATTGCATGAACTATATCTGTGGCGACTAATCGCGCAGGATGAAGTCGCAGGGGATATAAGTATGTTAGGAAAACGGCTCCCAACGCACCTGCACCAATAGACGTCAATGTGACCAATACACCTAATAAGGCACCTGCCATTACGGTCAATGGCGGTTGAAAGTATTTAAAACTCTCATGATCATTGATTCTGAATTTCTTGCCTAAACGCTGTAAGTGTCCTTGCAACAAGATGCCTAAGGCTGTTAATACGACCAAATAGGCGATAGCATCTTTTAAAAGATCAGTCTGTAATAAACCATCAAAGTCTTTGATCAAAAATATAGTCAGTCCAGATGCCGGCAAGCTACCAAGCCACATTCTCTTTAGCACTTGCCAATCAATAAGCCCACTAGCGTGATGAACCCCACCTGCAACAATTTTTGTAAAGGCCGCAAAAAAAAGGTCTGTCCCTATGGCTGTTGTTGGGGCAAACCCAAAAAAAATCAACAATATGGGAGTCATGAGTGCACCACCACCCACACCGGTCAAGCCAACCAAAAGCCCCGTTAGAAAACCAGACAATATAAGCATATAGATAGTGAATATCAAAAGTAGTCCGTGATATTACCACCCGATGAGAATTAACAATTAAAAACTTTACCTAGTAAAAAATATAATGTTTAATTAAGCATGAGCAAAATAAATGCTAAACAAAAAGCCCTGCAGATGAAATTAGCCGGGAATAGTCTATCTGAAATTGCCAAAGTCACGGGCTTGAGTCGCCCAACCATTATTGCAGCCTACAAGAACTATTCGACTAATATTGAAACCAAAGTTAATGCTGGTCGACCAAGACTCGAATCTCTCTGGCTTGACGCCAGCTGTATACAAGCATTAATTAATTCTGAAAAAATTTTTACTGCAACAGAGTTGCAAACATTTCTTGAATTACATCACAACAAAAATATCAATCATCGATCATTTCTCTCATTACTTCAAAAGGTTGAATGGCATAAAAAAAATACTCGCCTCAACAATTCAGGCCAAATTGAATCCCTACAGGACAAAATAAGAGGTCTTCACATACTGCACGCGCGGATTAAAAAGGTGCACTTGTGGAGCTTTCATGATCAGCCACCCGTTGATACCAATTACACGCTTATGTGTGAAAAATTAATGGGTATGGATGATCAGATTAATGAAATACATACAGATATTGCTGATTTAAAATATTGCCAAGAACTAACTCTCTTACAGAGAAAAATTAAAATTCACACCACGCCCCTCAAAAAAAAGGGCGCACATCTACCAATTTCAAAGCCTACCAACCATACTCTCATCAAAAATTCTAATCAACTAACACACCTGGAGATGCTTGAAGCAGAAAGCATCCACATCATGCGTGAAGTAATCGCTGAGGCGAACAACCCTGTCATGCTTTACTCCATTGGCAAAGACAGCGCCGTGATGTTGCACTTAGCAATGAAAGCGTTTTACCCTGCGAAGCTACCATTTCCACTTCTTCACGTAGACACGCGTTGGAAATTTCAAGATATGTACCGCTTTAGAGATCAAATGGCTAAAGAGTATGGATTTGAATTAATTGTCTACACAAATCCTGATGGCATCGATAAGGATATCAATCCATTTGTGCACGGCTCACAAATTCATACCGATATCATGAAAACAGAAGCTCTAAAACAAGCACTCGATCGATATAAATTCGATGTGGCTTTTGGTGGCGCACGCCGTGATGAAGAAAAATCACGCGCCAAAGAACGTATTTTTTCTTTTAGAAATGATCAGCATCGCTGGGATCCAAAAAATCAAAGGCCTGAGCTTTGGAATTTATATAACACCCGAAAGAATAATGGAGAGACCATTAGAGTATTCCCTTTATCAAACTGGACAGAACTGGACATTTGGCAATATATCTTTTTAGAAAATATACCAATTGTCCCCCTGTATTTCGCAAAAGAACGTCCAGTAGTCTATAGAAATGATACCTGGATCATGGTGGATGATGATCGAACACCACTAAATCCTGGGGAAATACCTCAAATTAAAAGAGTCCGATTTAGAACGCTTGGTTGCTATCCATTAACGGGCGCTATTGATTCTGACGCAGCAACATTGCCAGAAATCATTCAAGAAATGCTTCTATCCAAGACCTCTGAACGACAGGGGCGCATGATTGACCATGACAGCAATGCCTCTATGGAAAAGAAAAAGCAAGAAGGTTATTTCTAATGCACATCAACCATCATCAAACAAGTCAAGACCTTCACCGGTACTTGAAAACACAACAAAATAAAACTCTATTGAGATTTATCACATGCGGAAGTGTCGATGACGGAAAAAGTACGTTAATAGGTCGCCTTTTATACGAATCAAAAATGATTTTTGAAGATCAGATGAAATCATTAGAAATTGACTCAAAAAAAATGGGGACGCAAGGAGACAAGATTGACTTTGCATTATTAGTTGATGGATTGGCTGCCGAAAGGGAGCAAGGAATTACGATTGATGTTGCCTATCGATTCTTCTCCACCGACCAAAGAAAATTTATTGTTGCTGATACACCTGGACATGAGCAATACACCAGAAACATGATTACCGGAGCATCAACCGCTGACCTAGCCATAGTTCTGATAGATGCCACCAAAGGGGTTTTAACTCAAACCAAGCGGCATAGTTTTTTAGCCTCACTAATGGGCGTTCAAGAAGTTATTCTTGCTATCAACAAAATGGATTTAGTTGATTACTCCCAAAAGCAATTCGACTTATTGACTCATGAGTATGTTCAATTTGCCAAAAAAATTAAGCTTCTAAATATCACTCCTATACCCCTCTCAGCTCTGAACGGAGACAATATTACCAGGCGAAGTATCCATATGACATGGCACAAAGGCCCTACACTTCTTGAGCATTTAGAGAATGTGTCACCCAGCAAAAAAGTCTCCAAACAGTCCTTTAGATTGCCAGTTCAGTGGGTTAACAGACCGGATTCAAATTTCAGAGGATATGCAGGAACCATTTCATCGGGAAGCATTCAATGTGGCGATGAAATTCAGGTATTGCCTTCAGGGAAAATCACCCGAATTAAAGAGATTATTACCAAAGATGGCCCACTGAAAAGTGCACAACAAAACCAAGCCATCACCATCACACTCGATGAGGAAATTGATATTTCACGCGGTGACGTCATTTGCGCCAAAAATGACCCAGCTATCCTTGCTGACCAATTTGAAGCCAAAATCATCTGGATGTCAGAAGAAGAACTTCACCCCGGAAGACAATACCTACTTAAATGTGGTTCAAAAACAGTCAACACATCCATCACAAAAATTAAATACATCATCAACGTTAATACCCTAGAGCATATTGCAGCTACTTACTTAGGATTAAACTCAATATCTGTATGCAACCTTCATACTGATCAAAATTTAGTATTTGAACCTTATCTAGATAACTCCACACTTGGTAGTTTTATTTTGATTGATAAACTTACCAATAATACCGTTGGTGCAGGTGTCATCGATTTCGCCCTCAGACGCTCCCAAAACATAGTTCCTCAATATTTCAAAATAACCTCAAAAGAGCGCTCACAGATAAAGAATCAAACACCTAAAGTGTTGTGGTTTACTGGACTATCGGGATCAGGCAAAAGTACTATTGCAAACTTAGTCGAAGAGAAACTTTTTTCACTTGGAAAACATTGCTACATTCTTGATGGTGATAATGTCCGACATGGACTTAATAAAGACTTAGGATTTACAGAATCAGATCGGATTGAAAATATTCGTCGAGTGGCCGAAGTTGCTAGGCTGATGGCTGATGCAGGCTTAATAGTTTTAGTCACCCTGATATCGCCATTTCAAAAAGATCGTGAATTTGCAAGATCACTTTTTAGCACCAATGAGTTTCTTGAGATTTATGTCAACACACCCTTAAGCACCGCTGAAATGCGTGACCCCAAAGGCTTATACAAAAAAGCGAGGGCGGGATTGATAAAAAACTTTACAGGCATAGACTCATCCTATGAAGCACCTATTAACCCGGACATCATACTTGACACAGAAAAATATACTGTCACAGAATGTGCGAAACGAGTCATCCAAGCATTAAATTACTGATTCAGTTGCCTTAGATAACCCTCAAAAAATCATCCCAAAGAGGTACCGCCTGAAGAAATGTATAGCTACTTGAATTATAAGTAGAAGAAATTAATTCATTTCCATAAGGCAAATAAATGCTTACTCCAGATGCTTGACTGACCGTACCAACCTCTGCGTGAACTAGCAAATCGACAGCATCACTGACTGCACTTGCAGCATTTTTTAATGCCATGTTCGTCACACTTCGACCAGTAGAAATCAGATCCATAGCGTGACCTAAATCAGCAAAATCATAACTTTGATCACTTGGGTAATCTCTTGCACCGGCTACAGCTTTTGATATTGCTTTCAAGTCTCTTGAGTTGGCATTAATCGCTAACTGTGTAAACTGATTCAAGGAATCAACCAGCACACCCATCTGTGACATATCTAAATTTGATAAAGTAATATCGGAATCCCAAGCATATTCATTGGCATAGCTATTCAATGCTGCGTCACCCAACTGCAAAGGAGTTACATCCGAAGATGAAAATACACTCAACCAATCATCATATGCAAAGCCAGTGCCTGGAACTAATTCTTCAGATAAAACCACATACTCCGCCATGCCTGTGAGTGGGTATGCAACTTCAATCATACCCATCAAACATGCATCCATCGCAATCAAACCAAACTTATCCAGATTATCATCAGTCCTGCTTGAAATAGCGGTATTTAAAGACCTACTAATCTCATTCATGGTCAAATAGCCATTTGAAGAGTCATCCCAAGCAATACCATCAATGCCGCCACCATGATTCCAAATGACAAGAGCATAATTTTCAGCGGGTCGATTTTCGACCGACCATAAAATAAAGTCAGTCAATGTTTGTGAATTACCAGTATCCAATTCCCCCCATGAATTTTCAGAGGTAAAACTAATTACACTTGAACTTGAGTCAGCTTGGACTGCACCTACACGAGTATCAGACCAATTGCCATTAGTTGAATCATAACTGGTTGACCGATCAAGTAGCGCTGTAATTGATAAACCAGACAAATTTGCAATTTGCTCTAATTCATTCATATCTGATAGAGCATATGATTCCAAATCGTTATCAGCAGCCATGTAGACCATTATTGTCCAGTCTGACAAACTACTGGATAGATCTGAATTTACTTCAGTTGTAAATTCATAAACTCCACGAGCAAGTCCAATATGGGCATTACCAGATGAATCTTTAAATGCATTAGCATCTAATGACACTGTATAGGTTATACCTGGATGTAAATTTATAGAGGGATTAATTGTGACTTGCTGCCCAACAATTTGAACTTGATTGATATCTAAAGCAAGGATATTAATCTGATGACCATCATCGCCAATAATATGAATACTGCCACCAGCGGCTTCCACAACCTCAGAAAATTGAATAGTGATATTTGTATTTACTGCTACCGCACCATCTTGGATTGGTTGAATTGAAGTCAATGTAGGAGCAGTTAAGTCTTCACTAACCAATAGAGAATAGCTTCCTGTCAGCTTTCCATAAGCCGCTGCTGCTACATAATAAATTCCAGACGTTGTTGGTGCGAATGTTAAGTGAGCATTACGCCCTTCACCCGAATCATCATCAGAGTAAATCGCGCCTAAGGATTTTCCATTAGAGCCATAAATTCCCTTAATAAAAGGATCACTAAGAGTCCCATGACCAGTATCTAAGCCACGCAAATCAATTTGATAAATATGGCCGGCAGACAAATTTAACTTGACCCAGTCAACATCACTAGCCTTATCGATAACACTCGAAAAAGGTTGGTTCATCACTGCCACTGCTGTTGTCTTATTAGATGCCGCAATATCTCTAACAACTCGAGTCGAACGCAATAGTTGATGATCATTAAAATAATCATCAAGACTATTTATAGCAGAGAAATCATCAAGGAATAGCTTTCCTTTTTTTCGCATAAACTTCCCACCGTTATGGCTAGAACCAAGTCCGTAAAAATTAAATCACAAACTGTATTTTAATTAATCCATCATAATCATTTTTTTGAATCTCTGCAGAATCAGAGTAAATTGCACTTGATTCATGTGTATCGAAAAACCTTTCCGTGTGCTTATAGTAAACATCATTAGACCTTTCAAAGTTGCCATTTGCTTTGCCAACCTGAAGATCTTCATAATTAAGCTTTAAAAGCCTTACAAATTCATCTGAATCATCATCTGAATCATCATCCGAATCATCATCTGAATCGGATAAAGGGATCGATATCAATACATCAACTAAAGCTTGCTGATTCGAGTGCAAGTCTTGGATAACTCCAGAATTAAGCATTAAGTGATATTCATTACCACCAATCAAATCTTCAGGTAGCACAAGAGATAGTTGATTTTCGTCAATCGAAATTGAATTCTCATCACCCAAATCAAACAAATATGAATAACCAAGATCTGAATTAATAATCTCCAGTGAACCATCCCCAACGACTATAGACTCACTAAAGGTTAATTCAATCTGAGTACCAGGAGAATATTCATCATCGCTGGATGATGAAATTGACAAAAGTTCAGGTGCTGTTACATCATTTTCAGTAGTAAATGTATAGTTTGACGATCCAGAATAAGAATTACCAGCATAATCCTTAACAAACCCATTTTGAATGACGACACAATAAGTTGTCTGAAATTCCAAAATATCCGCAGCACTTATGCGCAGATCATTACCAGAAATTGAAATGCCCGAGGACTTAGAAGTCAGCACAGAAATTAGCTCGCCATTTTCATCACCTATTCTTATCTGAATCTTACCTTTTCCCCCAAATTTAATTGCTTCACTAAAAGTCAAAACAATGTCAGACTGCTCAGAAATATTTTCACCATGAAATTCGGGCGAAAAATTGATAACTTCAGGAGCATTAACATCCTTACCAGTTTTAAAATCATAAGTAGCAATTTTTCTTATTGCATTTCCTGATTCATCAGCTATAGAACCGGCATCTAAAGTCACAAAGTACTTTTTGTTGTAAGCTAAATTATTCGCAGGATTAATGGTTAAGGTAGATCCTGAGATAGTCACTAAGTCACTACTTACACCAAATGACTCAACCACCGGACCCGTTGCAGAACCAGAACGTAAATAAATAGTTCCCGTTGTACCTTTTTGGATCGCCTCACTAAAGGTCAACACAATATTACTACCCACCGCAACACCTGTTGCGCCATCTGTAGGACTAAAACTGCTCACCGTTGGTGCCGTCGTATCCGCAGCATCTACTGTTGTAAAGTCATATATTGAAGTTCCTGCGTATGCATTCCCAGCAGCATCCTTAATCGCACCCGAATCAAATGTCACAAAATACTGTGTGCCATTCGATAAATTATTCGCAGGATTAATGGTTAAGGTAGATCCTGAGATAGTCACTAAGCCACTACTTACACCAAATGACTCAACCACCGGACCCGTTGCAGAACCAGAACGTAAATAAATAGTTCCCGTTGTACCTTTTTGGATCGCCTCACTAAAGGTCAACACAATATTACTACCCACCGCAACACCTGTTGCGCCATCTGTAGGACTAAAACTGCTCACCGTTGGTGCCGTCGTATCCGCAGCTCCTGCAAACATTGTTAATAAGTTAACAACATCTGCACCCTTGTTAAATGTGACAATTTCCACATTAGTTAATCTCATATGGAAATAAGAGCTTGCTGTCCCAATTGTGTCAATACTAATTACACCAGTTGTAGCATCTTTAGTAATAGAAAATTTTGATCTAAGCAAACGATCAAAACTTAATGTATCAGTACCACCCAATCCATCATAATAATTAATTGATGTACTTGTACCATATCGTGGCACCACCCAAGTATTTGCTGTATCCGTTCCTGTATATGATGGCATGTCTATCTCTCAATTATTTTGAACTGTCTGTAAATGTTTAGCTAACTTATCAGGCTCAATAAACCCAATAATCTTCTTGCTATTTATCAACTTGCCCTCACTACTCACAAATAGTATGGCAGGCGGTCCATATAATTCATATTTTTTGAGCAGTGTTCTTGAGTCAACATTGATCTGCGTCACATCAACTTTAATTTTTTTGAAATTTTCTAGAGCATTTATAACGCGATCATCTGCAAAAGTTTTAACCTCCAACTCCTTACATGAAACACACCAATCAGCATAGAAGTCTAAAATTATAGGCTGCTTACTTACTTTGATTAGATGATCTAATTCTGCGACTGACTTTACAGACTGGGTTCTAGATTCCATGAGAATATTACTATCTTTTACTATTGCAATCTGACTTAGTGGTCTAATAATGTTTTCGTTTCCTGCGGCAAGTCCCACCCACTGAGAAATGCCTATGAAAAAAAACATTACAGATGATATTTTTAATAGCTTCTCTAAGAATGTTGATTCCGCTGATATTTTCTTAAATATCCCTAGATATGTTGCAGCTAATATTGCATACAACCCCAGCAAGAACATCAATAAACTTACCGGTATTACTGGCACAAGCATCCATAATGCAATTGCAAACAACATAAAACCAAAAAAACTTTTTACTTGAATCATCCAAGGTCCCACCTTTGGAAGAAAATGATTCGCAGACATTCCAGTCAAAATTAAGGGAACGCTCATACCCAAAGCCATTGAAAATAATGCAGCCCCACCTACCATCACATCTTTGGTTTGCCCAATGTATATAAGAGTTCCAGCCAATGGTCCGGCAACACAGGGGCCAATAATCAGAGATGAAACCGCCCCCATAATAAATACAGGTAGAACCCGTCCTCCAGATGCTTTAGAACTAACATCGAGAAGCTTATTTTGGAGAAAGCCCGGCATTTCAAATTTAATTACATCAAGCATAGATAATCCAAAAATGAATATCATCGTTGCGAATGTAATTAGCACATATGGTTGCTGCAAATAAATTGACAAGCTTTCACCTAATAAGCCAGCAACAATACCCATACCTGTATAAACAGTTATCATGCCAGCGCTATATGAGACAGCCATTAGAGTTGGGTGGGATCTCGAAGCTTTTCTATCAACATCACCCGACTTACCAATGATTATGGAAGATAAGATTGGTATCATCGGTAAAACACATGGCGTGAATGACAATAACACTCCAAAAACAATAAAACTTATAATAATTTTCCAAATCTTATCTGACACCAAAATACTCTGAATGAATGTTGGGTCAGAAGCTTCGCCAGAATTAGATAATGCTACATTGTTATTTTGGGGTTGAAACACATCAGAATTATTGACCTGCCCTTGTCTTCCGATAGAACTAATACGCATTGTTTCTGGTGGATAACACAAACCCTCTTTTGCGCATCCTTGATATGTTAAATCAATGTATGAAATATTTTTTGTATAAGACGTGTTCGGAATCTCAAAAGAAAAACTAGTGGGATAAACCTCTAAATTCTTATTAAAAATCTTGTCATAAATATTAGTACCCTGAGGCAACTTCAATTGAATACTTTCAGAATCTTTTCCAGCTTTAGCTGAGATACTTGACTTATACAAATAATAACCTTCAGCAATCTGAAAATTAACAACTACTGAATCAGTATTGATCTGCCATTTAACACTGAATGCCTGCTCTGGAGACAAAAAATTGTCTGAAGCCCAAATTAATTGAGGTATAAAGACCAAAAATACAAGGAGGAGTTTCTTAATTTGCTTCATATTATTAACCATTAAATGTCTATAGTTAACAATATAGAATGTGAAAATTAAGCTGACCTTAAGAATTCTCTATTTAGTGAAATGTTTTCCACTTGAATCAATTGCAAAAAAGGGTAAATTCGATTCTCTCAAAAAATCAATGGCTGAGTGATCCATCAACATCGCAATGGTGCTGTATGTACCAGCAATGAGGGTTGATGGTGCCAATACACTAACTGATTGCCATGAGTGATTTGGGTAGCCAGTCTTTGGGTTTAATAAATGAGAGTAGCGCTTATTATCTAGCTCAAAATATCTCTCATAATCACCACTAGTTGCCAATCCACCACTCTCAATTGGAACAGAAGCAACCATCTCACCTGAACGAGCCCGAGGATGTTGAATCCCTATATACCAGGCTGTGTTATCAGGCTTGGGGCCTAATATGCGTATATCACCTGCCAAATTGACGTAACCACTGGTAACGCCCTGATCTAATAAAACTTGAGCGCAACGATCAGCTGCATATTCTTTTGCAACCCCTCCAAAGTCAATCTCCATACCATGATTTTTTAGGAAAATTGCATTGTTGGCTCGAACCACATCTCGCCACCCAACGATTGACAAACACTCCTGCAAAATCACTGGGTCAGGCAATTTTGACTCAAAAAAATCCCAAGCACGACGTAAAACACCTGATGTGATATCAAATAGTCCTCCACTAATTTGATACATAGATTCCGTATAGTCTAGCAATTGATTAGTTTCTTCATCACAAAATAGCCAATTTTTCCCAGCTGAAGCGTTGATCCTTGAAATAACGCTTTCATTCAAGTAACGAGAGTATTTTTTTTCAATACGCCTAACCTCTGACTCACCTGAAATAAAAATATCCTGAATATTTTTACTATTTAAGCCAGCAATACAAATCTCACAACGGCTAGCCATGGATCTAAAAACATGGCTAGCAAATTCAGCATTCACTGCAATCCTTAGAAGAAATATTTGACACCAATTTGATAACTACGAGCCTTAAAAGGGGAAAGCAAGTTATTACCATTACTCAACGCCCAACTGCCACGTTGCTCATATTGTTCAAACTTAAAATCGGCTAGAAAATCTTTACCAATCCATTTGCTTAATTTAGCTCCGTAAGTCACCGCACCAAAAGCAGACAAACGTTGATCCACTGACATATAATTTCCAGAATCCAGTACGTTATTTAAAATCGCGAAGTCAGCGGTTTCCTGATAAAAACTAGCCTTTGTTTGAGAATAATAGCGAAGCAATGGCGTTACCGTCCAACCAGAGCCTAAATTTTGTATGTATTCAAACCCTAGAGTATGAGACTTAACCTGCCAATTATCCTTATAAAATCTATAGGAACTTCTTAAGGTTCCATCGGCGCCAGGAAAATGATGGTTCCATCGTAAAAAAATAGAATCACTTATTCTGTTTGTAGGTCGGATATCAAACTGCTTATATTGATCTGAGAAATATCCCGTTCCAGAAGAGTGTCTGTATGTTACTTGACCAATATCGTAAGGTGTAAATACTTGGGTAATACCAAGAATTCCGTCAACAACATCTTTTTTCTCACGCTGCTCTAAATAGGCATGATTAGGCAATATCACATCATTAGAATTACCCACACCAAGCGTCAAAGTAGTATTTTTATCATCAGAAGAAAAGTTCGCCTGGAACGACTGGCCGCGAGAAACATAATCAGTCTCTCCACTATAAGAGACACCCAATGTATAAGTGCTATGAGGTAAATATCTAGTTACAGATGTTGTGTATGCGTTACGACGATCTTTGAGCTTAGTTAACTGCTGATCTTGATATCTTGGCGAGGCTCCCGTGACACTATCAGTGACAGCTGTTGCAGTTAATGACCACTCTCCAGCTATGGGAGTCATAATCATTAAGGAGGGGGCTTTGATTCGAATACGATCTTGATCAGGTTGGTAATCAAGATAATCTAAATACTTAAATCCAATTTCAGCTCTTTCAGGAACAGCTTCAGCATGTAAAATCTGACTAATTGGTAAGCTGGCAGCTGCAACAGCTAATAATTTTAAGGTTTTAGACTTTGTAATTATTGTATTTGTTGTTTGATTAGCTTTACTCATAAAAGCACCTTCTGTCATTTAAATTAATTACAACCACAACCACCACCACCAACACCAGCTCCGCCAGATGATGCTTCCTTACTGCTGTATGTGTGCTCAACAAATGCTGCATCCATCGAATCAGACTCCAACAGCATTTCTTGTTTTGCAAGATATCCTTTTTCCCATGGCTGAACAGATTGTATAGTTGTTGCACAACCATACATATTCACAAAAAACAACAAAATAATCCATTTGTAAAAGTGATATTTTTTGATCATCATTACCTTCCTTCGAGCAACTTAATAAGTTTTAACTCTAACTCATCTTTTTTATCAACATTAAAACCAACATGAACATCGACCACTCTACCATGACGGTCCACCAAGTAACTTGTAGGCATTCCCTTAACACCAAATAATCTAGGAGTTCGAGCCTTTGGGTCAAATCCTAAAGCAAAACGAGCTGGATTCTCTTGCAAAAACTTTTGGGCATCAGTTTGATTTCCATCTAGATTGATCGCTAAAACAACCAAACCTTTACCTGCATATTTATCATGCATCGCATTCATCCAAGGAAATGACTGTCTACAAGGGCCACACCAGGATGCCCAAAAATCCAAATAGACTACTTTCCCACGGTATTGATTTAAAGATACTGATTCAGAACCACTTCCCGTAAGATTGATGTCAGGAGCCATCTCACCGGGACTAACTGCCAACGCGTTCCCAGAATACTGGATACAGGTAATAATCGAAAATGACACAAGTAGTGCTTGCAATAATTTTTTCATTTGTTTACTTTAATTAGATCAATATCATAACTGTAAACTTTTAACCTTAAGGTAATCTTAAGAAATTTCCTTTAAGCTTAAATAAATATGAATGTACTTATTGTTGAAGACAGCGCAGATCTTGCAGATGCAATTCAGAGTTATCTTATTGCATTCAAGCACCAGGGTTCAATTGCCAGCAACCTAAAAGATGCAAAAAAACATCTAGATGCAATGGAGTATTCTGCAATTATTTTAGATATCAACTTACCAGATGGTAATGGTATGAATTTAATTCAGCATGCAAAAAGGAAAAAATATTTGCCAGCAATCATCATCACAACAGCCAAACACCAAATTGAAGACCGTATTGAAGGATTAAATATGGGTGCAGATGATTATCTTACTAAGCCGTATGAACTTTCGGAGTTATTAGCGAGAATAAACGCCATACAAAGAAGATTGAGTGGGAATAAATCAATACAAATAAATGATATTGAAATTAATTTAATAGCTAAGCTAGTGACCCTTGACAATGAGCCTCTTAATTTAACTAATAAAGAATGGCTAATTCTTGAAAGACTCTGTCAAACTCCAAACCATATTGTCAATAAAAATCAACTAACAGATGCCGTATATGCAAATGAAAATTTTATTGACAGCAATACACTCGAAGTTCACATTAGTTCTCTTAGAAAAAAAATGGGTCCAGACTTAATTCAAACAATTAGAGGTCTTGGATATAGAATCAAAACATTATGCGAGTAAAAATTAACCTAAAACACAACATTGCATTAAGAATAATTCTGATATCAGTACTTTTATGGTTTGTGGTTTTGATCATCACATTTAAAGTAATTGAAAAAAAAACGTATGCCTTTTTGGATGAGTCTTTGAAAGAAACTGCAGAGCGCATCCTACCACTTGCCATCATTGACATTGAAAATCGAAATAGAGAAAACATTGATATTGAACTCGTGCCACTCCCATTGACTGATGACAATCTAAGCTATCAAATTCAAAATAAGTTTGGCCAGATATTAGTCAGATCACATCGGTCTCCCATGAATAATCAAAAAATGTTAAAGGAAGGATTCAGCGACAAGGAAGGCATGAGGGTGTTTGGCTCAAGCACTGAAAATGGAGACTACCTGATTTATGTATTTGAACCAATAGCTCACCGTGAAGAAATTATTAATGAAATATATTTAGTCCTACTATGGCCATTAATTTTATTAATACCTCTAATATATTGGTCTGTTTACCAAGGGCTTTCCAATTTTAGTGAAACTATTCAAAAGTACAGTCAAGAAATCTCAAAACTATCTATTCAAGATCTAAAACCTATTGCAATAAAAAACCTGCCTAGAGAGATTGCTGAAGTAGGTAACGCTGTTAATTATTTAATTACTAGACTAAGAAGCATTCTTGAAAAGGAAAAAAATTTTTCAGAAAACATTGCTCACGAATTCAGAACACCTATATCTGTTGCGAAAGCACAATTAGAGGTTGCAAGGATAGGATTGAAAAATGATGAAGTATTAGTAAGATTAATTAAATTAAATTCAAGTTTAGATGCGCTTGAAAATTTAGTTAATAAGTTTTTACAACTAACTCGAGCTGAAACCAATCAAATTCAGAATCTATATCCAATAAATATTGAGTTAGTTACACGTCATACCATTGAAACATTAAAAATAAAAAATAAAAGGTACTACAACATCAGCATCCTATCTCCAATTGAAGAGTGCTTAGGTGATGAAGAAGTTTTAGGAATTATTTTGTTAAACCTACTTGAGAATGCCAATCAGCACTCTGACAAAGAAACTCCAATCAACGTTGTAATTGGACCAAATAGAACTATTACAATACAAAACGAACACCCAACCCTTACTGCAGAACAGATAGCAAAAATGCTGACTCGTTACGAGAGGGGTAGCAGAAAATTTGGATTAGGAATTGGATTATCCATAACTCAAATGCTTGCAGAACAGATCAATGCAACGATGGAAATTAATTCACCTATTCAAGGTAAAACATCCGGGGTTGAGGTTGCAATTACACTAAGTAAAAATAACCTCGTATAACCACGAGAAGACAAAATTAGCCTATATAAATCCATGAATTCAAAACCACAAGCAGAATTTAAATTGCTGGAGTGCTTATTTACTATACAAAGTAAATAAAATTTGAAGCCATTACGCTATTAATGTCTGCTGCCAAACCAATTAAACCATCATTATTTGATACAAAAATTGATCCCGCTGTATCTTCGTCGATGGCTCGCAAAAATGCTGCAGAAACGGCAACTCCCTCACCATCAATGTATACATCGTATGTAGAACTAGTTAAACTCTCAATAGAGTTTATTAACTGATAAATATCATCATCACTACCGCTAAGACTAACGGCCAGCGCAACGTTCAAGACACCAAACACCTTACCATCCAAAGTGTTCAAGTCAGCTGCAGCTACCGTCGTATCCGTCACCGTGATCGTGTAAGCATTACCAGTACCCGTTAAACCACCCAAGGTACTCAAATCACCATCCGATATCGTCGCCGTCACAGTCCCTGTCGTATCAGCATCTATCGTGTTTGCATCCGACACCGATACAGCATCATTCACCGTCACGTTATACGTACTAGAGGTCGTGATCCCAGATGACTGGATAGCAGTTACCAGCTCCGCAGCCGTACCCGTGATCGTCGTCGCCGCTGTCGCTCCTACAGCCACCGTCGTCTTACCATCCAAAGTGTTCAAGTCAGCTGAGCTACCGTCGTATCCGTCACCGTGATCGTGTAAGCATTACCAGTACCCGTTAAACCACCCAAGGTACTCAAATCACCATCCGATATCGTCGCCGTCACAATCCCTGTTGTGTCACCATCCATCGTATTCGCCTGCGCTACAGTTGTAGTACCACTAGAAGTGGTTGCGTTATACGTACTAGAGGTCGTGATCCCAGATGACTGGATAGCAGTTACCAGCTCCGCAGCCGTACCCGTGATCGTCGTCGCTGCTGTAGCATCAACCGTGCCAGACGTGTCTGCATCAATCAAACTCAAATCAGCCGCAGCTACCGTTGTATTAGAGACTGTCGCGTTATACGTACTAGAGGTCGTGATCCCAGATGACTGAACAACAAAAAGAATGTCAGAGGCACTCCCGGTAATTGTCAAGATCCTTGATGCATCAACTATATCTGACTTACCGAGATCTAAATCGATCAAGTCAGTCGCATTGACCATTGGCTCATTTAGTAGATTTTTACTTGTATCAGAGTCCCTAGAGTTTGATATTATTTGGTTTACCATGATGGCACCAAGTACCGTCAAAGTCTCTATCCACGGTAAAGTTTGCACTTCCCCAAAAAACTCTTCAGAAACCAATGTTTCTAGATTTAATGTAATGCCAGAATTTAATTCAATATCGACATAATTAAACCATAGTGAATTCTTATCAAGGATCGCTTCAAGGAAATCAATGTCATCGCTTAGAGCTAGATCTTCATCATTATTAGGATCATTCGACTCACAAAAAGTGTTTTTATGAATTTTTTGGGGGCAATAAATTTTGCGATCTAACCCCAGACAACCTAAGGCATCCTCGTAATTTGGATTAACTGTCTGGAATGGCGAAGATTCGCCTAAAATGGAGCAAATTACTTCCGCTGAATTAATTTCCTTACTTAGAAAAATCAAAAACAATACATAAACATCAAAAAATTTACTAACAAAAAATTGATTATTTTTCAAGGCTGTATTGTCAGAATTATTATCTGTGTAGGTTGGCATTTGTTTGCCAAAAAATAAAGCTAACGGAAGAAAGGTATTTTAGAAAATACACCCTGGCAATTATAACTTATGAATCCATCATAGCAGTAATAAATCCTTAACTTGCTAGGCTGAGAACAAAGCAGGCACTCTTAACCGAGTGGCTAAAATATGGACCGACACCTAGTAGGTAATTTTAGATCAAAGATTTAAGCCTCAATAACTTAATCCGATTCAAATTTGATTAATTTTTAGCCTGACAGGCTAACTCAATTTTTGAAAGAGCTTTCATCAATTGTTGTTTAGGTAACGCATAATTCAATCGAAAAAAATTTGAGTACTCATCACCACCAAAGTCTTTACCCGACATTAGAGCAACACCATTATTGAGGAATTGATTTTGAGTATAGCCCTTATCACACCTCAACCAAGCCAAATAAGTTGCTGGAGAGAGTGCCCAAAAAAAGTCAGATCGGTTCCTCAACCAATTCCTGATAAGAAGTTGATTGCCCCACAAATATTCCAACAACTCACTTCTCCAGGCGTCGCCATCATCAAGCGCCGCACAAGTTGCTTCATAGGCAATAATATTAGGGTATATGGACTGATGATCAACCATACGCACAATTTTTTTCCGTATATCTGGATTCGAACAAATACACCAACCCAAACCCACACCAGAAATATTGAATACCTTATTTAGAGACATTAGGGTGACGGTTCGATTTGACAAATCAGCGTTAATACTTGCTATGGGTATATGCTTTTCACATCCATCTATAACTAGTTGAGCATGAATTTCATCACTACATATAAATAAATTATTTTGGCTACAAAAATCGCCAATTTTCTCCAACTCAGTTCGAGTATATACAGTTCCAACGGGGTTGTGCGGATTACATAACATCATTAATTGTGTAGTAGATCATAATTGTTTTTCTAAATCAGAATAATCAATCGACCAACGACAATTAGAAAGTTTTAATTTTGAAAATGATATTTGATGATTTGATCGCTCAAATGTGTTAAAAATTTTTGAATAGATAGAGCTTGGGATAAGTGCATGTCCACTATGACTCATTAAAAGTTGAGGCATCATGTATAGGGCATTTACTATACTAGGGACAATAATAATATCTTTACTATTTACATCCCAACCATACTCTTTTATGAGAAATTTTTGAATTTTTAATACCAAATCTTCCCGTTGAGAATAGCCGTAAATGCCATGTTTCACCCTACTTAATAGGCTTTCTAGTATGCAAGGAGCAACCGGAAAATCCATATCAGCAATAGTTAACGGCACAATATCTTGATTTGCAAATTGACCCCATTTAACTGAGTGAGTGTTAGACCGAATAATGCATTTATCAAAGGAATATCTACCCATAAAAATTCTCTCGCCTACATTATTTGTCAAAAATACAAATCTAAAAGGGCCAACTAATTTATCTGACTTAACCCATCAGATCAATTTGTGAATAAAAAATGATTATTAATTTGTCTAAAACTAAAAGTGACAGTTGATACAAGCTTTGCGTGCAGTAAAGGCTTTTTAACACTCTACCCCAGCAATCAATTAGAATAAGGCATGATTCAAATTACTCGCAAGCCTCAAATAAATATCGGTCACTTTTTCGGTTTAAAAAGACCAAGTATAGAACTTGAAATATCCATACAAAAACACTTAAAGCTACCCGTCCATTTCTGGGTTCATTTTGAAATTATCACTGAAATATCATTGAGTGACGACATTAAATCAAAAAATTATTTGAGCATTGAAGATTTCGTCGACATGATCTGCAAAATATGTTTCAAGACAAGGGTGCCATCAAGCTCTAACAACTTTATTAAAGAAATCTCCCCATTAAAATATTTAGTCGCAATACCCTATTTCTACCCAATAGAAACTCTTGGGATTGCACAAATTACCACATCAGTCATCAACACTTTGATGATTAATACCAATAAATCTGATGACCAAGTATTTTTAAGAAAACTTCAAGACTGGTACAACAAAAAAATAGGTGGAGTCAGAAGAACTTTAGATAAAAGTGTCAATAATTATTTCATCTTATCAGCATCTGATAGATTAGGCATTAGTACCCGTCAGTCTTTGATGAGGACATGGATTATTGGTAACGGCATTAATTGCAGAACGTTCAATAGCACGCTAACAGATCAAACCCCAAGCCTCGCTGTAAGCCTTGCATCTGATAAACACCTAACTGCTCAACTACTCAATAAACTTGGATTTCCAGGTGCAAATCATAGATTAGTCCGCCAAAAATCAGAACTTGATACAGCTGTAAAAGAGATTGGCTTTCCACTTGTTATCAAACCAGCAGATCAAGAGCAAGGGATTGGTGTAAATGCCGACCTAAGAACTACCAGTGATGTTGAAATTGCCTTTAGTGAAGCACAAAAATATTCCAAAAACATATTAGTTGAAAAACATCAACAAGGTTTTACTCACCGCTTAACTGTTATCAACCATGAAGTTATTAAGATTGTTAAAAGAATTGCTGGTGGCGTCACTGGCGATGGTAAAAACTCTATTGAACAATTAATTTTTTTGCAACAACAGTCCCCGATTTACAAAAGAAGGATGGATAGAAAAGCACGACATTTGCTTGAGCTTGATAAAGAAGCACTGAGTCTATTGAAACAATATCAAATTGACCCCAGCCACATCCCCAAGGAAGGTCAATACATCAGACTAAGAAGAAGAGATAACATCAACGCTGGTGGAAACAACGTAATTATTGATATTAATAATGTTCATCCTGACAATATTAATCTCGTCAAGTCGATATCTGTTCAATTCAATTTTGATATTGTAGGAATAGATCTGATTATTGAAGACATTAAAAAATCATGGCTAGAAATTGGGGCAACTGTATGTGAAATAAATGCAAAACCTCAGTTAGCTGCTAATGAAGATGATAGGCTTTATGAAAAAATTATCACTAGTTTATTACCCAACAAAGGCAGAATCCCAATTGATATTGGAATATACAATTCTATTGACATAAACAACAACCAAATCTCCCCCATAAAATTAGTTAACCATCTGAATGTAGACTCTATATTTTTGTCTTGCGAAGAGGGGCTATACCAAGGGCGCACCAAACTCACAAATAAATTTTCTAATTCATTTGTGGCAGCTAAAGCTGCACTTGATAGAAAAGAGGCTTCAAGCCTTTTTGCATTACTATCATATGAAGATATTAAAAAGTATGGTTTACCGATATCAGTCAACCAACTTGATAAAGTTCATATTCTTTCAAAAGATATCGATAAAGCTACATTAAAAGATCTTTTTAATATTAGTGAGCACTTTTATTGTTAAGATGCGGCATGCGAATGAAAATTTTTATTTTATTTTCCTCATTAATTGCATTAAATGTCTCCGCAAATAATACAGATTGTCATACCTTTCTAAGTAACAGTAAAATTACTTTTCAAGTCCCATTTAACCCAGGTGGCTCCTACGACTTAACAGCTAGAGCACTAGCTGAAAGCTTTAGAGAAATCACAGGTAAAAAAGTATTTATTCAAAACAATCCCTCCTTAAGTGGACTGATTTCTCTCAATTCAGTAATTAGATCTACACCCAAAGATATACATTTAGGTTTTTTTTCGGGAAGAAATTTAATTGAACTTTCCAATGACAATAAAATTACATGGGATAACTTAGTAACTCCAACAACTACCTACCTGAGCGAAGAAACTATCTGGTTAACAAGAAAAGTTGAACCAGCAGACATTTTAGAAGTACCAGAAATTATTATTGGCGGTTCCAAAAATGACGACTTGGAGGCAAAAGCAATTGCCAAATTCTTAGGGAAAAAATCGCGCCTAATTAGTGGTTACTCTGGTTCTTCAGAATATGCTCATGCAACATTAAGAAGAGAAGTTGATTTTTTTGGGCCCGCAAGAGTAACTGCGGAGCGCTTCATAAGAACCGGTGAATACAGTCCTTCACTAATCATCTCCCATAAATCCGATTCTCACTATCCAGCCTTGCAAAATTTGAATCAAGCCAGAGCAAAATTAAAACTTGCTAATATTTCAAACAAAAAATATGTAAATATTGCCAAGGATATAACAAGGATCTCTCAATCAGATAGAATGATCTTTACTTCAAAAAAATTAACGGCAATTCAGCGAGAGTGCCTTAATGAAACTGTAAAGCAAGCCCTTCACTCAAAAACCTTTACAGAAAAAGCTAGCAAATTGAACCTCAATACTTTCTATGAGACCCCCGATGAAGCCCATTCTAGACTTATTCAAATTAATCAAAGTTTAAAAATGGTTCATGACTTCACAAATGACTAACCCATTAATTGAGGGATTTATTAATGTTTTAAGCTTCCCAAATATTCTATATGGAATTGCTGGGACTTTAATTGCCATGATCATATCCTTTATGCCGGGCATTGGCATGATTGGTGTGGCATCGATATTTCTTTTAATTTCAGCTTATTGGCCAACTGAACAGACACTCGTATTTTTTGGGGCAATTGTGGGCGGAGCTACATTCATGGGCTCGGTTACAGGAATTCTATTCAATATTCCTGGAAGCACTCCAAGTGCTGCCATCTTATTGGATGGATACCCTTTAGCTCAAAAAGGTTATCCCAAAAAAGCATTAGCAGCCTCTGCGACAGCATCTGCTGTTGGTTCAGTATTTGGAGTTTTAGTTCTACTAACAATTCTTCCATTCGTTAAGAATTACCTACTATTAATTGGCCCATTTGAAAAAGTGCTAATTGCAATCTGGGGCATATTGTGTGTCACCTTAGTAACGAAGTCTACGATATTGTTATCAATTTGGGTCATTTTTTTAGGGTTATTCCTTGCAACAATCGGCTTAGACCTTGATACAGGAACAACAAGAATGACTTTTGGAATAGAGATACTTAATGATGGTATTGATCCAATCATATTTATGCTTGGGTTTTTTTCAATCTCAGAAATCTTAGGATGGAGACAAAATAGCCTAAGGGGCAAGTCGCACCATTACCAACCACACCCAAACGACAGAATTTTTGATGGTATCAAAGCCGTATTCTTTTACAAAAAATTAACACTTCAATCATCTATAGTGGGTACTATTGTAGGCATCATCCCTGGGATTGGGGGAACCGTTGCTAGCATGATTAGCTATGCTTTTGCATCTCGAATAAAAGATGAGAATCAGTTTGGGCAAGGCGATATTCGGGGGATAATTGCCCCTGAAGCTGCAGTAGATGCGAAAGACGGAGGGTCACTTTTACCAGCCATCCTCCTAGGTCTTCCTGGTAGTGAAATTGGGATTATTTTAATCGGTGTATTCACAATTCACGGCCTAGTCCCTGGCAATACAATGCTCACAAGCCAGCTATCATTAACACACACTCTGATTATAGCTTTACTATTTTCTAACTTATTGACTTCATTATTAGGAATATTATTAATCAATCAATTTGTTAAGTTAAAAAATTTAAACGTAAAACTGATTGCTATACCAACAATATTGATCATATGTTTCATTACTTACGATTTGAAAGAGTCTTGGATTGACCTAATATTGTTATTTTTTTTTGGATTGCTTGGACTTTTATTCCAAAAGTTCAATTTACCTAAGATCCCCTTCATCATTAGCTTTGTTCTTGGTAAGTTTATAGAATCAAACTTTCTTGTTTCATCAAAATTAATTGAAGCCAGCAACATACTAATTATTGAAAGATCATTATCTATTGCACTAGTTATTCTTATTATCATTTGCCTTTTAACCCTACTTCCAACAAGAAAAAAAATATCAATAAATCAAGATCTACCCCCTTATTTATTAATATTAGCGACATTATTAATAAGCTTCATGGGATTTACCGACCTCATTACCAACAAGGAAGCAAGTGCCTATAGCTGGATCATTTATTCCGGGTCTGTAATTTTTACTTTTTTAATTCTTACAATCAAACTTAGAAATAAAAAATTAAATTGATTATCACTTCTGTAAAACAATTAAATTTTCAAACCGGCAATTTTCACCATATCTCACCGAAGTAGGCCCAGAACCAGATTCACTTTTTCTTGATTGGTGACTCTTAATCAGGAAGTTATTTTTTTTAATGAGCTCAATCAACCTTGATTGCAAAATTAACTTCCTTATCGACCCATTTAACCAAAACTCTTTTATTGAGTTCACATACTCAGTTGATAAATTTAATCTCAAAGCCTCAAGTTCCACATTCTTGATTCTTTCACAAATTAATGACCTATCAACTTGACGAGCGCCATTTGCAGAATTTATTTCAACAGACTTATTATTTAGAAGTAAAACTCCACCGACCTTTAAAAAGGAATTCCACTGCTTAAACAAAATTTCTAGAGATTGATCATTAAAGAAATTTAAAAATGAGTGCGCCAGAATCAGATCATAAGATGATAACTTTTCCAATAAAACATCTCCAGCAATAAAATCAACCTTTAAATTTAAGTACTCAGCATACAACTTATTTTGTTGGATTGTTGTTTTACATTTATCAATTAATGTAATTTGCGGTGTTACGCCCATTTGAACGATGGCGTCATGCACAACAGACAAAACGCCCGTATCTGCAGCCCCAGATATCAATATTTTTGAGCTTGGCTGACTCGCATAAATTTTAATATTTTCAATAAAAAATTCTGGGTAGTCAGGCTGTCGCCCCCGCCCATCCAAAAGCCGAATTAAACTCCAGTTCTTATGATATGAAGTACAATCGGCGGAATCGCACAAAAGCGGTGCCCAATGATATGCAAATAGCGACAATTCTTTCAATGGCTCCATACAAGATCTTTCTCTTTAAGAATATGTGTAAAAATATATCTTTACTTTTAATACAACTACTAACTGTAGTCGCCATTATGCCGATACCCGTTTGCCTTGCAAATGAATCTTCATTTGAATTCTATGGCAAGGTTTATCCTGAATGGCGAATTGATAAATATTCTCAAGCATCTTTAAGTGGTACCAATGTCGGAACAATGGGAACACTCAAAAACAATACCCAAACACTTGCAAACAATGCATCGACTAAAGAAAACTCGTCAGATTGGGCGTGGTCCAATTCATACATAGGACTTAAGTCACAAAGTTATTATAAAACTATAAAGTTTGGCTTTGACTATCAATTAATTACAGATACCGCAGGCAATGAGTCAGCCCTAGGCAATCTAAAAAATAATCTTGATACCCGCGATGCATTCCTGTTCATTGAAAGTCATTACGGAAAATTCTCGTTTGGAAAAATGGATAGCATCTACAAAGATTGGGGAGATAAATACCCAATGCTTGGCATAAGTTCAGGCAATCTTGTATCAACAGCCAAAATTCTCTCTAACGCCGCATGGAAAGGAAATGGAGACCGTTCCTTTCACAATAGACGAAACAACACCATTACTTACAGCAGCTCTCAATTTAACCAGTTTGAAATTGGGGCTTCATATTCTTTTAATGAAGGGACCAGTGGCCCCGGCGGTCCAGGAACAGAGCTGGCTGCAATTGCTACGCGCTGGAGTAATGATACTTGGTATATCGCATTAGCTCATGAAATTCATTATGACTGGCTACCATTAAGTCAATTTGAAATTGATCCAAGCCTATATTCTATCAAGAATGATTCGCGTAATACATCTTCAAGAGATTCCGCCACCCGCTTATCACTAGCGATGAGGAAACCAATTTACAAGATTGCAATTGATGTAGCAAAATTAAGATACTCAGAGTCAAGCAACTCCAATTTAGATGGTAAATTTATAAGATTTCAAAACTATGCTACTCAATTTAGCTTTGAATATAAAGTGATTGACAACCTTATTCTTGCTTACAATTTTGCATTTGGAAGTCCAGGCTCCTGCATGCTGACTGGGGGCGGGAATTGTACAACAACAAATTTGGGCGGCTATCAAAACAGTTTTGGCACCATGTACCAACCAACAAAGAATCTTAGCGTATTCTTTATTGCATCAGAAATCAAAAATAAAGAAGCAAGTCGTTATGCATCAGCACCACAAGGCTCAACAATGAATTCATATGCAACAGGAATTAAGGCTCAATTTTAATTTAACTAAATATCAAGATTAACTTTATTCATTATTTCCATGAATAATCTTTTTTCATTATTCAAGTAATGAGCATAAGTGTTAACATCACCAATATTCGGTATAGTTAGTCCATAATTCTTAGCTAGCGTCACCAACTCAACATCTTTGAATATTGCTTTATTGCCTAAAGCTCTTGAGATAAATTGCTTCACCAAAGTTGATAGATTTTTATCTGCCATTAAACCCCACGTGACTTCAAAACCCAAATATGGAAAATAGTCTTGAATACTTTGTAAATTGGGAAAAGCCTCTAATTTAGGACCGCCAGATCTCAATAAAGGAGTAATAGAGCCATGATTAAAATATTCTTGCGCTTGCCCCACATTGAGAAACGTAAAGTCTACTTCACCCTGCAATAGTGGTAAAAAGTGATTACTTTGATATGGTACATCTATGGCTGGAAAACCAAATTCATGAGCATAAGCCTTACCCAATAGATGAAAAACTCCGCCCACGCCAGTTGTACTAAATTTAATTGTTCGTGAGGAAGCAAACTTCAAGAAGCCACCTAGAGACTTAGCTGTATCTCTTCTGCAAACCATAACTTGAGGATGCTTAAACATCAAACCAAGCGGCTCTAGTAATGAGCTATTTTTATCCTTAGCCATTAAATTATTTAGGGTAGCAGTTGATGTACTGCTAATTAAAACCCTAGCCTCATTCGCCATCTCCCTGACATAATTTGAAGCGATAAGACCATTCGCCCCTGTCTTAGATAAGACAATTGATTTGCAGGAGGTATTTTCATGAATTAAATCTACAAACTTTTGACTAATTCGATAGAATGGTGTTGAAACTCCAAATGGAAAAACATAATCTACACGTGAATAGCTGCCACACCCCTCTTTACTTGCATAAGCTGATGAAGCTAAACATTTTGAAAAAATAAACCCCACCCCCGCCTGAAGTAAATATCTTTTATTAATGTCCATAAGTTAAAAGTTTAATGATTATTAAAAAAATTTATCAGCATGCTATTTTGCAACCAAGCAAAGTTGCAGTTACGTTTGGTACTAAAACATTGACATATGAGCAATTATACAAATGTATAACTTATGTGGCTAATCTATTGCAAAAGTCTGGCATTAAAGAAGGTCATATTATTGCCATTTGCTATCCACATGATAAATTGATGGACCTTTTAGTAACTTTAAGTTTGAATAAAATTGGCGCTATAAGTTGCTCCATTGGAGCCTATCAAATTCCCAAAACTTCATTTCTACCCAGTTGCGTTATCTCAGATAAATCGTTTAATTCGGATAGATTGATTCGTCAATTACTTATTAATAGAGATATTATTGATGACCTTCCTAACAACAAAAACATATCATTTCACAACCAACACAATCCAGATAGAATAAGTAGATTGATCCTAACCAGTGGAACTACAGGAACCAGTAAAGCAGTTCCTCTTACCAATAATCAGATTATAAAAAGGGTCACTGATGGCGCATTAACACTTTCCATTTTCCACAATGAATTTAGTCTTTTTGGACTATCAACAGCTGGAGGATTTAATGCAGCATTAAGATCTCTACTACTTGGCAATCCATTCTTTTCAGACGCTAGGGATTTAATTAATCTGCTAAAGAATGATGAAATCGGTATTATCTCAGGCTCACCGGTTCAAATTGAAGCTTTAGCCCCTTATATAAAAAAATACCAAAAACATAACCTAGCAGCCATCATGCTTGGAGGATCGCCACTACCAGTTCAGTTGAAAAAGATAATCACCGAAGAATTAAATCTGACCCTACTTGACTACTATGGATCTACTGAAGTTGGCGGAGTTTACTTTAGAGTTTACTCGACTAAATTAAATAAACCACATTCAATTCCAGTAGATAATATTTCCATTGAAGCGGTAAGCGAATCTAGACATCCTTTGCCTATAAATTCGGAGGGCGTCATTAGAATAAAATCAAATTCTATGTCAGATCACTATTTTGAAGATGCGAATTCTTCCATTAAACATTTTATAGATGGTTGGTTTTATCCTGGTGATATTGGGTCCATAGACATTTCAGGAAACGTCACCCTCCACGGTCGCTTAACAGAAATTATCAATATCGGAGGGGTAAAAATTGCCCCTAACATCATCGATGAATTTCTCATGACGCAAGAATCTGTTGATGACTGCGGAACTTTTGGTCTTGAAGATAGCGCAGGAATTGAAAGGATAGCTGTTGCCATTGTTAACTCCAACAAAATTAATCTTAAAAAAATTAAATCTAATTTCAAAATTAAATTTGGCGACTCACTAGTACCAACATACTTCTTTCGTGTTTCTGAAATCCCCAGGAATAAGATGGGGAAAATTTCCAGAACAACGCTAAAATCTAAACTTAAACACTTAATTAAAAAATTGTAATAATGACTAATCCAATCTTACTTAGCAAAGTTTTATACAAACAAATAAATTTAAAAAGTGACGTTTATAGTCATAATCAATTCACTACTACTGATAATGTAAAAATTGACCAGAAAAAACTTTTGGGTCTAGGTTTAGCACTTCCTATATATTGCAACCCGAATGATAAATCTATTTACTCAGGGATTCCTGTTAACCCTAATCTTATTGACTATAAAAATTCTTTAACACAAGAGCTTGTAAAGCAAGCGGATTTTCTTGTGGCAAAACCCTGGGATCTTTATCTATCGAAAGCAACATCCAAAAATAGAATCAGTGATATTTTTATCACAACAGACTCAAATTTGTACAATCTTCTTTCAATGGAATTTTCTAAATTGAATCTTCCATTTATTAACAATCCTGGAATTTACACCACTTTATCAAAATTAAAATTTCATGATGAACGTGCCAGAAGGGGAATCATTGCCAGTTGTCACTCTGAATTTGAAAACTTACTTCCCACGAACCTTGGTCAAGTAACAACTCTACTTGCTCCAGCAATTAGTCCTTATTCTAATCATGTTAGCCATGCACTTGGTGACAACACCTATTTTTTGATATCAAGCCCGATAAATTGGGTGATCCGAAATTTTAAAGTTGAAAATATTAAAGAAGATGAATTTGAAAAAATCTTCACAACATATAATAAAATTTTAACTGCTCTTGAGAACTTAATTAGTATTGCATCAGACTCTAAGATTAGCTTATTTATTGTTAAAGATGGTGTTTGCACTCAACCATTTAACAATCAATTTTTAAATGAATTTATGGCACGAAACAAACTTATTCGTTCTGACCTTGGAATTGATAGGCAAGTCCTATTAAAAATTGAGGCGCACTGGAAGAAATACGCCCCAATTAAACTCATACAAAAATTAGATTTGAATGAGTTTATGCCGATTTAGCTGTCGCTTCTTTCTGCTTTTGCAATGCTGCACCTAAGGCTTTATAGAGTAATCGAGCATTAGCTAAGCTCATCCCCATGGAAACTGACTCTTCAGGAAGTTTTTGATTTGCTCTTGCGATTACAACATTCAAACCCAATAACAGACCTTTATCGTTGTACCCTACTTGCTTGATTTTTTTACAAATAATCACTTTTTTGGCTTTTACTTCATCTTTTTTTTCATTCATTACTTTTACTCCTTTATTTTTCATTGCCGCCTCACGAAGGGGGGACTGACCTACTGCCTTCCATAGTGGCGGAGAACTAATCATTAGTTTTTTATTGGGCGCTACTATAGGTGGCTTTTTTGATTGCGCGACATCGATCCACGTATTAAGTTTAGCATCGACCCATTGATATAGCTCGATATCGAGCTCATTCTGTCTTTCTATTTTACTCAACAATTCTTTAGAAAATTCACTCTTTGGCAATTGAATTTTCTTTGTTATATTGACTTTATTGTGACTAATTGCTGGTAAATTAAATTTATTTGAGAAAAGCTCTAACGTCTCTTCATACCTTTCCAAAACTCCCACTACCGCAAAATTTTTTTCTATATTCTTCTTCGCTTGTGTTAGTGCTTCTTTAGTACATTTTTGGGGATTTATTCCATACCCACTAAATCTCCTCACCATTCCATTATCTAACTCTGCGCTTGTTGAATTGAAAAATCCCTCAGGCGTTGAATCTTTTTCAACCCAATTCGCAAAATCATAATGAAAATTTGGGATCTTAAGTGAACTAAAATTTACATTTTTTTGAGAAATTATTTTTTGAGCACTTTGCAGAACAGGTAAACAAAAATTATATAGGGAAGCCATTCTGCTTGTAGGCTCTCTCATCACAGATGCATAATAGACTGGCCTATCAAACCAATGGTTTATTCCAAAAGCATAGTGTCCACAATATGCAATTTTTTTATGATCCAAAAACAGATCTATTGCTTTGGACTCCATATTGGGTGATATGTTATACATATCTGCAATTGACTCTCCCCAAAATTCTGCAAAAGCTGTAAACATTGACATCCCTCCTGTCTTGGGGATGTGCATGAATATTAAAGGGGTTTTATGACTTATTAAAGATTTTTCAAGAGTCGTTCTCATTATTTACTTCTCAATATTCTTTATGAGCATAGTCCTAGCATATGAAATTTGCTGCTCCAGATATTCGTTTTGAAAGCCAGTGTTCTCGTTCAATCTTTGAGCGATTGAGTCAATTACACTATTTAGATATTTTTCATTCTTAACTAATTCAGTATATAAATATTGCGGCTCCACAAGATACTGCTTAAATAAAATTTCTTTTTTCTTATCACTTAAACTACTCATTGCATAGCTAGCTCCATTACCAAACATATAAGTCAGCTTACCCTCTCTAAATGCATTGATAGACATATGATATATGTCTGTAATTACCAAACTTGCACCCTTCAATACTTCTAATTTTTTAATTAATGGGTTTTGTCCATTTTGTAATGCAAACCATTGCAAATCATAAGCATCTAAACCTAATTTTTTGGATATCATAATAGCAATTTTTGCAAGAAATTCATTGTGACCAGATCTGCCAAATGAAAATACTAAATATTTATTTTTATGTTGATGGGTATTTATTGATTTGGTATCTAACAAAAAGGCTGGGTCAACACCCATAAAACTCTTCTCAGAATTTATTATTCCTCTTGCCAACTCAGAAGAGTAGACATCTCTAAACTTTACACTTCTTGCATTTGTTAATAAATTCTGTAGATTATTTCTGTATCGCTCATCTTTTAGATCACTTGTACTTAATGGGTATATTGTTCCGCCAAATGCAATCGATTTTTTCAATAATTTTTTCTTTTTTTCCAAGAAAAATATATCGTAATATCGCTCTATTGTTTTATCAAATGATTCCTCTGAATTTAATTTTTGATGTCGCAAGTATAGATCTTTATGCAAATATCCCCGCCAATGCAGAAAATCACCCCAATAGATGATTCGATCATATTCTTCTAGTAGGTCTGAATTCTCAATTTTTGTAGCATTAATCTCACCCAAATACTGATGCTCAAATGAAAAGTCACGCTCAAGACAATACCGGTTAACTATCCAATTTTTTTCATTCTGAATCGATTTGAATGCATATTCAACAGTTAACATGCCGGTATTTAAACCGGCAGGCAAGGCACTTAGTAATGCAATTTTCATGATTTATTTGCCTTATATGACATATTGATACTTTTATCCGGTAATCCCTTGATTCTATTATTTATGATAATTTTAATGGCTTGCTCAATTTGCCTTGCCTTTACTGTGTTATTGAAAATTGATGATGTGCTTTTTGTTCTAATTAAATATTGCTTAATTTGATTTAGAAGTTGGTCATCATTAGATAATCTAACTACTCCATTAATATAATCTTCGATTGATTTCACAACCAATCCCGGTAATCCCGCTGCAGTTAGTAAACCGCCGCTTACCCGTGATGCGAAATTTTTACCTTCAAGCGCAATCACTGGCACACCTGAATATAGCGCATCGGATGTTGTTGTATGTCCACCATACGGCCAAGGATCTAACATAACATCACATACACTCATTCGTTGGAAATGCTCGAGCCTATCTTTTCTTGGTGCAAAGATTAGTCTCCTAGGGTCTACCCCCTCTTCTTTAAGACTATTTTTTAAGTTTACCTGTGCAACATCATTCGGCACCAACATCCACAATACAGATCTAGGTACTCTCTTTAATATTTGAACCCATGTCTTCCATGTTGGTCCGGATATCTTATTGCAATTATTAAACATACCCATAATAAATGCATCGCTACTAAACCCCAATTGTTGCCTTGATAAAGGCTCCAATTGCTTTTCATTCATGTGATTATTCGCTTGATATGTTTTTTCAATTCTTATGATTTTTTCAGAATAATATTTATCAACCCCTGCTGGCAGAACATAGCTATCAGCGATAATGTAATCAATTCCACCACCACCAACAGATCCTGGGAAACCTAAGTAATCAATTTGTATTGGCACCGGATGATTCTTTAAAATCCCCAACCTAGCACCTTGTGTTAATCCATTCAATTCAATAATGACATCTAAATTTTCATTTCTTAAGAACTCTTCAGCTTCAGCATCATTTTTTTCATATAGAAGCTCGACCCTATCAAATAACTGCAAGGTTTCTTTGCGCATTTCTGATTTATCATCATATCCAGTGTCATAAGCAATTAATTCAAATTCTTCTTTGTTATGTGCTGCTAATAGCCCCTTAATTAATTGTGCAGTTGGATGATTTCTAAAATCACTAGACATATACCCTAATTTAATTTTTCTACCACTTAGGGGCTTTATCTTTTCGATGATATTTTTATTGCTTTTACCGTGCTGGCTCCCCGCAAATAGTTGGAAAACTTTATTATTTATTTTTTCATCAGAGCACCAAAGTAAGTGTGTTCTGGGTGTTTCAACTGCCGAGTTCCATTTTTCACTTTTATAATGATCTAATAGCACTTCTGTTGATTGTCTAATTTTTTCCCAATCACAAACTTGTGTTGCTGTAAAAAGAATTTTACTTGCATCTTGCAATTGAATCTGACCAACTGCACCTTCTTCCATCATTTTATTTGCTTCTTTTATTAAGCCCAGTCTTGTTAGTGTTCGCACTAGGTTTAATTTCTGCTTTTCATTATTTGCGAGCTTAATCAACTCAAGCGCAATTTCTCTTGCACGTTTATTTTGTCCGTGCAGAGAATATTGGTCAACCATCACCATTAAAAACTGATAATTATTTTTATTTATTGAATAAATTTTTTCCAATTTTTGAATTGCATTTTTTGGATCATTTCTGATGAGTTTTTTTAACTCCTGCAAACCCAATTTATTATGCACAAGCTTATTACTTTGTTTCATTAGTTTTGATTTATTTTCACATATAAAAAATGAGGGCCGAAGCCCTCATTAAAAAATTGAATATTTTTTTTAAATTACCGTGCTATTTGTTAAATAGCCATATACATCTGTATAACTATCAACATACGAAGACGCATTTGCAAATGTAATATTTGGTGTCGAGTCATATGTCCAGTGATCGACTGCGTGATGAATTGAAATATTTGTACCATCATCAACTACCAAATATAAATCAGCATATGTATCTAAAATATCATCGATAATTGTTTCATATCCATCGCCGTAGTCTGCAAAATCCAAATTGTCAACAACTGAGCTTGACACATAAAGATATAGCGTTGAACCACTGCCCTCAATTGATGATAAAGAATATGAGAAATAATCTGTATCACCACCATCCAAAATGTCAGGTCCATCACCCGGCGTAGGGTCTGAAGCCAATTGAGCTGTAGCATATGAACCATAAACATACCACTTATCACCATCCACATAATCTTCTAGATTGTATACAGTGCTGTTGTATGAATTATTAATATCAATATATTCAAATGCATTTGAATCTAGATAAACAGAGCTGTAATCTGCCTCAACTTCTAAATACGCATCCTCATTACCAATACTATCAATTGATACAATTGAATGTTCAGCGTATAAATCAACTCCGCTTCCATTCTGTCCCCAAGCATCTTCACCAGAACCATAATTATCTGATGAAATTGCTAGGTTCATATGTGTGTAATAAGTATCAACTACTGTATCCCAGACAGTTGAATCATCGGCTGTTAAAGTTACATCTGCCCAAAGCACTTCATTATCAGATTCTCCATCTAAATAGATTTCTAAACTATCAACAGAGCTGTAATCCTGGAAATTTAAGTTGATATCAGTACTACCATCTTCACCTTCAAATACCATAACATCCAACTGATCTATGGAAGAATCGTATAGATTTAATTCAATATCTGAATAATTCCACCAGCCATCAACTGAGATCTCAGTAGAGAATGTGCTTGAACTCCACATATCAACAGAAATAGCTTCGTTCTCATCTACATCATCAAAATACAATTCTACGCCATCAATGTAGCTATCATCCATCGATAATGCCATGTAACTATCATTATCCCAAGGTGATGCATAGACAATTAAATCATCATCAATAGTTGATGAAACTAGTTCAACACCAATGTCAGCACTGAAGCCTTCATAAACCCATACATTTACATCATTCTCTATGTATGTATCTAGTAAAGCTACTTCGACGTGAGCGTCTGCTGAACTCGAATCGTTATTAACATCAATGGATAAGTCACCACTCAAATAGACATCATTCATATCCACTGAAACTGTGGATGTTCCAAAATCAGAAGAATAGGCGTCCATTGAGACCCAAATATCATCCATTGAAGTTGTCTGCATTGATAGATCAAAAGTATTATCTTCGCCATCAAGATAGAAGTATGCATCTACATCACCTGATGACCACCAGTAGTTAGTACCGTAATCTATTATGTCTACACTAAATACTGAACTTGAAGCCCAATGAGATTCAATCCAGAACGGTGCTTCATCTGTATAAACTTCTGAGTCATCTACGGCTAAGTGAACAAAACTGTTTTCAATATTATAAACGTTGATTAACCCACCATCAGTAGCAACATACGCTTCATCTGTAATAGAAACATCAATCGAATGTGTTCCTGCGTACGAGCCATTGCCGCCAGCTCTAAACTCTACTAAGTTGGTATCAGCACTATAGTCATATGCTATCACATCAGAGCTTCCTGAGATATTTACATTCACATCCCAGTTTTCGCTTTCACCTGCGATTAAGTCAATAATTGAACCATATCCTGTAGTTACACTAGCATCACTTGAAGCTGTGAAATCTACTTCAACATTCACTGGTAGTGTGAGTACATCGTCATAACTGTAACTGTTGTCGCGGTAATTAAAAGAGGCATCCCACGAATAACTTTCTGACTCAATGTCAATAATGTTATCAGTTGCATCAATATTACCTGAACCATCAACATTTACTGCAAAATGGAAGTTTGCAGATGTTGCATTCACCGTATCCTCGATCGAATCAATATCAAAACTGATTTCTGCATAAAGAACATCATCACCCGCGTCAATGGATGCGCCATCCGTAACATTAACATTGACTGTGGATTCACCACCTACATAACTTGATTCAAACTGAATCAAGTCTGATTCAGTATTGATGTAGCTATTGTTACCGGTAACGTTAACACTGATATCTGCAGTTGAGCCATGGAATAATATTGCATCATCCCCGCTAAAATTCTCCAAGCCTGCATCACCACTTACATTGATTGACAACGTTACATCATCACCGTCAATTAATGCCACATGATTCTCAACTGATACAGTTGCACCATCGTGAAGATTTAGACTCACATCTGCAGAGTCGCCTGTTAATTGGATGAGGTTGCTACCATGCTCAGTACCGAAGTGGTCATAGAGTTCAGAAGTTCCAACTTCAATATCACTTGATCCATCAAATGTAATATTAACATTCGCAAAATCACCTTCAACTTGCGCAAAGTCATCAATTACATAAACTTCGTTTTCATCACCACTAACTGACACAGCAACTGTTGCACTGTCACCATCTACATCAACCATATCCTCATGCGCAACAACTAGTGATGGATCGATATATAAATTCAAATCTAAGTCATCACCTTTGACTTTTATCAAATCATTGCTTGCTTGGACATAGGAGTCAATGATTGCAATATCAGCAACCACATTATCAGATTGTCGTGAAACTCCTGATTCTAGAAGCGACCCATCAACATTAACTTGAGAAGCGCCAATCAAGACATCAATTGAAATATTATTTCTTTCAACATCGAGTAAATCATCATCTGCACTTACTTCAGACATAATCACGTCTGCACTAATCACTGAATTTGAATTAGCGCTATCCCCGCCGCGAACATAAATAATGTCCTGGGCTTGAATATAAGAGTCATTTGTTGCAAATAATTCTACTGTAGCGTGATCACCTGAAATATTGACCAAATCGCCATCGTAAGCAGCTACATATGTTTCACTAAGAGCTACATCAACATGTCCAGCATCGCCAGTATCACTTAACGCAACAACATCTTCACTATACGCTTCAATTGTTGATCTAGAAGCCAAAAGCTCTACGCTTGCATTTTCACCATACACGTCAATGATATCTTCATCTGCCCACATATTGCTGTCGGATAAATCCACAACAACATGCGCATCATCTCCATTGACCTCAATAATGTCGTCGTCTGCTGAGAATAATGCCCCACTAACGCCAACCAAGGAAATGTCTGAACTACCACCAAAATCAACAACAACAATGTCATCATCTGCAAAGATATCACCATTGTTATTGTAGATATCAACACTGGCCAAACTGCCGTCTATATCAATCACATCATCATCGCTAGCTCTAACAGTAGAGTCATCCACACTTAGAGAAACTTGAGCATTATCACCTTCAAGAACCAATACTTCATCCTCACCTGCAATCAAAGCGCCGTTACTTGCTGTAATATGAACTTCTGCAGAATTTGAGTATATTTCGGCAACATCGTCATTGTCAGAAACAACCTCTGTATACCAACCATCTGCCTCAATATCCACATGAGCAGCATCACCTTCGAGATAAATGGCATCCCAATATGATGCGACAAACGCATAACCTGTTGTAGCTGCAACTGAGATATCAGCATTCTCACCATACCACTCTACCACGTGTTCATCAGCGCTAATTTCTGCGGCACCCCACCACCAGTAATCTCCATTAGCTTCAACGGATACTTGAGCATTATCACCGTCTCCGTAAACAATATCGTTACTTGCCCAGATTTCCGCAGAACCATCCCATGAGTTTCCATCAGCCACAACGCCAATTTCTGCATCCTGACCATCAGCTTCAACAACATTCCACCAAGAGTCAATATATGAGTCACCAGAAGCAAGTACTGCAACATCCATTGAGTCGCCAGTAACATCAATAACAGAATCAGTCACCTCCATTGAACTGTTTGATGCAACTACATTTGCAGTCACTCGATTACCATCAATCTCAGCCAAGTCAGAACCATCATACGAATAGGCACCAATGAAACTACCGTCATAGGCTGCTACTGTCAAAGAAATATCATCCCCGGACATAGCCACAAAGTCTGAATCGCCAGACCAATTATTGATACCGTCCCACCAGCCATTTTGGACACTAGAATCATTTGAAGCCAAAATAGCTATATCTGCATTATCAGCAGAAGCACTTCTTACAATACTTGAGTAAGTAATAACCTCAGATGAATCATTAGCGGATACATCAACACTTACAGAATCACCTGAAAAATCAACAATATGCCACCACCAAGAACCAACCAAAGACTCGCTACTTGCAGATACTGCGATTGAAAGTTCGTTAGCTTCGACGCTAACCAAATCATAAGACGTCTGGATCTCTGAGCTACCATCCGCAGCAATAGACAAACTTTCTAGCTCTTCCGCGTTTGTTATATCTAAGCTCAATAAAACATCATCACTTGATGTCGCCAAAATATTTAAATGTTTGATGTCAGCTGATGAGTCAACACTAATAATACGGTAATCATCTGAATAACTTTCATCAGCTGAATAAACCACATTTACAGTTCTAGCATCATTATCTGCGTCTAACAAAAGAGTATCAGCAGACACATCAGTAGAACCCACAAAATCAATGTGACGATAATTTGCAACTGTTTCAGGCGCTGCACCACCGCCACCGCCACCGCCAGCAGCAAGACCAGCCAAACCTAAAAGACCTAGCCACCAATAAGCGCCACCCTCACACTCTTCCTCACCCTTGCTATTAACACGACAATTCTTGTCGTTAGCCACCAAACTGATGTCACTGTCAGCGCTTTCAACCAAGCCTGCAATCACCACCGTAGAGTCCACATCGACCGCTTGAACCTCAACAACTTCTGATGCAGCTACTTCTACCTCTGCAACATCATCTTCACGCTTGTTTGACTGTTTACCAAGCTTCTGAGTTGGATTTAGTGCTACCTGAGTTTCAGCTTGAGCACCCACAACTAGACCAGCGGCAATTGCAGCTGATTCAACTGATAGTTGTTCGGATGTTTTTTTGACTGCCTTAACAGTTTTTTGGGTTGACATTCTTACGGCTCCAGAAAAATAGTTGTACGTTTGTTAGTTGAGTTAATTTTTAATAACTCATTGTTTTATTTGATTTTTTTATACCAAAAACAAATTTTCCGAAATAGACTCTACCAAAGGTATAAAAGACTTTGAAGGATTAGAGCATATTTTTAAAAAATGTCCAAATATTTTTTAAGTCAATTAAAAGTGCTTTAGAGCAATAAAGCCATTTACAATCACTCGGCTACTAATTGAAGAAAAATATCAAACATAAACACCCCTCAAACAATCATTTTTAAACAATACCCGCTCATTTTTGAAGGTTTCAGCAATGCAAATTAGACAATCTAACAAAACCTTACGCCAATCAATTAGGCAATTTAAGCCTAAGTTGACATCATCAGGACTCTTGTTGGCATTCTCTGGCATTTTGTTGTCTACGAGCACACCCAGCAGGGCAATTGAGCTAAAAGATGCCATAGGTCTAGCCATGGATAGCCACCCTGAAATTATTTCAAAAAAATCTCAGGCTGAATCTGCTCAGCAAACTAGTGTTGGAGCAGCATGGCAACTAGGCCCTAGCTTAAGTCTTAGCACGGGCAAAGATACTTATGGTAATAGCACTTCAACAACACGTATTCAACAACCCTTATTCACAGGTGGGCGCATCTGGCATGGTATTAAAGAGGCGCAAGCAAAACGAGACAGTGCTGAAGCTGAATTTAGCGCAACAGAACAAAACATCATCGGCAAAGTAGCGGATAGTTATTTAGAGTGCATCCGCCTACAAGAACGGCGCAAAACGGCAGAAAGCAATCTTCGCGAGCACAAACGCCTGCACGCCCTCATTCAACGAAGAACTGAGGCGGGAATTAGCTCTCAAAATGATGTCGTTACAGCCGACATGAGATTGCAACAAGCTTTAGCAGAATTTGAGGCCATTAAGTCACAAGAATCAACAGCTCTTCAGACCCTAGCTCGCCTCATTAATACCGAAGTGAGAGCTATTTTGCCATTGCAACACCCTAAGTTAACCCAAAAAGTTCCATTCAAGACCCTAGAAGAAGCGATCCAAACAAGCTTAGGATTCTCCCCAGAAATGGTAGCTGCTAGATTTAAGTATGACGCCGCACAATCACGCTCTGCCATTGAAAGAAGTGCACTACTGCCTCAAGTTTACCTACGACACGAAAAATACAATCGCCAAAATCCTACAGGCTCGTATCCAGAATCGCAAACTTTCATAGCACTTGAGTATCAGCTAGGCACCGGTGTATCGAGCGCTTATGCCTGGAGCGCATCCATCAACCAATCTAAAAGTGCTGAAGCCAGTATTGATTCCACCGAAAAAGAGCTTGTTAACACACTCACCAAGTATTGGTATCAATACAATTTAGGCTTAACGCAAATGGTTTATATGGAAAAACAACTGGAGGCATCTCAATCTGTCGTTGATAGCTTTGCCAGACAATATACTGTTGGCAAAAAAACTTGGTTAGATGTGCTTAATGCTCAGAAAGAAATGACTCAAAGCATGAACGTCGTGATAGACACCAAAATGTCATTGATGCAAGCACAAATCCATATTGGGATCATGACTGGCACCCTCACCAAAGAAAACTTAGAAACACTTAAGTAGTTAATTATTAGAACTCATGTCAATACACCTGAACGCATTAAATAATCCTTGGACACTAGATGACGCCCTTGCAAGAGCATCTGATATCTTGGGGATACACATTCCTCGTCACAACTTTACTCAAGATAGTACAAATATCGAGAACCCCATTCTAAGTATTCAAGAACTATGGTTAAGGGTTCACCCCAAAGGAGTGGCTAAACTAGCCACCAGTTTGGCTGATATTCAGAATATCAGCGCCGAACAAGTAGCTCTTAAGATCAATGATGATCGTTCTATTCAATTAATCAGAGGTATACAGGAAAACAATTACTTAGTTGTTGAAAATGCGGATCGATCACAAGTCAAAATAGAACTAACATCCCACCTGCTAGAGCAGTCGAAATTAGTGATCCTGTCAGTTGAACCTGAAAGTGACGAGTTCCTGACCCAGCACAAACCAAAATCAGCATCTGACTGGTTTAAATATCTTTTTAATAAAAAAAGACCTCAGCTCAAAGACGCGGTGATCGGAACTTTCATCATGAATACCTTAGCACTAGGTACAGCTATGTACTCTATGCAAATTTATGATCGAGTGATTCCTTCGCAAAGTAATGCCACCCTAATCGTTTTGACGATTGGAACATTGATTGCCATATCTTCGGAATACCTCATGAAACAACTGAGGGCTAAGTTAGTTGATAAGACCTTTAAAGACGTTGACAGCGAACTTAGCTCCATCTTCTTTAATAAAGCTTTAAGTATTCGTCTAGATGCACGGCCCAAAAACGTCGGCACCTTTATTTCAGAGTTGAGGCAATTTGAATCTATACGAGGCTTCATGACATCGGCAACTTTATTCATACTTGCTGACGCCCCTTTTGCAATATTTTTTGCCTTTGTCATGATGACGATTGGCGGAATACTAGGCTTAATACCTTTAGTATTTATGTGCATCATGCTCATTTTAGGTTACCGTTACAGCTTGAGCTTGAAATCGACCAACGAACAGCTGGTCGAGCAAGGAAATAGAAAAAATGGTTTACTCATTGAAGCTATGGATGGGATTGAGTCTATTAAAGCAGTGGGTGGGGAATCTCAATTATTAAAAAGCTGGCAAGGTATTGTGAGAGATCAGGCTATTCGTGAGCTACATCACAAAGAAACAGTTATCAGTAGCGCCAATATGGCCAGTTCAGTTCAGCAATTAGCCTATATCTTTACTGTTGCAGTCGGCGCATGGATGATTCATCAAAACCAATTAACTACTGGTGGATTAATAGGTTGCACGATATTAAGTGGGCGCATTCTTGGACCACTTGCGCAGATTCCGCAATTATTAGTCCAATGGGGACAAATTAAGCACAGTCTTTTAAGTTTGGATCGAATCATGAGCCTACCCTCTGATACCGATAATCACGAAAATTCGATTACCCCAGACCATCTTGAAGCTCATTTGAGCCTAGAAAATATTAAATTCAGCTATGATAAAGATCAAAAGCAATTAAGCATCAACCATCTTAAATTCTCTGCAGGCAATATTATTGTTGTGATGGGGCGCGTAGGCTCGGGTAAGTCAACTTTATTAAAGATTTTATCCGGCTTATATCGAGCACAGGAAGGAAAAGTGCTCCTTTCAAATATTGAAATGACTCAATTACCATCCGGGCTCATTCGTGAAAAAATAGGTTACCTCCCTCAAGATGTTCGCCTCATCAAAGGAAGTCTCAAAGATAATCTAACCTTGGGATTGCCCTACATAGCAGATTCAGAAATTCTTGCGGCCTGCAAAAAAACCGGGTTAGATCGTTTAATTTCAAAGCACCCTCAAGGCATGGCTTTACCGATCTCAGAGGGCGGCTTGGGACTATCCGGTGGACAACGTCAAATGGTGGCACTCACACGATTATTACTGGCTAAACCAAGCATTCTGCTTTTAGATGAACCAACGGCATCACTTGATACTGATTTGGAAAATCATGTCTTAAATGAGATTTTTAAAAATATGACAAAAGATACTTTAATTGTCATTGTTAGCCATAAGCCCGCTGTTCTAAGATTTGCAACTCATGTCATGATCATGGAAAACAACGAACTAGTTCAATTTGGTCCGAAGGATTTGATATTAAACAACCTCAAAGAAGCAGCTCAAAAAAGACAATTAAGTCAATCTAAATAAGAGTAAAAAGTGAATAAAGTTAAGCTCATTATTAAAAATTCAATTGAAAAAGTAGTCCCATTAATTCTTCATGGCATTGAGAAATTTAAAAACTCAAAGCTAAGACAGTACATTGAAGAAAAACTATTTTATGTTGAGGAGACCAATCTATCAGATGATCTTCCTCATAAAAAAGTTAATGTGATTCGATTATTTGGGGTAATTTTCCTTGCGCTCTTTTTATGGGCGGCTTTTAGTAAAATTGAACAAAGCACAAGCGCTGCCGGTCAAATTATTCCAAGCTCGCGATCTCAAATTATTCAATCTTTTGATGGTGGCGTACTTGAACAACTTTTGGTTAAAGAAGGTGATAAGGTAGTCAAAGATCAAGTGTTGGCGAAACTTGATAAAACAAGGATGGAAAGTAGCTATTTAGAGGCTAGAGCAAAAGCCGCTGCTCTTTCAGGGGCTGTAGCAAGATTAAAAAATGAAGTCTATGGAATACCGTTAAAATTTGAAAAAATCATGGATGATTATCCTGACTTTATTCATAACCAAAAAACACTTCTAATCAAAAGAAAAAAATCAATTAGCGACGAATTATCGGCACTTGAGTCACAGCAAGAGCTTGCCAAACAAGAATTGGCGATGACTGAACCTCTTCTAAAAACAGGTGATGTTTCTAAAGTTGAAATTATTAGACTTAAAAAACAAGTGAATGATATAAGCGCTCAAATAGCCAATAAGAAAAATAAATATTTCCAAGATGCTCAAGCTGAGCTAAGCAAGGCGGAAGAGGATTATGCAGGCATTTTGCAAACACTTACCCAGAAAAGAGAGCAGCTAGATAGAATAGAACTAAAATCCCCTATGGCGGGTACTGTTAAGAATGTGAAAATCACTACTCTAGGTGGAGTTATTAAACCTGGTGAAGAGGTTATGCAAATAGTCCCCGATGGAGACACGCTGATGGTAGAGGTAAAAGTAAGACCTGCCGATATTGCCTTTATCAAACCGGGACTTTTTGCAATTGTTAAAATTGATGCATATGACTACTCAATTTACGGCACACTTAAAGGCAAAGTATCTTTTATTAGCCCTGATACGCTCACGGAAGAAAATAAAGGTGCAGAACAGACCTATTACCGAGTGCAAATTCAAACTGATGGGCAAGGTTTCTCTAGCTCCAAAAAGAATCTTGAAATTCAACCTGGTATGACAGCCAAAGCCGAAATTATCACCGGCCAAAATACTGTTCTTAGTTACCTAACAAAACCTATTACTAAGACGCTTAAAGAATCATTGACCGAAAGATAATTACTCTGAAAAAAAACTCTCCGCAGGAATCACCAACGACAGATGAGGGGCATCAGATATAACAGCAGTTGTAATGCCAATAAGGTTACCTCTAGCATCAAATAAAGCGCCGCCTGAGGATCCCTTTGCTATACCTGTGGTGCTTAATAAAGTAATGCCAGTTTTTTTTGAGGGTTTAATTGCGGAAATTAAACCCTCAGCAAAAGCATCAACAAATCCTTTGGGGTTTCCAATTGTATAAACCCTCTCCCCCACTCGAAGTGAGCTAACTGATCTAATCGCTCTGACTGGAGTTATATATCCATCAACCTCTAAAATACATCTATCAGATTCGGAATGTTTATAAATCAGCTTGCCATTCATGACTGGTGAATTTTTTTTGATAACTTTGACAATGTTGCCGTCAAGTTCAATTTTTTTACCAAAAATATGGCAATTGGTTAGTAACTGATTCTTGTTAACAGCAACAGCACTTCCTACGCCCGTTGGACTTGCTGATGTATCTTGATTATGGACCGTAATTAAATAAACGCTAGCTGATATATTCTCATAATAAGCAACCAAGTCACTTGTCTGGCTTGCTATGTTAACCACATCCCTACCTACAATTTGAGGCGTCGCAACCATTTTCAAAAGAGTCTGATTAGATACTAAATCGGAACCCCAAACATAAACTGGCAACGAGCCAACCATAGAAAAAATTATGTGGCTAAAAAAATAAAAGCAGGTATGGGGACTGCATATCTTGAGACCCAATAAAGCGTGATAGAATCTTACAACTAGCATGTACCATAACTCCCGTGAGCACTAAACCATTATGAAACCAGTAATTATCGCAACTTTTCTAACATTTATTCTTGCGGGATGTTCTACACCTCAACCTTTTTATTATAAAAATGGTACTGCAGCTGAAATTATCACTTGCTCATCCCATACATGGCTTCCATGCTTAAAATCAGCAAGTACAGTTTGCGGCGAAGAAGGTTATGAAGTTCTTGAAAAGACATCTAATAAAGTAAGCGGGTTATTTACAAATTCTGATTACAAAGAAATGATCATTGTATGTAAAAATAAAAAATTAAATGACAAAAGCCGAGAAGAAAAATTAGAAAAGACCCCAGCAGAAAAACTCTCAACGGCAAAAGAAAATGTAGGACCGGTTTCAAGCGGAAATAATACTGGAACCACAGATCAAATGCCAAAAGTTGTTATTGACTCAGTTGCTCCAGTAGATTCCACTAACAATGAAAATGAAAAAGAACTTAAAACAGAATTAAAAAAAGAATAATACAAAGAATTTATAAATTAGCTCGAAGCGAGTGAAGCCATAACTGCCATTCGCACAGCAATCCCAAATTTCACCTGTTGGAGAATAACTGCTTGTGGACCATCAGCTACATCGCTGGCAATCTCAACGCCTCTATTCATAGGTCCTGGGTGCATGACAATGGCATCTCGTTTTGCTAGTTGAAGTCTTTGCTTAGTCAACCCCCACTGCTTAAAAAATTCATCTCCTTGAGGAATCTGATGACTTTCCATTCGTTCTCTTTGAATTCTGAGGGTCATCACAACGTCCACATCTTTCAGTCCTTCTTCGATGTTGTTGTAGATTTTGACACCCATCATGTTCAGGTCTTTAGGCAAAAGGCTTTCTGGACCAATCGCTCTGATCTCTGGACAACCTAGAGTAGTTAAGGCATGAATATTTGATTTGGCTACGCGACTGTGGACAATATCTCCAATGATCGCGACTTTGATCTTAGTGAAGTCTTGCTTGAAGTGGCGCATGGTAAACATATCTAGCAAACCTTGCGTCGGGTGTTGGTTAGTGCCATCACCCGCATTGATCACATGTACATGCGGTGGCAGATGTGCCGCCACCTCAACTGGTGCACCAGTGGTTTTATGTCTCACCACAAAAATATCTGCTTGCATCGCTACTAAGTTATCAATCGTATCAAGTAGCGTTTCACCCTTGGCTGTTGAAGATGTTTGAATGTCTAAATTAATCACATCTGCTGACAAGCGTTTAGCAGCAATCTCAAATGTTGTTCTGGTTCTTGTTGAATTTTCAAAGAAGAGGTTAAAAATGTTTTTACCTCTTAAAAGTGGTACTTTTTTAACTTCTCGATCTGATTCACTTACAGCCACAAACTGTTGGGCTGTATCCAAGATATGAAGGATATGTTCTTTAGAGAGACCCTCTAAGGTCAGCAAGTGAGTTAGCTCACCCTGATCATTGAGTTGAAGTTGGCTGGCAGTCTTAGCAGTCTGATTGGTTTGGGTCATCTTAGGTCAGTATTTTAATCTTTTAGGGCGCTGAGTTTGATACTTATTTTGAATTTTTCTCTTGTTTTCTCTTGTTTTCTTTCGATCACTCTTTAGTCTCTGTTGAGAATGCCAAACGACCATCTTCAGACTGCTCTAAAACCAAGATCTGATCATCTGCCACTTTAACTTTAGCCCCCTTGAAGGTTGCATCTACTGGTAACTGTCTGCGATGGCGATCAGCTAATACAGCTAAATCCACTTTAGCAGGTCTGCCGTAATCAAATAACTCATTAAGACCTGCTCGAACAGTTCTACCAGTATCTAAAACATCATCCACCAAGATGATGTGAGCACCTTCTACTTCAAACGGAAGCTTGGTCGACAAACCTTCTGCACTATTAAAAGCTTTAACACCTTTCTCAGAGTAGTCATCACGGTGGAATGACACATTAATGACCCCATAAGCTGGCAAACCCAAATCCTTGGCTAAACGTTCTGCAATCCAAGCACCACCACTCGCCAAACCTGCCAACTGGAATTGTGGACTGACCTTCTTTTGTTCTTTTAATTGATCTAAAAGGATTTGATAGAGATCTTCTGCTTGAGGAATTTCCTGCGGATTTATAGAGGTTGTCATAGCTTTTTGTGTTTGTTTATTGGGCTGCGTTTTTCTGAATATTTTGTTTCTTATTTTGATCGATTTTAATGATTTGAGTTAGTTAACCATCTAAGTATTGTTGCAAGATCAATTGAGCAGCTAGGGCATCATTTCCTTTCTCAACCGATACTGATGTATAGCGCTCATCAACCCAAACCACATGCTTTTGGAATCGTCCTGATAGTTGATTGCCAAAACGCTTCGCTTTTTGAGTCATTTCATGAGGGGTACCATCAGGATGCATTGGTAAACCGACGACCAGTAGCTCTGGTTGCCACTCCTGAATTAACTGTTCTATTTCTTTGAAACGAATATCTTGGCTCTTGTTTTGAATCACTTTCAAAGCTTGCGCTGTTTTAGTCATGGCATTACCAACAGCCACTCCAATGCGTTTCTCACCATAATCAAATGCCAATATCGTTTGCACGATATTGGCATTTGGATTCAGATTTTCCATTTGATTGCTTGGGCTAGACATCAAGCGTGCCCCGCCTCACTGGATAAGAAGCTAGGATCAATGCCCAAGAGAGCTAAAACATTCTGATATTTGTATTCATCAGGCGTTTCAAAAATGATATGTGCCATCTCATCCATTGGAGCTGCAATATTGAGCCAGCCATTACGAGCGATCTCATCTTCTAATTGCCCTGCACTCCAACCGGCATAACCTAGAGTCATTAAAAATCTCTGAGGTCCATGTCCGGCAGCAACTTCTTCTAATACATCCTTGGAGGTGGTCATAGCTAAGCCACCAGGGATTCTGAGAGACGAACTGTAATGGGTGGTATGTTCACCTTGCTTTTGTTCATGCAAAACAAAGCCTCGATCCGTTTGCACTGGGCCGCCAAAATATACAGGCTCGTTGGCTTTGGGCTGGATTTCTAGTTTAAGGTCAATTTTGTCAAAAACACTTCCAAGATCAACATCGGTTGGTCGATTAATGACTAAACCCATGGCACCATTAGGAGTGTGATCGCAAAGGTAGACCACCGTACCAGCAAAGTTTTCATCGACCATGCCAGGCATGGCAATTAAAAATTGATTGGCTAAGGACTTAGCATCATCTTGAATCATGACTTAATTTTATCTGATTCAGGATTTAAATATCTGCTGAAATAGTGATTAAGCACCATTTTCACCAAAATTCGAATAAGCTTATAAAATCAAAGCTCTAGATACATTCTGGGAAATGTACGCTAGGGTTTAGCAACAAATAACAAGCTCAAATCAACAAAAGTAATAAAGATCCTCAGGAGACCAGGATATGAGTACTGCTAAGGGCTTAGTTTGGCTGCGTCGCGATCTAAGACTTCATGATCACCATGCGCTTCGCATGGCGATCAAAACCTGCCAACAGGTGTGGGTTGCTTTTGTTTTTGATACAGATATCTTGTCTCACCTATTAGATCGAGGTCTTCAAAAAGATCGTCGGGTGGATTTCATTTGGCAATCTTTGCAAGAAATTAATTCCGAACTTCGATCTAAAGGAGGCGGCTTAATTGTTCGACACGGCAAAGCCACCAACATCATTCCTGAGCTTGCTCAGCAATTAGGAGTTCAATCTGTTTTTACGAATAAGGATTATGAGCCAGCTGCGATTGAACGAGATCGATTAGTTTCTCTATCTTTAGAGAAGCATGATATTGCTTTTCATAGTTACAAAGATCATGTCATTTTTGAGAATCAAGAGGTTCTTACAGGACAAGGTGGGATTTTTTCAGTGTTCACCCCCTATAAAAATGCTTGGCTAAAAAAATTACAAGCGCATGATTTAGATGCCCATGCAGTCGATTTGGATGGCGGACAATTTGTAGCGATCCCTCAATCATTAGATGTGGGCATTCCCTCTCTTAAATCAATGGGTTTTGAAAGTACTGCTATTGAATCTTATCTACCAATCGGTATGTCTGGTGCATCAGAGCTATTTGAAGAATTTCTAGGCCGCATGGATCATTACCACGCCACACGCGATTATCCAGCAGTGAAAGGACCCAGCTATCTATCTGTGCACTCTCGCTTTGGAACGATTTCTATACGAGCGCTGGTGCGCGAAGCACATCAACGCATGTTAGCCGGCAGCATGGGTGCCACCATCTGGCTATCAGAATTGATTTGGCGTGATTTCTATTTCATGATCCTCAGTAATCACCCAAGACTCGCACCATCCATTGGCAAGCAAGCACTCTTGCATGGCACAGCCGGACATGAATCATTTAAACCTGATTACGACAAAATTGTTTGGGAAAGCGGTGCCAAAGCACAAAAATTATTCAAAGCTTGGCGCGAAGGTAAAACTGGTTACCCACTAGTTGATGCAGCCATGCATCAACTGAATCAAAGCGGTTATATGCATAACCGCTTACGCATGGTGGTGGCGTGCTTCTTAATCAAGGATCTTGGTATTGATTGGAGATGGGGCGAACAGTACTTTGCCGATCACTTGAATGACTTTGAATTTGCAGCTAACAATGGCGGCTGGCAGTGGGCATCTTCAAGCGGTTGTGATGCGCAACCCTACTTTAGGATATTTAACCCCATCACTCAATCTGAAAAATTTGATGCGGAAGGTAAATTTATTAAAAAATATTTACCACAACTCTCGAAACTATCTAAGAAAACTATCCATGCTCCATGGTTAGCCGGCGACATCGAATTAGAGATTGCAGGTATTCGACTTGGAAGAGACTACCCTCTACCCATTGTGCAACACGATGAGGCGAGAAAAAATACATTAATCAGATACGCGGTTGTTAAAAAGGAAACTCTCTAAATAGAAAGTCCTTATTTTTATACTTATCTTTCTAGTTATTTTTTACATACCCACAGGTTGCTTTAAACCGGGCACTTGAACAAATAGTGGTTTCTTGCCTAAGGACATGGCAGTGAGCTGACCGCCCCATACACAACCCGTATCCAAACCCACTAGGTTCTTTTTCTTCAATAGTCCCAATGTGGACCAGTGACCAAAAACAATTTTTACATCTTGGGTTTTTCTAGTTGGGACATTAAACCAAGGCATATAACCTTTCGGGGCATCCCCAACCCCCTCTTTACTGTCAAACTCCATCACACCTTTGGCGGTACAGAATCGTAATCTTGTAAATGCATTAACAATCACTCTGAGGCGCTCCGTGCCTTTGAGTTTGTCATTCCATTGTGTGGGAGTGTTGCCATACATGTCCACTAAAAACTTGGCGTAATTTTTGTGCCGCAAGACTTTTTCAAGTTCATTGGCTAATTCAAGTGTTTTAGTGACACTCCACTGCGGCAAGATACCCGCATGGACAAACATCGTATTGAAGTTATCTTGACCGCTATATAGAACCATTGGTCGATGTCTTAACCAATCAATCAACTCTCGTCTATCTGGTGCCTTAAAGATGGCATCAAGAGTATCTAGAGATTTCGGACCACGGATACCAGCATCTCTTGCCAATAAATGAAGATCATGGTTGCCCAGAATACATTCTGCTTGACCAGCCTCTTGCAAAGCTTTCAGCGTGCGTAGTACGCCTAAGGAATCTGGGCCGCGATTAACTAAATCGCCCACACAAATGATTTTTGAATCTTGGGGTAATTTTTTGATGAGTTGTTGCAGTTGTTGATGACAACCCTGAACGTCTCCGATGGCAAAAATATTATTCATGCATCACAACTTACATTGCAGCAAAAGATTTTTCTGCTGCTTTGAACATTTCATCAAGCACATCATCATCATGAGCAATTGATAAGAATCCGGCTTCATAAGCCGATGGCGCCAAATAAACGCCGTTATCTAGCATCAAATGAAAAAACTTCTTAAATGCTTCAATATCACTATTAGTCACTTCAGCGTAAGAGCTTGGTACTTTTTCTGAGAAATACAAACCGAACATACCGCCTACACTATCAACAGAAAATTTCACGCCCGCAGCTTTAGCTCTCTCAGCCATGCCATCAACAAACTTTTTAGTTTGCGTGCTCAAGCATTCATAAAAACCTGGTCTGGTGATGATGTCTAAATTAGCCAAACCAGCTGCAACCGCCAAAGGATTACCAGACAAAGTGCCTGCTTGATAAACGTTACCTATGGGAGCTAGTTTGTTCATGATGTCTGTGCGACCACCAAATGCAGCCATTGGCATACCTCCACCCATGACCTTGCCTAAGCAAGTCAAATCAGGTTGAATGCCATGCAAACTTTGCGCTCCGCCCAAAGCCACCCTAAATCCAGTCATAACCTCATCGTAAATAAGTACAGCACCTTCTTTAGTGGTGAGATCGCGCATTGCTTTTACAAAGGCTTGACTTGGCTGAATCAAATTCATATTGCCAGCAATTGGCTCAACAATCAGAGCTGCAATCTTGCCAGCATTTTGTTTAAAGGCTAACTCAAGCGCCTCCACATCGTTATAAGGAAGCACTAATGTGTGTTTAACGAGATCTTGTGGCACGCCACCAGAGGAAGGAGCATTTTGCGTGCTATTAGCAAAAGTCAACATGCCTGAACCTGCTTTTACTAATAGGCTATCGGCATGACCGTGGTAACAACCTTCAAATTTGATAATTAAGTCACGCCCTGTAAAACCTCGAGCTAAACGCAATGCACTCATAGTGGCTTCTGTGCCACTTGATACCAAACGAACCTGTTCAATACTAGGCACTAATTGGCAGATACGTTCTGCCATGATGATCTCGCCTTCAGTAGGCGCACCAAAACTAAAGCTATGAGCTGCTGCATCCTGTACTGCTTTAACAACTTTAGGATGAGCGTGCCCCACAATCATAGGACCCCAAGAACCGATACAGTCAACATAGCGTCGACCATCTGCATCCCAAAAATAAGCGCCTTGTGCACGTGCCACAAAACGTGGCACACCACCCACCTGACGAAATGCTCTAACAGGCGAATTAACTCCGCCCGGAGTTGTTCTTTGGGCTCTTAGGAATAGTTCTTCGTTTTTGCTCATATCTTTAAATTCTTTAAATATCAAAAATGATGCATTTAAAACTTCAAAGCCACCCGAGGGTGGCTTTCTGCATCATGATGACTTAAATAACCGTCATCTCAAAATCTTCTTTGCGTGCACCGCACTCAGGACACGTCCAGTTCATTGGGACGTCTTTCCACAATGTACCCGGCGCAATACCTTCATCAGGCAAGCCAGCTTCTTCATCGTAGACCCAGCCACAAATCAAACACATATAAGTTTTAAATTCCATGATTCTTTTTTCCTAAATTTTTCACTATTCTACTAGGGCTAAAGAAATAAGACATTTTTATGTTTTATCAGTTCTTATATTGTTTGAGATAAGTCATCTAGGACCATATATTTTGAGCAGCGCCGGCGATATTAGTAGGTATATATCGATCAAATAATGACAACAAAGTTATTGAACCTACAACCATGGCGCCGATGACCTTTGTTTGGCGATGAGCTGTATCAGAGATCTTCTTATCCAATCTACTCTCTAAGCAATCCATATCAGCTTTCATACTAACCTTAAACTCGCTCATATCTGCCTTGATATCAGCTTTGAATTCAGCCATATATGACCTAATTTCAGATTTAAAGTCAGCCATTTCTGTTTTGATTTCCGTCTTAAAGTCAGACATTTCTGTTTTCATCTCTGATTTAAATTCCATCAAATCAGCCTTACTGACATGGTCAGAAGCTTCATGGCACTCTTTAAGACCATCGCAAATAGCTTTTGCTTGATGCTCTGGTATTCCAGAGCTTTCTAGATTTTTTATAAAAACATAGGTATCAAAATGTGACAATTGCCTCTCCTATTTATTCATTTAAACGGTCATTTAATTATGAATTTTATAAATAAAAAGGCGACGAATCAAATCAACAAATCTACCAACGATAAGACTTAAAGAAAATAAGTTATTAAAGCTCAGTCTTGAGAAGATGTTGATGAAGCATCTGGCTTCTTCATGTCAAATCTAAATAAACGACACTCTAATGGGCCATTGAATAATGGCGTGCGTTTAGATTCTTTCATACGTACCTGACCTGGTAATCCCATATCAGCTGTTAATACATCAACCTGCCAACCCTGAAAGTTATCTTTGAGGTGTTTGCCAAACTGATTTAAAAATTCCATGAACTCTGGCGAGTTGTTATTTTTAGGCAAAGCATCACGTGCGCCACGACCTTTAACGCGTTCACTACCATCACGACCACCCTTAATTTCTAAACGCTCACCATAAGGTGGGTTGAAGAGCATCACACCAGGCTCCGTAAATGGTGACTTGGCGACCAAAGCATCAATCTGGCGAACATTGGATAAAACACCTGATTGAGCGGGTAAGCCAGCACGCTTCCAATTGCTTTTAACAATCGTGATCATGTTTTCATTAATGTCACAAGCAGCCATCTTGAGCTTATTAGCATTAGCTAATCCAGTCTCGATGCTTTTCTTAGCCACTTCACACAAACCATCCCACTGTTTTTTAAGATCAGGGGTATTAAATGGTTTTAATCTCTGGAAGCCAAACCCTTGATCTGCTCCCACAAGATCAACTCGAGTAGGACGGTAGCGAGTAAATTTACTTGGCGCTGATGAATCAACAGATTTAACAGCTTGGATGTGGGCTTGTGCAGACTGTTCTTCAGCTTTTTTAGGATTCATTAATCCTGCGCGGATAGAACCGGATGGAATACCTAAACCACGATAAGCTGCCTCAATTAAAAAGGTACCACTACCGCACATAGGATCAAACAAGGGTTGCTCTGGCTTCCAGCCTGTTAGAGCCAAAATACCTGCAGCTAAATTTTCTTTTAAAGGTGCGGCACCTTTGTCATCACGCCAGCCACGCTTGAATAATGATTGCCCGCTGGTATCAAGGTAAACAGTGGCATGAGTTGCCGTTAAATGGGCTTGAACGCGCACATCAGGCAGCTCTGTATCAATATTAGGTCTAGCTCCCTTCACTTCTCTTAAGCGATCACAAACCGCATCTTTAATGCGGAGTGTTACAAAGTTCAAGCTAGTTAGTGGTGATCGATGAGCCGTTAAATCCACTCGCATTGTTTGATCAGGGGTAATCCAATCTTCCCAAGATAAAGATCTCACTGCTTTATAAATATCATCTTCTTTGCGATAAGCCACATGAGTCATTTGGAGTAAGCAACGACTCGCGATACGAGAATGTAGATTAATAGCTAAAGCTACAGACATAGGACCAGCAACGCCAAGACCACCAGTATTGTTCAGTGGTGGTGGGTCAATTACCCAAGCGCCTAAAGCTTTTACTTCGGAGCGCTCAGAAATTTCTTTTAATTCTTCCGCTAAGGGAATTTCAAGTCCACGGGGACAAACGATAAAAAACTTCATTGTTAAACCTTATTTAAATTTGGATATTTCTTTTTAATGATTAAAAAGGTTTAACAACAACAAGAATGCTGATAATCAAGAAAATAACAACAGGCAATTCATTGAACCAGCGATACCAAACATGTGAACGCTGATTAACACCCGCTCTAAATTTCTTATAAATAGAACCGCAGGCATGGTGATAACCCAACAAGACAAACACCAAAAGTAATTTAGCGTGCATCCAACCTGAGCCAGGGCCCTTACCAATACCGTAGTAAAGCCAAAGAATGAGTCCAAGGGTTACTGCAGGGATCATCAAAATCGTCATAAAACGATATAGGCGATGAGACATACCGAGTAAACGCTCCAGCACTTGTGGATTAGCCTCTTGCGCCATGTTGACGTAAATACGCGGTAAGTAAAATAAACCGGCGAACCACGCTGCCACAAACAATATGTGAAAAGCTTTCACATACAAATAAGCACTTCCCAACACCACATTCACTGAATCACTCATCTCAACCATCCCTTTAGGTTTACATTTCCAACTTACTCCTCACCATTCATGCTGAATGATGAGGTTATTAAAACTTTATCTGAAGCTATCACTCTTAGGCTCGTACTTCGCCATGCCCAAATACGATGTATTTCATAGAAGTCAAACCATCTAAGCCCACAGGACCTCTGGCATGCAACTTATCGTTAGAAATACCAATTTCAGCACCTAAGCCATATTCAAAACCATCAGCAAAACGAGAGCTAGCGTTGATCATCACACTAGCACTATCTACTTCTCTTAAAAAGCGCATACCAGCTGAATAGTCTTCAGTAATGATGCAATCTGTGTGATGACTGCCGTAGTGATTGATATGCTCAATCGCCTCATCCATATTAGATACAGTCTTTATCGACAAAATAGGTGCCAAGTATTCTGTAGACCAATCTTCTTCAGTCGCATCGACTAAATTTTTGACACCAGCAGCTTCAAGCAATTGCTTTGTTTTTTTACAAACGCGCAACTCCACACCTTTGTCTTGATAGATTTTGCACAAAGGTAATAAAGAACTCTTGATGGCAGCTTCATGCACCAACAATGTTTCCATGGTGTTACATGGCGCATAGCGTTGAGTCTTGGCGTTATCGCACACCTTGATAGCCTTCGCTGAATCAGCTAATACATCAATGTAGGTATGACAAATACCATCCAGATGCTTAATCATTGGCACTCGGGCATCCGCCATCAAGCGCTCAATCAGGCTCTTGCCACCACGTGGCACGATTACATCAATGTATTCATTCATGGTGATCATGGCGCCTACAGCAGCACGATCAGTTGTTTCAACAACCTGAACAGCATCAGAAGGCAAACCAGCCAAAGACAAGCTTTCTTGAATCAACTTAGCTAAAGCTATATTGGAGTCAATCGCCTCAGACCCACCACGCAAAATCGTGGCGTTACCAGATTTCAAACAAAGTGCCGCTGCATCAATCGTCACATTAGGACGTGACTCATAAATGATGCCAATCACACCCAATGGCACACGCATTTGCCCCACTTGAATGCCTGATGGCATTTTTCTAATATTGCTCATTTCACCAATAGGATCAGAGAGCTTGGCAATTTGCTCTAAACCCTCAGCCATGGTGGCAATGGTTTTATCTGTCAGCGTTAAACGATCAATAAAAGCAGCATCCTGCCCATTTGATTTGGCACGAGCCACATCTTGCGCATTCACCGCCTTGAGTGATTCCGCATTTTTTCTAACCAAGCCAGCCAAATGGATCAAAGCTTCATTTTTAGAAGCTGTTGTAGCACGAGCCATCGCACGCGATGCGGCTCTCGCTTTTTGACCAATGACGCTCATCTGAGCTACTGCGTCGGTATTTGTATTGTTTTGAGTACTCATAAGTAATACTTTAAATGAAATAAGCGCGATCGTTCCAAATACTTAAACAGGCTGGCTAAGCAAATAATCGCCCCAGCATCCTAAGCCCATCCCAAGGATCGCTAGGGAGTTTCTCTAGAATAGGCCCAGAGCCTTTATTGAGATGCAGGCCTTTTGACTGTTTATCCAAACCACCGACCACGGTCAGGGCTTTTTGTAGGCGGTCGGCGCTTAATCTTTGCATCGCTTGAGGAATCAAACGCTCTTTATTACCCCAGATACGATTCATTTTCATGAGCATCTGTAAATTGTCGCCCCGGTCTATTCCCTGGCGTAAGCGGTTGAGCAACCTTACCTCTTCTGTCACCGTCCACAGAATCAGCACCAATGGCTCACCCTCGCCCTGAAGGCCATCGACCATTCGATTGAATCTTGCCAAATCTCCAGCCAACAAAGATTCCGTTAACTGGAAAACATCGTATCTAGCCACATTAAGAACAGCATCACGAATATTTTCTGCAGTCAGATTTCCCTCTGGGTAGAGCAAACCTAATTTCTGAATTTCCTGATGAGCTGCAATTAGATTGCCTTCAACCTGATTAGCCATAAACTGCAATGCACGTTGGCCAGTCTCACCAGCTTCTACTTGTTGTTTTTGATTTTTTAAACGTGCCGCAATCCAATTTGGCAAATAGCTGCGCTCGATTGGATCGATTCTGACAGCTACCGCAGCTTCATCTAAAGCTGTAAACCAAGCTGATTTTTGGGTTTGAAAATCAACTCTTGGTAAAAAGATACAAGTCACTGTATCAACTGGATCTTTCGCATTCACTTGAGCTTGTATTTGTGAACAAAACTGTTTGATTGCATCAGAGCCGTCACGACCTGGCTTACCTGTTGGGATACGTAATTCAACATAACGTTTGTCGCCAAACAAAGACATAGTCTGACCAGCATTCATGAGAGCTGACCAATCAAAGCCTTTCTCATGCATCATGATTTCGCGTTCGGTGTGGCCATGCGCTTGCACCATAGCCCTTAAGCGATCTTGCAGCTCCATCACCAACAGTGGCTCATCGCCTGTTAGTACATATAAAGGATGAGGCCCATTTTTTTTAGCGACTGCTAGATGTGCTTCAAAAGCATCTGCTTTTAGCATATTGCTTAATTACTTCTTAGAGTCAGGGGCTGCAGGTTTAGCAGATGAGTTGGATGGAGCTACTGAAGAATTCTTTTTCAATAGATCTGCTTCAGTTGGAAGTTTCTTGATTGAGGCCAAACGACGCATCAATTGAGAAACTATATCGCTTCGCATAGCTTTAACAAATTCCGCAACTTGCTGATCAAAAGCTTGAATATTCGACTGGTTAAAGTCGATATCACGCGTCAAGAAAATATCAGACTCCGGCATCGCCTCCAAACCATTCACAGGATCAAAGGCTCTAAAAACAATTCTAGAAATAATGCGATAGGCAGTAATTTGACCTGAAGTGTTGTATGACAATACTTGACGTGCATTCTGCTCGCTGATGATTTCTAAAACCAATTCAGCATCTTTTATGGTTTTAACCAATTCAACATTGTTAACACGCAGTAGCATCTCAATCTCATCTCGCAACTCAGGCGTGAGAGTACCCGTCAAAAATAAAGATTTATAGGGCAGATCAACCTTACCGCGCATGCGCCAAGCACAGCCAGTTATTACTGAAGCAGTAGTTGCTAAAACAATTAATGACAAACCACCACCGAGCCATGAACGACGGCTTGCTGAGTGAGTAGTGATGGTTTTCTTCATACGGGTTCTATTCTACCTATTAATACATTAGCTTAGATAACGATATTGACTAAACGGCCAGGAACAATAATCACCTTCTTAGCGGGTGCACCATCCATAGCCTTAACTGCAGCTTCAGTTGCCAAAGCCAAAGACTCAATGGTGGCCTTATCTGCATCAACAGGCACCAAAACCTGGCCGCGCAACTTACCGTTTACCTGAATCATGAGAGTGATTTCACTTTGAACCAATGCCGTCTCATCAACCTCAGGCCATGGGGCATCTAGCAAATCACCGAACTGATCTGTCAAACCAGCAACATTCCATAGGGTAAATGTAATGTGTGGCACCACTGGATATAAAACACGCAAAAGAATGCCAAAAGTTTCACGTCGCACTGCGGGGCTTACAGCTTTAGCTTGCTCAACGGCATTTAACATTTTCATCGTCGCAGATACAACTGTGTTGTATTGCTTACGCTGATAGTCAAAATTAGCTTGTTTAAGTACGGTATACATTTCCAAACGCAATGCTTGATCATCTTCAGATAGCTTACCTGGCAATTGAGATCCTGCAGCCTGAATAGTGGCAGCATGTTGCGCACCATATACCCATAAACGACGCAAGAAGCGCGAGGCGCCTTCAACGCCAGAACTTGACCACTCTAACTGCTGCTCAGGAGGTGCCGCAAACATAGTGAATAAACGCGCCGTATCAGCACCATACTGATCAATCAATGATTGCGGATCAATACCGTTGTTCTTGCTTTTGGCCATTTTTTCAACGCCGCCAATTTGAACAACTTTGCCATTTGTTTTATGTTTAGCGGAAAGAGGACGACCTTTGTCATCAGTTTCTACTACGACATCATCAGGATTGATCCAAGTCTTACGACCATTAGGTTCATCAATATAGTAGGTGTCATTCAGAACCATACCTTGCGTTAACAAGTTACTAAAGGGTTCATCAAATTTCACTAAACCTAAATCACGCATGACCTTAGTCCAGAAACGGGCATACAACAAGTGAAGAATTGCGTGCTCAATACCACCAATGTATTGATCCATTGGCATCCAGTAATCATTACGTGCATCAACCATGCTTGTTGCATCAGAGCATGTGTAGCGCATGAAATACCAACTCGAATCAACAAATGTATCCATCGTGTCGGTTTCACGGCGCGCCGGTTTACCGCACCTAGGACAAGAGCACTTTAAAAAGTCTTCACGTTTATTCAGAGGGTTACCAGAACCATCTGGTACGCAATCTTCTGGCAACACCACTGGTAAATCTTTTTCTGGAACAGGCACTTCACCGCAAGATTCACAGTGAATGATAGGAATTGGCGTACCCCAGTAACGCTGGCGAGAAATACCCCAGTCACGTAAACGGTAAGTTGTTTTCTTTTCACCAACACCTAATTTTTGCAAGTCAGCAGCTACAGCATTAACAGCTTCAGCATGATTCAAACCATCATATTTGCCACTGTTAACAGCTTTAACTGTTTCTTTATCTGCATACCACTCTTGCCATGCTTTGCCATCGAAGCTTTGACCTTCAACTTGCATCACTTGCTTAATAGGAATGTTGTACTTCAGCGCAAACGCAAAGTCACGTTCATCGTGAGCCGGCACACCCATCACAGCACCATCACCGTAACTCATCAATACATAGTTACCAACCCAGACTTCAACGTCTTGGCCAGTTAAAGGATGTTTCACTGTTAAGCCAGTGGGCATACCTTCTTTTTCTTGAGTAGCTAGGTCAGCTTCAATCACACTGCCTTGTTTACATTTCTCAATAAACGCAGCCAATGCAGGATTATTTTTCGCAGCTTGTGTGGCAATCGGATGCTCAGCAGCTACCGCGCAGAATGTCACACCCATGACAGTATCAGCACGGGTTGTAAACACAAACATCTTGCCATCTTGAATCAACTGGCCAGCGTCATCTTTAATCTCGTGTGAGAAAGCGAAACGCACACCAAAACTCTTACCAATCCAGTTCTGTTGCATGAGCTTGACTCGCTCAGGCCAACCCAAACCGTCCAAACCACTTAAAAGCTCTTCAGCATAAGAAGTAATGTTTAGGTAATAGCCCGGAATCTCGCGTTTTTCTACCAAGGCACCAGAGCGCCAACCGCGACCATCAATCACCTGCTCATTCGCTAATACGGTTTGATCAATTGGATCCCAGTTCACCACTTGAGTCTTGCGGTAAGCAACACCCTTCTCCAACATCTTCAAGAAGACCCATTGATTCCAACGGTAGTAGTCAGGCTTACAGGTAGTTACTTCTCTTGACCAATCAATCGCTAAACCCATCGCATCCATTTGCTTTTTCATATAAGCAATGTTGTCGTAGGTCCAAGCCGCTGGAGGTACGTTATTGTTAAGCGCAGCATTTTCTGCAGGCATACCAAATGCATCCCAACCCATTGGCATTAAAACGTTATACCCCTGCATACGCAGTTGGCGTGTCATCACATCATTGATGGTGTAGTTACGAACGTGACCCATGTGCAACTTACCTGATGGGTAAGGCAACATAGAACAGGCATAGTATTTTTTCTTAGGCTGGCCGTTCTTATCTTTTGCGTTTTCTTCTACGCGATAAACATCGCCAGCTTTCCACTGCGCATTAGCAGCAGCTTCAATAGCGCGGTGATCGTATTCTTTACTAACTGTATTAACTTCTGAACTCAAAACACATACCCTTACGTTTTAATTTTTATTTTTCTACTATCAGTTTTACTTTTTTCTTTTCTGATTATTTAGATCTTTAATGTTTTAAGGCCTAAAACATCTTGCATATCAAATAAGCCTGTTTTTTGGTTCGCTAGAAAGCGGCCCGCTCTCACTGAACCTTGCGCATAAGACATGCGTGAAGCAGATTTATGAGTTACTTCAATGCGCTCACCATCACCACAGAACATCACAGTGTGATCGCCAACAATGTCACCACCACGAATAGTTGCAAAACCAATCGTGCCATCTTCACGCTCTCCCGTATGCCCCTCACGAGCATAAACAGCGCAATCCTTTAATTCTTTACCCAAGGCTTTAGCAATCACTTCGCCCATACCAATTGCAGTACCAGATGGAGCATCTACTTTGTGCTTGTGGTGCGCTTCAACGATTTCAATGTCATAGCCTTGGTTCAAAATCTTTGCTGCAACTTCTAGCAATTTAAAAGTAGCATTCACGCCTACGCTCATATTTGGCGCAAATACGATAGCTACTTTTTCACTGGCTTTTTTAAGAATGGCTTTTTGATCATCTGTAAAACCTGTTGTACCAATGATCATCTTGACACCCATTTCTTGCGCAATAGCCAAATGGGTCAAGGTGCCTTCAGGTCTTGTGAAATCAATTAGAAAATCAGCATCCTTCAAACCTTCTTTGATATCAGCTGTGATTTTGATGCCTGTATCTTTACCTAAGAAAGCTGCAGGATCTTGCCCTAACGAAGGACTACCAGCGATATCGAGAGCGCCAACTAATTTCGCATCTGCAGCATTTAAAACTGTTTCAATCAACATACGGCCCATACGGCCTGATGCGCCTGCAATGGCAAATTTCAAAGTGGTCATTATTTCAATCTCTATATCTTTTGGTTATTTATATCTTTACTGATTTCGTATTTATTTTTAGTTTCTAGTGTCGCCGCGCGGAATACCAACCCCCTGAGTTGGGTTCGGTACAGTTTGAACTGTCGGTGCGCGATGCTCACCCTCTAATTCTTTGGTAACTGCTTTACGTTGAGGACGACGATCAGATTTAATACCGTCAATCTCAGCGATCAATTCATATTCTGTTGGCAATTGATCTGCCTTAACTTCTTTGAGCAGATCTTTTTCAAAAATCAAAGTAACTTGGCGCTGATCAACCAATTGTGTATCGCCACGCTTGAAAGCAAACACATAGTCCCAGCGATTAGGATGCATCGCGCTATTGAGTAGCGGCGTACCCAAAATAACTTTAATTTCTTCACGGTCCATGCCAACCTTAACGCGGTCTAACTGTTCCTTAGAAATGAAGTTACCTTGGACCATATCCGGTCTATAAGGTTTGAAAACCTGACCAATTTTGCTTTTACTACCCTCAGAGATCGTAGTGAGCCCGCTGCAAGCAGTTAAACCCACTGTTAAAAGTGCTACAGCACTCCAGGCTAAGCCCTTGAGAACTGGGGTGTTTTTAATGTTTTTTAAGCAGATTTGCATGGTAAGCCGTATCATGAGAAAAATTGATTTTAGCGCTATGACAAACACAATATCTCCAAATAATTTAAGAGACATGGGTCTCAAGGTTACAGCACCCCGGATGAAGATCCTGGAGTTCTTCCACCAGAACCGCCACAAGCACTTCAGCGCCGAAGATATCTATCTTGCCATGGTTGCAGAAGGCATGGATGTCGGACTAGCGACAGTCTATCGTGTTTTGACCCAATTTGAGCAAGCTGGCCTACTTTTACGTAATCACTTTGAATCAGGTAAGGCAGAGGGTAAGGCGATTTTTGAGCTTAACGAAGGGGATCATCACGACCACCTCGTTTGCGTTGAATGTGGCCACGTTGAGGAGTTTGTAGACCCCGCCATTGAGAAAAGACAGCATGAAATCGCTAAAAACCTTGGTTTTGAGATCGTCGACCACGCTTTAGCCATTTATGGCACCTGCCAGAAGAAAAACTGCGCCAAGAAGAAAAAGGCTAAATAAAAATCTATTCGATATTTAACGCTCGTTAGACATTTTCTTAAATGCCTCCTTTTAGCAAACCAACCCACTAGCTGTGTTTTTGACAGTCACTTTGATTTGACATCAGATCATAATTGATCTAATATTAGATCATGCAAACCACCTTCAAAAAGCCTTTTGCCCATTTTGTTAAGAAAGCAACAAAATTTTTGCAATTAGCCATTTCAGATGCAGTTGAAGATATTTGCGCACAACCTGACATTGGGGAACTCAAAGTAGGAGACCTTGCAGGAATTAGAGTCCACAAATTCAAATTAAATAGACAAGAGTATTTAATAGCTTACAAATATTTAAATAATGATAAATTTAACGAAATTGAATTTATCAACTTTTATAAAGTTGGTAGCCATGAAAATTTCTATACAGATCTAAAAAAATATTTACGGCAAGCTGGAAAAGAAGAGGAATGTTGAAAATGGCTTACGCATTAACGGCAGAGGATGTATTTCTACAAATTAAGGAGATGCCTGAGAAAGAGCGAGTCAAACTCTTCACTCTTGTAGTTAACAATGCCTTTCGAGATCAGGAAAATTACAGCCACGAGGAAGTTTTTGGTCACTTGAAAACTGAGCTATTCTCAGCAGAAGAAGCTGCCAATTACTTAGAGATCTCTTTGCCAACGCTAAGAAGACTAGTTCAATCTCAACGTTTAAAGCCTAAACAAATTATCGGAAGAAGCCAATTGTTTAGTGCAACAGATTTAAAACAAATAAAGAAACAAATAAAAAAGACCCTCTAGAGGGTCTTTTTTATTAGGTGCAAACAGAAATTCTTATTTTGCTTCCATCAATGCTTTAGTCGCATTCAACATCTGACAGCTGTAGCCCCACTCGTTGTCATACCAAGCAAGGATTTTTACCAATTTGCCGTCTTTTGATACACGTGTTTGCGTGCTATCAAAGATACTTGGACGTGGATCATGGTTAAAGTCGACAGAAACTAAAGGCAATGTGTTGTAACCCAAGATACCCTTGAGCTGACCTTCGCTGGCTTTTTTGATGATCTCATTCACTTCTTCAACAGTTGTTGCTTTTGTTGGTGTGAAAGTTAAATCAACTACTGATACGTTAATCGTTGGTACGCGCATCGCAAAACCATCAAACTTACCTTGTAATTCTGGCAATACCAAACCAACTGCCTTAGCTGCGCCTGTTTTAGTTGGAATCATGCTCATCGTTGCTGAACGAGCACGACGCATATCCTTGTGATAAACGTCAGTTAAAACTTGGTCATTGGTATACGCGTGGATCGTTGTCATCAAACCAGATTCAATGCCGATTGACTCTAACAATGGTTTAACTGCTGGAGCTAAACAGTTCGTTGTGCAGCTTGCGTTAGAGATCACTTGATCCGTTGCTTTAAGAACTTGATGGTTCACGCCGTAAACAATCGTTGCATCCACATCTTTTTCTCCTGGTGCAGAAATAACAACTTTCTTGGCGCCCTGCTGAATGTGAACCATGGCTTTTTCTTTAGAAGTAAAAGCACCTGAACATTCCAAAACAACATCAACACCATATTCACCCCAATTAGTTTCTAGAGGGTTACGTGTTGAGAACATCTTGATACGGTCACCGTTGATAACAAGGTGATCACCATCAACAACTACAGTGCCTGGGAATCGACCGTGAGCAGAATCATATTGAGTTAAGTGAGCATTGATATCAATACCACCTAAACCGTTGATCGCAACCACCTTAATGTCGTCACGCTTCTCTTCATAGATAGCACGAACAACCATACGACCAATACGACCATAACCGTTAATAGCAACCTTAATTGTCATAACCAACTCCCTTATTTAAATTCTGTTTCAGTGTTTATTTTTATTTAAATACATTGACGTACTGTTTTAGCGACCGCTTCAGATGTTAAGCCAAAGTGCTTGTAGAGAACACCCGCTGGCGCAGACTCACCAAAAGT
>JAHEBW010000028.1 GCA_024642065.1 Polynucleobacter sp. | reverse complement strand
CTGAGTCAAACCAAACGTCCAAAGTATCTTTATTCTTTTCGTACATCGCCGCATCGGCACCGAGCAAATCTTTCGCATCGATAGCCTGCCAAGCTTCAATACCTTCTTTTTCAACTCGTGAAGCAATTTGTTCTAGTAGCTCAGGTGTACGAGGATGTGGTTCACCTGTTTCTTTGTGAACAAAGAATGCCATTGGTACACCCCATTGACGCTGTCTTGATAGCGTCCAATCTGGGCGATTGGCAATCATGCTGTTTAAGCGCTGCTTACCCCAAGCAGGGAAGAACTCAGTTGCTTCGATACCAGCAAGTGCTGTTTCACGAAGGCTTGCACCTTCATGAGGTTTTTTATCCATGCTGGCAAACCACTGCGCAGTGGCACGATAAACCACAGGAGTTTTATGTCTCCAGCAGTGCATGTATGAGTGATTGAGTTTTGCTGAGTGCAGTAATGAACCAGCTTGCTGAAGTGTTTCAACAATTTGTGGGTTAGCTTTCCAAATAGATAAGCCAGCAAAAAGAGGTAACCAAGATGCATACACGCCATCACCCATCACAGGTTTCAAGATATCTTGATCTTTTAATCCATTCGATTTGCAAGATTTAAAGTCTTCCTCACCATAAGCCGGAGCGCAGTGCACTAGACCAGTACCGCTATCAATCGTGACATATTCAGCTAAATAAATCGGCGATCTTCTGTCAAAGCCCTTATCCGCTTTGCTTAATGGATGATGGAACTCTAGACCTGCTAAAGCTTGGCCTTTGCATGTTGCAATGGTTTGACCCTCTAGCGCATATTCTTTAAGACAAGCTTCAATGCGATCTTTTGCAAGAATGAGTAAACCTCTAGATGTATCAACTAAAGCGTATTCAATTTCAGGGTGAGCATTAAGAGCTTGGTTTGAAGGTAAGGTCCATGGTGTAGTTGTCCAAATGACAGCCATACCTTCTTTTTTCGGAAGCGTCTTTAAACCAAATGCTTTTGCAATTAAATCTAATTGATCTTCAGGGAAAGCAAAACCCACATCTACTGCAATATCAACTTTGTCTTGGTATTCAACTTCAGCTTCAGCCAAGGCTGATCCGCAATCAAAACACCAGTTCACAGGTTTTAGGCCGCGATAAACGTAACCTTTTTCAAAAATCTTTCCAAGCGCACGGATTTCATCAGCTTCATTTTTAAAATCCATAGTGAGGTATGGATTTTGCCAATCACCTAAAACACCTAAACGTTCAAAATCTTTTTTCTGTTTATCAACTTGAACCTGCGCATAGGCTCTGGCCTTAGCTTGAACTTCTGCTGTTGGTAAGTGTTTGCCGAATTGCTTTTCAATCTGAATTTCAATCGGCATACCATGACAGTCCCAACCTGGAACATACAAAGCATCGTGACCAGAAAAGCCTTTGGCTTTAACAATCATGTCCTTCAAGATCTTGTTAACAGCGTGACCAATGTGAATGTCGCCGTTTGCATAAGGAGGGCCGTCATGCAAAATAAATTTTTTCTTACCCGCTTTCGCAGCTCTTATCTTTTGATAAATTTTCTTTTCTTGCCATTCTTTGACCCAAACAGGTTCGCGTTTAGGTAAATCACCGCGCATTGGAAATGCGGTATCTAGCAAATTAACAGGATAAGAATTTTTTTTGTTATCAGACATGGTCAGTTATTTCAAAGTAATTTTTTGCTGCAGTTGCATCTTGGTCGATGGCGTTTTTAAGTGTTTCTAAATCGTTGTATTTTGCTTCGTCTCTAATTTTCTCAAGTAATTCAATTCGGACTAGTTTTCCGTAAACCGATTGATTGAAATTAAAGATGTGAACTTCCAATAAATATCTTCCAGAATCATCTACCGTAGGTCTTTGGCCAAGGCTTGCAACAGCTGGTAGTGGATTGTCGCTTAAGCCGTGGACTTGTGCGATAAAAATTCCCTGGGCGGCTGGTTTTCTGCGATGAAGTTTATTTGCTAAAGACACATTTAAAGTTGGAAAGCCTAATGTGCGACCTAGTTTTTGCCCATGCAAAACATGGCCGCTCAACATGTAAGGCCTGCCAAGTAATTGGCGGGCTAAGCTAAGATCGCCTTGCTTAAGTGCCTCTCTAGTTGCTGAGCTTGAGATGCGCTGATTATTTTCTTCTAAGGTATCCATGCGCTCAACTGTGAACCCATATTTTTGACCCGCTTCACACAAGCTCGAAAAATTACCTGCTCTTTTAGCGCCGTAATGAAAGTCGTCGCCAATCAAAATGGATTGAACTTGCAAACCATTCACTAGAATTTTCTCAACAAACTCAGTGGGACTTAGATTCGCAAAATGTTGATTGAAGTGAATCACTAAAACTTGATCAATGCCGACTTCAGCGAGAGCTTCTAATTTATCTCGCAAACTTAAAATGCGCGATGGAGCTTTTTCAGGTGCGAAGTATTCAATCGGATGAGGCTCAAAGGTCATCACACAAGATTGGATATTCTTTTCTTTGGCAGTCTGAACTAATTTTTTAAGCAATGCCTGATGCCCCCGATGCACACCATCAAAATTACCGATGGTTAGGGCGCAGGGGGTCCAATTAGATACAGGAGGGATGCCTCTAATTACCTTCACGTTAAGGTATGAATTATATTGGCGGGCATGACTTCAATTGTTATTCTTATTTCAGGGCGTGGTTCCAATATGGAAGCCATTGTTCGTGCGGCTCAAAATGAGGCCTGGCCAGCTCAAATTTCAGCGGTGATTTCTAACCGCCCAGATGCTGCAGGCCTTGATTTTGCTAGGTCTCATGGCATTCCGGTGGCTTCTTTAGATCATCGTCAATTCCCTAATCGGGCAGCTTTTGATGCCGAATTGGTTAAATTAATTGATGGCTATAAGCCTGATTTAGTGGTTTTGGCTGGCTTTATGAGGATCCTGACAGGTGAGTTTGTGAACCACTATGAGGGTCGTTTGCTCAATATTCACCCTTCTTTATTGCCGCTTTTCCCTGGTTTGGCTACGCACGAGCAGGCTTTAGAGGCTGGTGTAAAGGAGCATGGCGCCACGGTACACTTTGTCACCGAGGCTCTAGACCATGGTCCTATGGTGATTCAGGCCTCTGTACCTGTTTATCCAGATGACACGGCTGACACCCTAGCGCATCGCGTTTTAAAGCAAGAACACATCATTTATCCGCGCGCAGTGCGCTGGTTCATTGATAATCGTATTTCTATTGATCAAAATCGAGTTTTGATCAGTCCACCTGAGTCTCAGTTACTCGTATCGCAGGATAAGTAAATTAATGGCTATTGACCAAAAAGCCGTGGCTGCAAGGGCTAAAGCCCTGCCACAACACGTTGAGCATCTATCTGTGGTGATCACAGAACTAATGCGTTTTGCCCATCCAGCGGATATGGTGGTGAGTCGTTATTTCCGCTCTAACCCTCGTTTGGGCAATAGGGATCGCGCTTTAATCGCCGAAGCCTCTTTTGCATTTTTGCGCCGTAAAACAGAAATTTCTCAGTTTGCAGAGAGTGGCGCGGGCCCATTAGGCCGTCGCTTAGCCCTCCTTTCATTGTTTATTACGATGGTGGAGAGTGGTTTAGGAACTGGCAATCGCGCTGAAAGTGCTTTAGCTGACTTGGCCTTTGTGGTTCAGCCAAACGAAATCGACTGGTTAAAGCGTTTTGGCACCATTGAGCGTGAAACCTTGGCTGTTCTCACCAGAGTGAACCTTCCGGAGTGGATTTGGAGTGCTTTGGGTTCATCTGTACCTAAAAAAGAATGTTTGCCGCTTGCTGAGGCGATGCTGAAGGCTGCGCCGCTCGATTTGCGCGTCAACACCATTAAAACTCAACGAGAAGATCTCCTAGGCGTTTTAAATGAGCTTGGAGGCCGTTATAGCGCTGAACCTACACCTTATGCGCCTAATGGCGTTCGATTGAAGGGTAAGCCTGCTCTGCAAACGCAAGAATTCTTTAAAAATGGTTTTGCAGAAGTGCAAGATGAGGGTAGCCAGCTTTTGAGCATGTTGTTAGAGCCTAAGCGTGGTGAGATGGTGGTGGACTTCTGTGCTGGCGCAGGTGGTAAGACTTTGTCTTTGGGCGCCATGATGAGGTCTAGTGGTCGTTTGTACGCTTTTGACGTATCTGAAAAGCGTTTAGCTAATTTGAAGCCTCGTTTGGCCAAGAGCGGTTTATCTAACGTTCATCCTGTTTGGATCGATAACGAAAATGACGCTAAGGTAAAACGCTTGGCTGGCAAGATTGATCGAGTATTGGTTGATGCGCCATGTAGCGGTTTAGGTACTTTGCGCCGTAATCCAGACCTTAAGTGGCGCCAGTCACCACAAAGTGTTGCTGAACTAACGCAAAAGCAGTTATCTATTCTGACTTCAGCAGCCCGTTTGTTAAAACCAGGTGGCCGTTTGGTTTACGCCACTTGCAGTCTAATTTCTCATGAAAATCAGGAAGTTGTTGAGGCGTTTTTAGCTAACAATCCTAATTTTGAGCTAAAAGATCCTAAAGAGGTCCTAAAAGGCAGCTTCCCAGTTATGGGCGAATTGCCAATTGGAGCCAGTGAAAACTCAAGTTATTGGCAGTTATTTCCGCATATACACGGCACAGACGGCTTCTTTGGCGCCATCTTAGAGAGAAAAGCCTGATTTTAGATAAATAACGCTAATTTTTATCAATTAGCGTTATTTAATACCTAAAAAGCATGATTTCCATCAATAGTTTTATTCTGGATCAAGAAAACTTAACAGAATCTTGTTAAAATTCTTCTCTTAAGCATATTGAGAGGAATAGCCGCATGGCTTGGTTAGAGATTACTAGAGATTTTGTGTTGAATTGGTTGGCCAATGGCTATTTGAATTGGTCTTGGTGGCAAGTCTTATTGATCACCCTTTTGTTCACACACATCACTATTGCAAGTGTCACCATCTTTTTGCATCGTTGCCAAGCGCATCGCGCACTAGAGTTGCATGCAATCCCTTCTCATTTCTTCCGTTTTTGGCTTTGGTTAACAACCGGCATGGTTACAAAGCAATGGGCTGCTATTCATCGTAAGCACCATGCTAAGTGTGAAACTGTGGATGATCCTCATAGCCCGCAAGTCTTAGGTATTGATACTGTCTTAGCGCGTGGCGCCGAGTTATATCGTGCAGAAGCAAAGAATCAAGAAACTATTGATAAATTTGGCCACGGCACACCAGATGATTGGATCGAGCAAAACTTGTACTCTAGATTCCAATGGCAGGGCGTTGCTTTGATGCTCATCATTGACGTGATTTTGTTTGGCGCATTAGGTGCAACAGTTTGGGCAGTGCAGATGTTGTGGATTCCGATCACAGCAGCCGGCATCATTAATGGTATTGGTCACTACTGGGGTTACCGCAATTACGACTGCGAAGATGCTTCTACCAATATTTTCCCTTGGGGTATTTTGATTGGTGGTGAAGAGCTACATAACAATCATCACACTTATGCAACAAGCGCTAAGTTATCTAACAAGTGGTACGAATTTGATATTGGTTGGTTGTATATCCGCACTCTAGAAATCGCGGGTTTGGCAAAAGTTAAAAAGTTGCCGCCTAAGCCAGTATTAGCTGAAGTGGCTTCTGCTTCAGAAGTGACGCTGCAAGCTGTGATTGCTAATCGTTATGAAGTGATGGCACGTTACTCCAAAGCATTGCGCCAGACATTTGATGCCGAAGTGGCACATGTTCGCGAGTTGGCTAGCCAATACAGTGATCAACGTTCATGGTTATACAAAGATGAAGCTAAGTTAAGTGCTGAAGAAAAAACACGTCTTGAAAACTTGATGGCTAGCAATAAGGCCGTGAAGTTAATGGTAGAGATGCGTCGTGACTTAGCATCTCTTTGGGAGCGTTCACACACAACTAAAGAGCAATTAACTGCACAGTTGCAGGCTTGGTGCCAAAGAGCAGAAGCAAGTGGCATGGTGGGCTTGCAAGAGTTCTCATTGCGCTTACGTCGCTACACGATCTGATAACAGTAAAAAGTTCAAAGTCAGATAAACAAAAAGCCCGCTAGAAGCGGGCTTTTTGTTAGGAACAAAGATTAAAAGTTACTTAATCTTTGTTTCTTTGTATGAAACGTGCTTACGAGCTTTTGGATCAAACTTCATGATTTCCATTTTCTCTGGCATGTTACGTTTGTTTTTTGTAGTTGTGTAGAAGTGACCTGTACCAGCTGTCGACTCTAACTTGATTTTCTCGCGTCCACCTTTAGCCATTTTGCTGCTCCTTAGATTTCACCGCGAGCACGCAAATCAGCTAATACAGCGTCAATGCCTACTTTATCGATCATGCGAAGACCGGCGTTGGCGATGCGTAAGCTCACCCAACGGTTTTCTGATTCAACCCAAAAACGACGATTTTGCAAGTTTGGCAAAAAGCGACGTTTTGTCTTATTGTTTGCGTGGGAAACATTGTTGCCGACCATCGGCTTCTTCCCTGTGACTTGGCATACTCTTGCCATGACACGCTCCTTAAAATGCGAAAAGAAAGATTGTAGCAGGTGGCGGAAAAGTATTCCACTCATTCAAAGCTTATTTCCTTAGTTTTTGAAAAATAATTTTCAAAATAAGTGGATAAAGTTAGTGCCCACTATCACTTTAAGGCATTAATTTCATGTCTGCCAAAGAAATTGCCCCTTGTTTTGCCACAATGCAGTGATCTAAGAGTTGAATATCAATTAATTTCAAAGCCTGATCAAGTGCGTGGGTAAGATTTATATCATCTTGGCTAGGTTGCAATTCTCCGCTGGGATGGTTGTGCGCAATGATCAAATAACTCACATTTCTAATTAAGCATTCTTTGGCTATTTCGCGAATATGAACAGTAGTCTCGGAGATGGAGCCCCTGAAAATTTCGTGGCTATTAATTAATCGAAGGTGAGCATCTAAATACAAGCAAACAAACACCTCATGCTCCTTGTGAGCAATCAAGGTCATCAAGTAATTCTTAACTAAATTTGTAGATGAAAGAACATTCTGCTGTTTGAGTGTTTCTAAATAACTCCGCTGAACAAGTTCGTAAATCACTTTGAGTTGTGACCATTTAGACACTCCAATCCCCTTAAATTGCTGGAGTTCTTCGAAATTGGCATTCAAGATGGTGCTGAGTGAGCCAAATTGATCTAGTAGCTTTTTTGATAATTCCAAGGCATTTTCACCGCGACTACCAGTTCTTAATAGAATGGCTAAGAGTTCTGCATCATGCATGTCGCCAGGCCCCTTTAACAGTAGTTTTTCTCTAGGCCGGATATCGCTTAAAACCTCATTTTTTATTCTTTGGGCAGATTTCTCAGGGCTAGTTAAAATGGCGCTATGACTAATACAAATATGGCCAGCGGTGCCGTAGTTACCGCAACATCGTTCTTGACATTGAACTACCGGATTGTTTTTCCTGAGGGTGGTGATTTGATCAATACTTTTGAAGACAAGCCTGCGACTCTCATGATGGGTACGGGACAATTCTCCCCAAGCCTTGAAGAAGTTTTGGTTGGTATGGCGGATGGCGAAAGAAAAACTTTCACGCTTGAGCCTGAGCGTGCCTTTGGTATTAAAAATCCAGATTTGATTAGAAAAGTTTCTTTGGCTACTTTGAAAGAGAACAGTTCTCCAGAAGAAGAATACCTTCCTGGTGACATGATCGAATTTAATGCACCTAATGGCGCGACATACTCTGGCACATTGGTTTCGATTGATGATGACTCTGCGATGTTTGACTTCAATCATCCATTGGCAGGGAAGACGATTCAATTTGAAGTTGAAATTATTGGCATTCTTTAATAAACAACAATGACTAATCAAACCTCTGTTCAAAATATCGGTGATGTTGCCGGCGAAATTCTCTTGGCTCAGCCAAGGGGCTTTTGTGCGGGCGTTGATCGAGCCATCACCATTGTTGAGCAAGCGCTTGAAAAGTTTGGTGCGCCGATTTATGTGCGTCACGAGATTGTTCATAACGCCTACGTTGTGAACGGTTTGCGTGAGCAGGGAGCCGTCTTTGTAGATGAATTGAGCGAGGTTCCTGCCGGTAATACGGTGATCTTTAGTGCACACGGTGTGGCGCCTGCCGTGAGACAAGAAGCTGAAGCTCGCGGCTTGAAAATTTTTGACGCTACCTGCCCTTTGGTAACGAAAGTGCATGTGGAAGTTACAAAGATGCGCAAAGAAGGCATGCGCGTCATCATGATTGGTCATCGTGGTCATCCTGAGGTTGAGGGCACCATGGGCCAGGTGCCTGATGGCATCGAGCTTGTGGAAAACGTTCAAGACGTTGATGCTCTGAGAGTGCCGGCAGATAGTCGCGTTGCTTATGTCACGCAAACAACTCTTTCAGTAGATGAGACCCAAGAAATCGTTGATGCATTAAGAAAGAAATTTCCAGATATCGCTCAACCTAAGAAGCAAGACATTTGTTACGCAACTCAAAATCGCCAAGATGCTGTCAAGTTCATGGCTCCACAAGTTGATTTAGTCATTGTGGTGGGAAGTCCTAATAGCTCGAACTCGAATCGCTTGAGAGAATTGTCTGAAAAGTTAGGCGTTATTTCCTACATGGTCGATCATCCTGATCAGATGGATCCAAAGTGGTTTGAGGGTAAGAAAAGAGTTGGGTTAACTGCAGGCGCATCAGCGCCTGAAAGTTTGGCTCAATCGATCATTGATCGCATCAAAGAAATTGGCCCTAGAAATGTTCGAGTGTTGGATGGCATTATTGAAAACACAGCATTCCCATTGCCTAAGGGTTTGTAACTAGCTAAAGATTAATCAAAGAACAATCAAAGAACAAACAAAAACAATTAAAGCTGAAATAAAAAACGCCTCAACAGAGGCGTTTTTTATTAGTTCATTCAAAGATCTAAATTGATTTAATGATCTCTCTCAACATATCTACCATTTGTTTCAATTCTTCACGGCTGATGTTCAGTGCTGGCATGAAGCGTAACAAATTCGGACGAGGAGAGTTCAGTAACAAACCAATAGGCTCTAGGTTGCGAGCACGTTCAACAATTTCTGGGCCAATATCACGATTGAGGATCAGTGCTCTTAGAAGACCTTCGCCTCTTTCGCCTTCTAGACCTAACTCCTTGCTTAATTCAAGAAGTAACTGGCTTAAGTATTCGCCTTTGGCAATAACTTCTTCCAAAAATCCTGGAGCAAGCAATTGATTGATAACGCTGCAACCAACTGCTGTCATCAATGGGTTGCCGTTATAGGTGCCGCCTTGGTCGCCTGGTTCAAAACAAGCCACTTCATCAGTGGCAAGAAGAGCTGCCAGCGGCACGCCACCACCGATACCCTTACCGAGAGTCATGATGTCTGGGGAGATGTCATACAGTTGGTGAGCGAAAAGCTTACCGGTACGACCGCAACCAGCTTGTACTTCATCAACAATCAATAAGATTTGATGCTTCTTGGTAAGTTCACGCAATTGCTTCATGAACTCATGGCTAGCTGGAATAACACCGCCTTCACCTTGAACTGGCTCAAGCATGACAGCAACAGTTTTATCGGTGATGAGTTTTTCAACAGAGGCAATATCGTTTAACTCTGCTTTAGGGAAGCCTGGAACCTGAGGTGCAAACATAGTGTCCCAGCCATCTTTGCCTGAGGCACTCATGGTCGCTAGAGTTCTGCCATGGAAGCTATGATTAAAAGTAATAATTTCATAGGCTTTGTTTTTATGCATCTTGCCCCATTTGCGAGCGAGCTTGATGGCCCCTTCATTAGCTTCTGCGCCACTATTGGCAAAGAAAACTTTATTGAAGCAGCTGTTATCTGTTAACAAATTAGCCAGATCAATCATCGGCTGATTGTAAAAAGCAGGACTTGGATTGATGACCTTTCTGGCTTGTTGTTCAAGCGCAGAGATGATGCCTGGATTGGAGTGACCTAAACAGTTCACAGCCCAACCCTGAAGAAAGTCTAAATATTTTTTACCATTCTGATCAACTAACCAAGAACCTTGGCCTTCAACAAAAACCAATTCAGGTCGCTTAGTGATGTACATCACTGAGTGGGTATCAATAGTTGCTTGGTTCGTTTTCTGGTTCATTTTATTTAGATAATTTCAGAATCAATTAAGAGGCTGTTGAGGTAGCGGCAGCTGCTTTTTTAGCTAAATCAGCGGCAGATGTAAACGCGTCAGAGTAAAACTCATCTTCTGGAAGCTGACATTTTGCTACGAAATCATTTTTAGCTGATTCAACAACAATAGGGGCACCGCAAGCATAGACTTGGTGACCAGACATATCTGGATTGTCAGTCATTGCTGCTTGATGAACAAAGCCAGTTCTACCTGTCCAGTTATCTTCCGGTAATGCATCTGATGCTACAGGAATGTATTCAAAGTTAGGGATCTCTTTGGCCCAAGATAAACATAATTCATTCATGTAGAAATCTTTAGGTCGGCGTCCGCCCCAGTAAAGCTTGATTGGACGTTTGATGCCTTGATGGCGAATATGCTCCACCATGCCTTTAACTGGAGCAAAACCAGTACCAGAGGCAACAAAAATGATTGGTTTGTCAGATTCCCTAAGAATGAAGCTGCCAAGAGGACCTTCAAAACGCAGGATGTCTTTTTCTTTCATCATCGTGCCAGATTCTGAGTTACCAAAAACAAAGTCGGTAAATGAGCCGCCTGGCATATGTCTGATGTGCAATTCAATCGGGCCTTCTTCATGAGGTGCGCTAGCTAGAGAGTAGGCGCGACGTTTGTCTTTGAGAAGGAACTCAATATATTGACCAGCTAAAAATTGGAATTTCTCAGTTGCAGGCAATTGCAACTTCACGATCACCACATCATCAGTAACACGCTCTAAGCTGTGAACGCGGCAAGGGATCTTCTTGATAGCGATATCGCCTGCGCCTTCAACTTCTCGAACGTTAATCACGAGATCTGATTGTGGCTTAGCGCAACAGAAAAGCGCTGAACCATTAAAGGCTTCTTCAGCAGATAGAGCTTTTTCATTATGATCGCCATGAGTGACTTGACCAGATTCAATCTTGCCCTTGCATGAACCGCATGCGCCATTTTTGCAACCGTAAGGTAAATTGATGCCCTGTTTAAGAGCTGCTTCTAAAACGGTTTCGTCACTATTGGCGGTAAATGTTTTTCCGCTAGTTTTGAGGGTAATTTGGTAAGACACTGACTTTCCTTTTTTAAAGCATTACGATTAGCACATGCAACGATTTGGTAAACCTAGAATATTAATCATTGGCTGCGGCGATGTCGGACTGCGCTTGCTACCTATTCTAAAAACCAAGTACAAGGTTTTTGCCCTGACTTCCTCTCCAGATAGACTTGACGCGTTAAGAGGGGCTGGGGCTACTCCCATTTACGGGGACCTAGATCATGCACCTACTTTGTGGCGTTTGCCGCAGTTAGCCCAACAAATTGTCCATTTGGCCCCGCCACCATCTCAAGGACTCATAGACACTCGTACACGCAACTTATTAGGGATTTTATCTCAGGGAAGCAGTTTTATCCGGCAACTGACCTATATCAGCACAACAGGGGTCTATGGGGACTGTGGCGGCGCTGTCATTGATGAAACCCAAACGCTGCAGGCTAAGACTCCTAGGGCTGTCAGAAGGGTCTCTGCTGAGACCCAAATTCGGTCATGGGGCATTAGCCATGGCGTCAAAACAGCTATTTTAAGAGTTCCTGGCATTTATGCTGGCGACCGCTTACCAGTTGAGAGAATCAAAAAAGGTGCTCCGGCCTTGGTGGCCGACGAGGATGTCTATACCAATCACATTCATGCTGACGATTTAGCTAGGTTAATCATGTATGCCATGAATCGAGCCAAGTCACAGCGGGTGATCAATGCTTGTGATGATAGTGATATGAAGATGGGCGAATATTTTGATGTGGTGGCCAAAGCATTTAATTTGGCCCCATCACCACGCTTAACAAGGGTAGAGCTTGAGAAAGTATTGGAGCCCATGACCCTCTCGTTTATGAGTGAGTCTAGGCGGATTCAAAATCAGCGTTTAGATGAACTTCGATTCCGCCTAAAGTACCCAACTGTAGAGGACTTTTTAAGTCTTACTTCCAGTTATCTTTAAGACCTACGCAGAAATTAAAGACGGGGTTAGAGCTGGTGTGATCCATTCGATCAGCCACAAAGTAACCATGACGCTCAAACTGAATACGTTGCTCAGCTTGAACATGAGCAATGCTTGGCTCTAAATAAGCGGTTAACACTTCTTTTGAGTTTGGATTCATGGCATCCAAGAAATTCTTATCGCCACTATCAGGATGAGGGTCTGTGAACAAACGATCATAAATGCGAACTTCTGCTTTGATCGCATTTCTAGCATTAACCCAATGTAAATTGCCTTTGACCTTGTAGTTGTTTGACTCTGGCGTGCCGCTCTTACTGTCTGCAAAATACTGTGCATGGACAGCAATCACCTGACCGTTGGCATCTGTATCGTAACCAGTGCACTCGATCACGAAGCCGTGGCGCAAGCGAACTCGGCTGCCTGGCTGACCATCTTTCGGTGGATATAGTCGGAAGAAACCTTTAATCGGTTCAACCATAAAGTCATCAGCTTCAATCCATAACTCTTTGCTGAGAGTGAATTCACGGCGGCCCCAATCCTCATGGTGAGGGTGTTTAGGTGCAGAGCATGGTTCTTCAGCTTGATCATCAAAATTATCAATGATCAATTTCAAAGGCTTAAGGACTGCAAAAGCTCTTTCAGCTTTGGCTTCTAAGTCATCTCTAAGGGCTTGCTCCAGAACTGACATATCAATCCAGCTATCAGCTTTGGATACGCCAATGCGTTCGCAGAACAAACGAATGCTCTCAGGTGTAAAGCCACGTCGACGTATGCCCACAATGGTTGGCATGCGAGGATCATCCCAGCCATCAACACGCTTCTCTTCAACTAATTGAAGCAGCTTACGTTTACTTGTAATGGCATAAGTCAGATTTAATCTGGCGAACTCATATTGCTTTGGTAGTGGATCCTTAAAGACACCACATTCCTTGAGAGCTTCCAACACCCAGTCGTAAAGAGGGCGATTGTTTTCAAACTCCAAAGTGCAAATGGAGTGAGTAATATTTTCCAATGCATCAGAAATGCAATGTGTGAAGTCATACAGCGGATAGATACACCACTTATCGCCCGTGCGATGGTGGTGAGCATGTCGAATGCGATAAATAACAGGATCTCGCAAAACGATATTAGGGTGCGACATATCTATCTTCAGTCTTAAGACGTGTGCACCATCAGGATATTTACCGGCCTTCATATCTCTAAACAACTCGATATTTTCAGCGGGGCTACGATTTCTGAAAGGGCTGTTAGTGCCTAGTTGACCGAAGTTGCCGCGATTCTTATGAATCTCATCTGCTGTTTGACTGTCGATATAGGCTTTGCCTGCTTCAATCAAAGCTTCTGCAAAGGCATACAGTTGATCAAAGTAATCGCTGGCGTAGTGTTGGTGTTCAACCCCATTTTGAATCCAATCAAAACCTAACCAGCGAACAGCATCAATGATGCTATCAACGTATTCAGTTTCTTCTTTGCTTGGGTTCGTGTCATCAAAACGCATGTGGCAACGCGCGCCATTAGGAGCGTGTGCGTAATCTCGAGCTAAGCCGAAATTAAGACAAATGCTTTTGGCATGACCAATATGGAGATAGCCATTGGGCTCTGGTGGGAAACGTGTAATGACGCTTGGCAGGGCTTGACCAGCCTGATCTACGCGCTTGGCATGCTTGCCGGCAGCTAGATCTGCATCAATGATTTGGCGCAAAAAATTCGAGACCTCTAGGGTCTCGAATTTTGAAGGATTTGGGTTCTTCTTTTCAGACATACCCATATTGTAGATTTATTCTTCGACGAAAGCTTCTTCTCTGGTTTTTTTCACCGCTGGAAGCATCACGATAACTACAAGTAACGCAGCAGCAATTAGAAGACCTAAAGACAAAGGACGTGTCACGAATACCGTGAAATCACCCCTAGCAAGCAATAGAGCACGACGGAAGTTCTCTTCCATCATTGGTCCTAAAACGAAACCTAGAAGCAATGGTGCGCCTTCGCAACCTAACTTAGCAAACAAATAACCGATGATGCCAAATACAGCTGTTAGGTAAATGTCAAAAGTTGTGTTGTTCACTGTGTAAACACCGATACAGCAGAACACAAGGATCGCTGGGTATAGATGTCTATAAGGAATTGTCAACAATTTCACCCAAACACCAATCATCGGCAAGTTCAAAACGATGAGCATCAAGTTACCAATCCACATTGAAGCAATCAAACCCCAGAACAAAGCAGGGTTAGATGTCATCACTTGAGGACCAGGTTGAATGTTATGAATTGTCATCGCGCCAACCATCAAAGCCATCACAGCGTTAGGTGGGATACCTAGCGTTAGCAATGGAATGAAAGATGTTTGTGATGCAGCGTTGTTAGCTGATTCTGGACCAGCTACGCCTTCGATAGCACCTTTGCCGAATTCAGCACTGTGCTTAGAAGTTTTCTTTTCTAATGAGTAAGCTGAGAAAGAAGCTAAAGATGCGCCGCCGCCTGGAAGCACGCCTAATAATGAGCCGATTGCTGTACCACGCAAAATTGAAGGCATCATGCGCTTGAAGTCTTCTTTACCTGGCCATAGGTTTGTTACCTTGTCCAAGAAAGTTTCACGATGTTCTCTTTGTGAAAGGTTTGCCATGATTTCAGCAAAACCAAACATACCCATAGCAACAGCAACGAAGCCGATACCATCAGTTAGTTCAGGAATATCGAAAGAGTAACGAGCTGCACCAGAGTTAACGTCTGTACCGATCAAGCCTAGTAATAGACCTAAAACAATCATCGCAATCGCTTTGATTAATGAGCCAGAAGCCAATACAACCGCACCGATCAAGCCTAAAACCATCAATGAGAAGTATTCAGCAGGACCAAATTTGAAAGCTAGTTCAGAAAGAGGTACCGCGAAAGCTGCTAAAACTAATGTAGCTACGCAACCTGCAAAGAATGAACCGAAGCCAGCTGTAAACAAAGCAACACCAGCACGACCACGTCTAGCCATTTGGTAACCGTCAATCGCAGTTACCACAGAGGCTGACTCGCCAGGGATGTTAACCAAAATAGCAGTGGTTGAGCCACCGTATTGGGCGCCGTAATAAATACCCGCCAACATAATTAAGGCAGCTACTGGAGGTAGTGCATATGTTGCAGGCAAAAGCATCGCAATCGTTGCAATAGGACCTAAGCCTGGCAATACACCAATCAAAGTACCTAGTACGCAACCGATCAAACAGTAAAGAAGGTTTTGTAGGGTTAGAGCAGTCGCAAAACCCAAGGCTAAGTTATCTAATAATTCCATTTAAATACTCCTGGGTTTAAGCAGTGAAAAAGCTTGGCCACACTTGGAACTGAAGTTTTAAACCCCAGATAAAAGCGATGTAAGCAATAACGTTAAGGATCACAGCATTAACAATGGTGCCTTTCCAATGGAATTCATGGCTGGCCATTGCTGAGATAAATACTAAAACTAGTATTGAAAGCATTAAACCTAAGTAAGCCAACACAATGCCAAAAATGACCACTGAGCCAGTTACCCACAAAACTGATGGCCAGTGCCATTGATCAATTTTGTCTTCTGCTGTTTTAGCTGCCATTGCGCCCATCGTAATAATGGCGCCAAGCAGAGCTAAAAGCATGCCAAGCCAAAACGGGAAGAAGCCTGGACCCATTTTGGCAGCTGTACCCATGTTGTATGTAGTTGCGATGTACGAAAAGGCTGATCCGATAGCCACGAACATCAAGCCGGAAGCAAAGTCTTTTTGACTGCGAATTTGCATCTTAATTCCCTCTTATTTTTATAAAAAATGTCACAAGTGTGGAATTGTAAGCTTTCTTAAAGGTTAAAAGACAACTTTATTGCCTAGGGTTTACACCAGTGGCGCAGCTCTGAGTCATAATTACGGTCATGAAAGTTACTCAAATTCGCCAAAATTTTTTAAAGTTCTTTGAATCCAAGGGGCATCAAGTTGTCTCGTCTAGCCCAGTTGTTCCAGGCGACGATCCAACCCTGCTTTTTACAAATGCAGGTATGAACCAATTCAAAGATGTCTTCTTGGGCTTTGATAAGCGCCCGTATACAAGAGCCACGACTGCTCAAAAATGTATTCGTGCCGGTGGTAAGCACAACGATCTAGATAACGTTGGTTACACAGCACGTCACCATACATTCTTTGAGATGTTAGGTAACTTCTCATTTGGCGATTACTTTAAGCGTGATGCGATTAGCTACGCTTGGGAATTGCTCACCACTGTTTATAAGTTGCCAGCGGATAAGTTGTGGGTAACTGTTTATGCAGAGGATGACGAGGCCTATGACATCTGGGCCAAGGAAGTAGGTGTACCTACTGAGCGAATTATTCGTATTGGTGACAATAAGGGTGGACGTTACGCTTCTGACAATTTCTGGATGATGGGTGATACAGGTCCATGTGGTCCATGTACAGAAATCTTCTATGACCACGGTGAAGACATCCCGGGTGGCCCTCCAGGTAGCCCTAACGAAGATGGCGATCGTTACATTGAAATTTGGAACAACGTTTTCATGCAATTTAATCGCGATGAAGACGGTGTGATGCATCCATTACCTAAGCCTAGCGTAGATACAGGTATGGGCTTAGAGCGTATTGCTGCAGTTTTGCAGCACGTGCACTCTAATTATGAAATTGATTTATTTGTTAACTTGTTATCAGCTGCTAAAACTGCAGTTGATGCTGTTAGTGCAGCACCATGCGATGCCAATAGCCCTTCATTAAAAGTAATTGCCGATCACATTCGCGCATGTACTTTCACGGTGGTCGATGGTGTGATTCCTGGTAATGCCGGTCGCGGTTATGTATTGCGCCGTATTACCCGCCGCGCGATTCGCCATGGTTACAAATTAGGTGCAAGAGCTCCATTCTTCCATCAGTTAGTAATAGCCCTCGTTAAAGAAATGGGTGAGGCTTATCCAGAGCTTAAGGCGAATGAAGCACGAGTTACTGAAGTTCTTAAACAAGAAGAAGAGCGTTTCTTCCAAACGATTGCTAATGGCATGGAAATATTAGAAACCGCGCTTGCTTCTGGCACTAAAGTTATTGATGGTGAAACTGCATTTAAATTGCATGACACATTTGGTTTCCCATTAGATTTGACTGCTGACGTATGTCGCGAACGTGATGTCACCGTTGATGAAGTTGGTTTTGAAACAGCCATGAATCGTCAGCGCGAGCAAGCTCGTGCAGCCGGCAAATTCAAAATGGCTCAAGGTCTTGAGTACTCAGGTGCTCCTACTGTGTTCCACGGTTACGAACAGTTAACTCAAGAATCAGCGAAGGTATTGGCTTTGTATGTAGACGGCACGCAAGTACCTTCTGTTAAAGCTGGTGATAGCGCCGTGATCGTTTTAGACAACACACCTTTTTATGCTGAGTCTGGTGGTCAAGTTGGTGATGCTGGTGAGTTGCGTAATGCCTCTTGCTTGGTGGATGTAGAAGACACGCTGAAGATTCAAGCGGATGTTTTTGGACATCATGGCCAGGTACTAGAAGGCGAAATTAAAGTGGGTGACCAGTTTGCAGCTAAGGTCAATGTCGAGCGTCGTTCACGTACGATTCGTCATCACAGCGCTACGCATTTGATGCACAAAGCATTGCGTGAAGTGTTAGGTGCGCATGTTCAGCAAAAAGGTTCTTTAGTAGATCCAGATAAAACGCGTTTTGACTTTACTCACAATGCACCGATGACTGCTGCTGAAATCAAGCAAGTAGAAGATTTGGTGAATGCAGAAATTTTGGCAAATGCCCAAGCATCTGCCAAAGTGATGAGCTTAGATGATGCGCAAAAAACTGGCGCGATGATGTTGTTCGGCGAAAAATATGGTGAAACAGTTCGTGTTTTAGAAATTGGTTCATCAAAAGAATTATGCGGTGGTACTCACGTGCAGCGCACAGGAGATATTGGCGTATTTAAGATCTTGGCTGAAAGCGGCGTAGCTGCGGGTATTCGTCGTGTAGAGGCGATTGCAGGTGATCGTGCCCTTGCTTATTTGCAGCAGTTAGATGCCCAAGTGAACCAATTGGCGGCTGCTCTTAAAGCAACGCCGAATGATTTGCAGCAACGTATTACTCAATTGCAAGATCATGCTCGTTCTTTAGAAAAAGAATTAGAGCGTTTGGGTTCTAAATTGGCTGCAAGCCAAGGTGATGAGTTGATGTCACAAGCCGTTGAGGTGAAGGGCGTTAAAGTTCTTGCAGCTCAACTGGAGGGTGCTGATGCGAAAGTTTTGAGAGAAACTCTAGATCAGTTAAAAAATAAGTTGAAGTCTGCAACGATAGTCTTGGCATCTGTTCAAGATGGCAAAGTGCAATTGGCTGCTGGCGTGACTGCTGATGCTATCTCTAAAGTGAAGGCTGGTGAGTTAGTTAACTTTGTTGCTCAGCAAGTGGGTGGCAAGGGTGGCGGCAAGCCTGAGATGGCGATGGCTGGCGGTACTGATCCAAAAGGTCTTGCTGGTGCCCTTCAAAGTGTTCAAGCATGGGTCACAGAGCGTCTATGAGAGTGCCAACGGTAATCCACAAAGAGGTAGATGCGACAGGTTTAACTTGTCCTCTACCTATTTTGCGTGCCAAAAAAGCCTTGGCTGAAATGCAAAGTGGTGAAACATTAAAAGTGACTGCAACGGATAGTGGCTCATCAACCGATTTTCCAACCTTTGCTAAGCACACTGGTAATGAGTTAATTGCTCAAGAAAAAGTGGGTGATGCTTTTGTGTTTTATTTAAAGCGCCGCTAATTCATCGAAATAAAAAAGCCTCAAATATTTGAGGCTTTTTTATTGGTAACTCCAAGCTTAAAAGTTCAGAGTAAAACCTTGCGATTATTGACGTGTTTTTAAGAACTCTTTGAACCCATCTTTAACTTCTGGGTGACGCAAAGCAAAATCAACAGTTGCTTTCAAATAACCTAATTTGCTGCCGCAGTCATAGCGAACGCCTTCGTATTCATAAGCCAATACTTGCTCTTGACTCAATAAAGATTGAATAGCATCTGTTAATTGCAATTCGCCGCCAGCGCCAGGTTTGATATTTCTAATGTGATCAAAAATTCTTGATGACAAAATGTATCGTCCTACAACACCCATATTAGATGGGGCTTTTGATGGTTCTGGTTTCTCTACGATGCCATTTAATTTGTAAATGCGATCTTCAAAAGCTTTGCCATCAATCACGCCGTAGGATTTACTTTGTTCTGGTTCGATTTTCTCAACACCTAGGATGGAACTGCGATAGTGTTGGTATTTATCAACCATCTGTTTCATAACAGGCACAGGGCTATCCAAAAGGTCGTCAGCCAAGATTACGGCAAAAGCTTCATCTCTGATTAGCTTTTCAGCGCAAAGAACTGCGTGACCTAAACCAAGCGCTTCAGGCTGGCGAACATAAACGCAATCCACATGACTTGGTTTAATGCTGCGAACCAATTGAAGTAATTCATGTTTGTTCTTGGCTTCTAATTCAGCTTCTAATTCATAAGCTTTATCAAAGTGATCTTCAATCGCACGTTTACTGCGACCAGTAACAAAAATCATTTCTGTAATACCGGCAGCCATGGCTTCTTCCACAGCGTATTGAATTAATGGTTTATCCACTACGTTCAACATCTCTTTAGGACTGGCTTTGGTTGCAGGCAAGAAGCGAGTGCCAAGGCCTGCTACAGGGAATACTGCTTTGGTGATTGGTTTGGTCATATTAAGATGGTAAACGATTTAATTGGGTTTTAAGTTTCTCAACAAGTGATTCAAATTCAGCAAGTCGTTGCTTCTCTTGAACTACTACCGCCTCGGGTGCTCTGGCCACAAAGCTTTCATTATTGAGTTTTGAATTGGCTTTGGCAATTTCAGCGTTGATGCGATCTATCTCTTTACCTAGGCGCAACTTCTCTGCGGCCACATCGATTTCTACTTTGAGCAAAATCTTTGTATTGCCAACAATGGCTACTGGAGCACCGGCACCATCGGCTTCAAGTTGAGCTTCATCTTCATAAATTTTCACTTCTGAAAGTTTTGCTAGTGCTTGAATATAAGGTGCGGCTACTTTGAGGTAAGCGGCATTGCCTGAGATATACAAAGGTACACGTTGGGCTGGAGAAATTTGCATCTCACCACGAAGATTGCGGCAAGCATCGACAAGCGCTTTGATCTCAGCTACCCAAGCTTCACTTTGTTCATCAATCTTTTGCATTTGTGCCACTGGGTAAGCTTGAAGAGCGATGGTTTGCTTTTCTTGAGCCTCTAATGACTTGCCTGAGATCGGAGCTACGATTTGCCATAGCTCCTCAGTGATAAATGGAATGACCGGATGCGCTAAACGCAAAATAGTTTCCAATACTCTTAACAAGGTGCGGCGTGTTGCTCTTTGTTGAGCTGGTGTGCCGTTTTGTAATTGAACTTTTGCAAGCTCTAAGTACCAGTCACAATATTCATCCCATACAAACTGATAAATAGATGTGGAGATATTGTCAAAACGATAATCTTTGAAGCCTTTATCAATATCAGCTTCAACTCTTTGCAGTAAAGAAACGATCCAGCGATCAGCCGGTGAAAAATCTAAGTAACCATTTGGACCGCAATCGCTAGTACATTCTCCAATGCCGTTCTCTTCTGCAGAGCCTGGACAATTCATAAGTACAAAGCGAGTGGCGTTCCACAACTTGTTACAGAAGTTTCTGTAACCTTCGCAGCGCTTTTGATCAAAGTTGATGCTGCGACCTAATGTAGCCATTGAAGCAAAGGTAAATCGCAACGCATCTGTTCCAAATGCAGGGATGCCATCTGGATATTCTTTTTTGGTCTTCTTGGTAATGCTCTCAGCTTGCTTAGGATTCATTAAGCCCGTTGTTCGTTTGGCTAAGAGAGTTTCAAGATCGATACCATCAATCAAATCGATTGGATCCAAAGTGTTGCCTTTGGATTTACTCATCTTCTGACCTTCAGCATCACGCACTAAACCGTGAACATAAACAGTCTTGAATGGAATCTTGCCTGTGAAGTGGCAGGTCATCATGACCATGCGAGCTACCCAGAAGAAAATAATGTCAAAACCAGTTACCAATGCAGATGAAGGTAAGAAGTGAGCTAATTCTGGAGTTTTCTCAGGCCAGCCTAATGATGAGAATGGCACTAATGCGGAGCTGAACCATGTGTCCAACACATCATCATCACGACGGAGTGTTCCTGTGTAGCCATTGGCTTTAGCTTTTTCAGTAGCTTCAGCTTCTGTGCGCGCCACAACAATCTTGCCGTCTTCTTGATACCACGCAGGGATTTGATGGCCCCACCAAAGTTGGCGTGAGATACACCAGTCTTGGATACCTTCAAGCCATTGGTTATAGGTTGTAGTCCAGTTTTCTGGAACAAATTTCACATCACCACATTTCACGGCATCTAATGCAGCCTCTGCAATCGACTTACCTGGGCGATATTGGTTGTGCTCTGTTGGTTTAGACATCGCCACAAACCACTGATCTGTGAGCATTGGCTCAATAACAGACTTGGTGCGATCGCCACGAGGCACCATCAAAGTGTGTGGCTGAACTTTTTCTAATAAACCCAAACCTTCAAGATCAGCAACGATCAATTTGCGCGCCTCAAAGCGATCAAGGCCTTGGTATTTTTGTGGCGCTTGGTCATTGATCTTGGCATCTAGCGTCAGGATGTTGATCATTTCTAATTGATGACGCAAACCAACTGCGTAGTCATTGAAGTCATGGGCTGGAGTGACCTTAACAACGCCAGTACCAAATTCTTTATCTACATAGTCATCAGCGATGATAGGGATCTGTCTATCTGACAGCGGCAAATTAACTGTTTGCCCAATTAAATGCTTGTAGCGTTCGTCTTCTGGATGAACCATCACGGCAACGTCACCCAACATAGTTTCTGGACGGGTAGTCGCAACAGTAAGATGACCTGAACCATTAGAAAGCGGGTAGCGGATATGCCACATAGACCCTTGTTCTTCTTCGCTCTCTACTTCCAAGTCAGAAACGGCAGTACCTAAAACAGGGTCCCAGTTAACTAAACGCTTACCTCTGTAGATCAAGCCTTGCTCATAAAGACTCACAAAGACCTCGACAACAGCCTTGGACATCTTCTCGTCCATCGTGAAGTATTCGCGGCTCCAGTCAATCGAGGCACCTAAGCGACGGATTTGGCGGGTGATGGTTGAGCCTGATTGCTCTTTCCATGCCCAGACCTTCTCCAAGAACTTTTCGCGGCCCAAATCGTGTCTAGAGACCTTTTGAGCGTCTAATTGTCTTTCCACCACGATCTGAGTGGCGATACCTGCGTGATCAGTGCCAGGAACCCATAGGGTGTTTTGACCGCTCATACGAGCATGTCTGGCCAGTCCATCCATGATGGTTTGATTGAAGGCGTGACCCATATGAAGGGTGCCGGTGACGTTGGGCGGGGGTAGTTGGATGCAAAAACTATCCTTTTTATCGTCCAAAGTGGCGGTGGCAATACCCCTTTTTTCCCATTCAGGACCCCATTGGGCCTCGATTTGGGCAGGTTCGAAAGATTTAGCGAGATCAGAAAGATTTTTAGACATAAGCCCGAATTATAATTTTTTGTTGAACCTAAAGGCACATGTGACGAATATTCTTAATAATCTCAATCCAGAACAGCTTGAAGCGGTGACTTTGCCGCCAGTCAATGAGGCTGGAAACGCCCAGTCAGCAATGATCTTAGCTGGAGCTGGTAGCGGCAAGACCAAAGTATTGACTACCCGTATTGCTTGGTTAATCCAAACTTCTCAAGCTTCCCCAGTAGGTATTTTGGCGGTTACCTTCACAAATAAGGCCGCCAAAGAGATGTTGACGCGTCTTTCTGTGATGATGCCGATCAATACCAGGGGTATGTGGGTTGGCACCTTCCACGGCCTTTGTAATCGATTATTAAGAGCCCATCATAAAGATGCTGGCTTACCTTCAACTTTCCAGATCTTAGATACTCAAGATCAGTTATCAGCGATCAAAAGACTTTTGAAGTCGCTCAAGATCGATGATGAAAAATACCCGCCTAAGCAACTGCAATATTTCATTGCACACGCCAAAGAAAAAGGGATGCGTGCCAAAGATATGGATCGCGGTGATTCATTTCAAAATACGATGGTCGAGCTCTATCAAGCTTATGAAGAGCAATGTCAGCGTGAAGGCGTCGTGGACTTCGCTGAATTGCTACTGCGCAGTTATGAGTTGTTAAAACACAATCAACCGATTCGTGAGCATTATCAAGAGCGTTTCCGTCATATTTTGGTGGATGAGTTCCAAGATACCAACGCCTTGCAATATGCATGGCTGAAGCTGATCTCGGGTTACGGTTCATCTAATCCAAGTTCTGTATTTGCAGTGGGTGATGATGACCAAAGTATTTATGCATTCCGTGGTGCGGATGTGGAGAACATGCGTTTATTTGAGCGTCATTTCAAACCGCACTTGGTTAAGCTTGAGCAAAACTATCGTTCGTTCGGACATATCCTAGATGCAGCCAATCATTTAATTGCTAACAACACAGAGCGTCTTGGTAAAAACTTAAGAACAGATGCAGGCCACGGTGAACCCGTCAGAGTTTATGAGGCTGCAACAGACGGCACTGAAGCTGCTTGGATCGTTGATGAGATCAAGAGCATTATTAATACCGGGGGCACTCGTAGTGAAGTAGCAATTCTTTACCGTAGTAATGCGCAATCACGAATCATCGAGCATGGTTTATTTTCTGCTGGCATTCCTTACCGTGTTTATGGTGGTTTGCGATTCTTCGAGCGTGCTGAGATTAAGCATGCCTTAGCTTACTTACGTTTGCTTGAGAACCCTAACGATGACACCTCATTCTCTCGCGTGGTTAATTTCCCAACGAGAGGCATAGGCGCCAAAAGTATCGAAACTCTTCAAGACAGTGCGAAATTAAATAATTGCTCTTTCTACGCAGCAGCTCCTTATCTAGAAGGTAAGGCTGGATCATCGATTTCAGCATTTGTGCGATTGATTGATCACATGAGAGATGCAACGCGTCATTACACATTGCCAGAAACTGTTGATTACGTTATTCAGAACAGTGGTCTGATTCAACACTATTTGGCAGAGCGTGAAGGCCAAGATCGTGTAGAGAACTTACAAGAATTGGTGAACGCTGCGACTGCATTTATTGCAGAAGAAGGTATTCCTCAAAATACAGCTGCTGGCACATCAGAAACTGAGGTGGTGGTTGAGATGTCGCCATTGGCTGGATTCTTGGCGCATGCATCATTGGAAGCGGGTGACAACCAGGCGCAAGCTGGCCAAGATGCGGTTCAGTTAATGACGGTGCATGCTGCTAAAGGTTTGGAATTTACCAATGTCTTTATTACTGGCTTGGAAGAGGGTTTGTTCCCGCACGAGAATAGTGTGAATGAAGATGATGGTCTCGAAGAAGAGCGTCGCTTAATGTATGTCGCGATTACAAGAGCTAAAGAAAAGTTATTTTTGTCACATACGCAATCAAGACTCTTACACGGGCAGGTGCGCTACAACTTACCATCTAGATTCTTAGATGAATTACCTGCTGAATCTCTTAAGCACCTCACCCCTAAAAATAAAGATGCGCGTTGGGGCAGCTCTACAACTACGAGCAGAATGCCGTCTTGGTCTGAGGGAAGTGATTGGGGTGGTCGTGCAGCAACAGTGCCACGCTCAACGCCTAGCGCTATTGCTGCTCCAATTAGCAGCATGCCGCGTAAAGATAATGGTCACGGCTTTAGAGTAGGTCAAAGTGTGTTCCACACCAAGTTTGGTGAGGGTCGCATATTAGCGATTGAAGGAAGTGCTGCAGAAGCTAAAGCACACGTCAACTTTAATCGCCATGGACCTAAGTGGTTGCAATTAGCGATTGCTAAGTTAACTGCAATTGATTAATTAGCGACCAATTATCAAAGCATCAGATAGAAATAAAAATGGGGGCTTAAGCCCCCATTTGATTTATTAACTTAATAATCCGCTCATCACTCAGGCAATTACTCAGCCACTCCCTCGGTCAATTCCTCTTTGGTGAAGCAGGCTTTCCAGGTGGCAAAGAAAGAGCAATACATTACTGTTAAGGCTGCCATAGAGTACGGCGGAATGATGAATGGAATGGCAGCTCTTAAACCAATACCATCTAAAAACGCCTCAATAAAAAATGGCACAGCCACAATGAAGGCTGCCCAAATCAGTAAATAAAAAATAAATGCGCCGCGATTTGTCCAGCAAGCAATCCAGCTAGAAAACAAAGCTTGAGCTACAGACATCTTTTCCCATGCGATAAGTACTGGAGCAAACCACATCACCATTGCTACAGGAATATAGAGCAATACGCCAACACCAAGACCTGTGTAAAGCTCTTTCATTTCTCTGATTGTTGGAGGATTTTGCTCAGTAAGAATTGGAATTAATTGCTGAAAATCAATAAAGGCACTAGCTATCAAACTCAAAATCAGTACCAAGAATGCATAGATAGTTCCGAGAACTAGGAGGTTCTTTCTGATCAGGGCGCCAAACTGTTTAAAGCCAATTAAATACACTGTAGGAAGAACACGCTCGCCACGGATCACCATTTGGCAAGCAGTCATAAATCCAACTGTTAGTGCAGGGGTTAAAACTAAAACGATAAAAACACCAAATACCGGAATCAAAATCGCGAATTGCGCGATAAAGATGTATAGGAAAACCAACATTAAAAATGCGAGGGGATTCTTTTTAAATAACCAAAGACCTTGTCGAATCCATAAATAACCATCACCAGCTTTAGTTTGATTCAGTTGCATAGGAGTTCTTGAGTTGATTTCTTGGGTTAATTATTCACTAAAGGAATATTTTGGCGGCGTTGCGTCAAAATTCTCTCAAAGTGAGTAGGGTCATGTGGAGTCAGCATCTCTGCTTCACGGGGTAAGAAGAAGTCCCATAGACGTGAGACCCAGAATCTTAGAGCTGCGGCTCTAAGCATCATGGGCCATGATGCAAGCTCTTCAGGCGTTAGTGGTCTGACAGTTTGATATTGCTTTAAAAGGCCCGCGTATCTCACAGGATCAATTTCTCCTGTAGGAAGATCAATACACCAGTCATTGACTGTCACGGCTAAATCAAATAACCACTTATCGTTGCCTGCAAAGTAAAAGTCGAAAAATCCGCCTAGTTTGTCCTTGCCTGATGATGGATCAAACAAAACGTTATCTCTAAATAAATCACAATGGCTTGGGCCTGATGGTAACTTCTTGTAATCGGCGCTGTTAAAGAATGTGATTTGCGCAGCAAGCTCATCATCAATTAAAGCTTTTTGTTGGGCTGTTAAGTGCTGATGTACTTGAGGGATTGTGTCTTTCCACCAACCCAGGCTTCTTAAATTTTCTTGAGATAAAGAAAAGTCTTGGCCAGCTAAATGCATTTTTGCAAGCATTTGACCTACGGCCTCACAGTGCTCTAACTCAGGACTCAATCTTGAAACGCCAGCCAGTCTTGAAACAATCGTTGCTGGTTTGTCATTAATGAAACCTAGGATATTTTTTTGATTGTCTCGAACTGGGGCGGGAACCGTAATACCCTTAAGTGCCAAGTGCTCCATTAACTCTAGGTAGTAAGGCAGTTGTTCTTTTGATAAACGCTCAAAAAGAGTTAATACGTATTCTGTTACTACGCCATTTTTTTCTGTTGTTAGAAAAAAGTTAGAGTTTTCAATGCCAGAGCTGATACCTTTAATTTGTGTTGCAAGACCTAGCTGGTAATTCTTAGAAAGCCAAGCATTCACTTCATCAAGGGTAACGGGTGTAAAGACTGCCATGATGAATTAGAAAGGCATTCGGATCGTTGGAACACGAATCATTTCTTGTTCGCGTTTTGGATTGGTAGAGTCATTTGGTGCAGTCATTTCATATTTCCCAAATGCACTTTCAACAACAACTTCTGTTGGTTTACCACTCTCTTTGTATTCCTTAATGTGGGTGCCATCTGACTCAGTATGTTCAAAAGTGGGCTTTTTAGACTCCGCTTTACCGGCCTCAGCATTATTTTTAACGGTTTTAGAGATCGGTTGCTGATTGATTTTTTTCAGCTCTTCAGCGTCCAAAGCTTGCGCACCTTGCGCGCTAAGTCCTTGTGATAAAAGGGAAAAAGTCATCGCTGAGATGGTGATAAGGCGCTTAAAAAGAGACTTATTTAAGCTCTTATGTGAAGAAAATATGAAAGTAGTCATGCATCAATTGTACGATTGTGGGATGTCTACACATCGCCTTTTGCTAGTTGACGGTTCTAGCTACCTTTACCGTGCCTTTCATGCCATGCCAGATTTGCGAAATTCGCAAGGTTTTCCTACGGGTGCCATTCAGGGAATGGTCAACATGATGCGCCGTGCGCGCACAGAATTAGATGCTGATCACATTGCCTGTGTCTTTGATGCGAAGGGTAAAACTTTCAGAGATGAGATGTATCCGGAGTACAAGGCCAATCGATCTTCCATGCCTGAAGACTTGGCGATGCAAATTGAAGCAATTCATAAAGTGGTGCGTGCCATGGGTTGGCCAGTATTAGTTGTGCCTGGCATTGAGGCTGATGACGTCATTGGAACTTTGGCTAAGCAAGCGAAAGCTGCCAATTGGAATGTCTTGATCTCCACTGGCGATAAAGACTTGGCTCAATTGGTAGAGCCTGGCATCAGCTTAATTAATACGATGACAGAAGAGCGCTTAGATACAGAAGGCGTTAAGAATAAATTTGGCGTACCTCCTGAAAGAATTGTTGATTACCTTTCCATCATGGGTGATACAGTTGATAACGTTCCTGGTGTACCCAAGGCTGGCCCTAAGACAGCGGTGAAGTGGTTAAACGAATTTGGCACTTTAGATGAATTGATGAAGCGCTCATCTGAAGTGAAAGGCGTTGTGGGTGAGAACTTAAGAGCCAGTTTGGATTGGCTGCCTAAAGCAAGAGAGCTGGTCACTGTTAAAACAGATTGCGATCTGAATGAGCATTTGATTGGCTTGCATGAGCTGCATGCCAAGGGTGAAGACAAAGATGCCTTAAGAGAACTATTTACTGAGTTTGGTTTTAGATCTTTATTGCGCGATCTTGATCGCTCTGGAGCGTCTGCTACATCATCAACTCCTGCCGCAGCATCATCAGAAAGCAAAGCCCCAGCAAAAGAGCAATCGAGTGGTGATCTCTTGGGGTTTGTAGCAGAGCTACCTCAAGAGGTTTTATCAAGAAATTACAGTTGTGTCACCACTGAAAAAGATTTGAATGTTTGGCTAGAGAAAATCCAACAAGCACCACTGACTTGTGTTGATACAGAGACCACTGGTTTAGATGCGTTGAGAGTTAGCTTAGTAGGCATTTCTTTAGCGGTTAGCCCGGGTGAAGCTTGTTACATACCTTTGGCCCATACAACGAACGAAGATCAACTTGATAAGCAATGGGTGTTGAATCAATTAAAACCTTGGCTCGAAAGTGATCAATATAAGAAGCTTGGTCAAAACCTTAAATATGACATTCATATTTTTGCCAATGAAGGTATTGCCCTTCAAGGTGTTTTGCACGACACCTTATTGCAGTCGTATGTATTAGAGTCGCATCGCAGTCATGACATGGATAGTCTGGCCCAGAGACATTTAGGCGAAAAAACCGTGACGTATGAAGAGGTTTGTGGAAAAGGTGTTCACCAGGTTACTTTTGATCAAGTGAACCTAGAGACTGCCACGAACTATGCTGCCGAAGATGCTGACATTACATTACGTCTGCACCATGCCATGTACCCAGCGATAGCCGTCGACGAAAAATTACTCAAGATTTATCGAGATATTGAAATGCCTGCTATGCATGCATTGGCAGTGATGGAGCGCAACGGTATTTTGATTGATGTGCCTAAGCTAGCAGCCCAAGCTCAAGTGGTAGGTCAGCGCTTAATGGATTTGGAAAAGCAGATTCATGAATTAGCAGGGCAACCATTTAACATTCAGTCGCCTAAGCAAATCGCAGAAATTCTATTTGGCAAATTAGAGTTGCCGGTGGTTAAAAAGACGCCATCGGGCGCTCCTTCAACCGATGAAGAAGTGTTGCAAAAACTGGCGGAGAACTTCCCATTGCCAGCGCGCATTTTGGATTACAGAAGTTTGGCAAAGTTGCAATCAACTTATATTGAAAAATTGCCAAGAATGGTTAATCCAAAAACTGGACGCGTTCACACCAGTTACTCTCAAGCTGTTGCAGTCACAGGGCGCCTAGCTTCTAGCGATCCTAATTTGCAGAACATTCCTGTGCGTACTGAAGAAGGTCGAAAAATCAGAGAAGCATTCATTGCAAAGCCTGGTGCTGTGATGGTTTCTGCTGACTACTCTCAAATCGAATTAAGAATCATGGCGCATATTGCAGAAGATGAAAGTCTTCTAAAAGCATTTGCTGCTGGAGAAGATATTCATAAAGCAACAGCTGCAGAAATGTTCCATGTTGAGTTAAAGGACGTTACTTCAGAACAAAGACGTTATGCCAAAGTGATTAACTTTGGTTTGATCTACGGCATGAGTGCATTTGGTTTGGCTGGTAACTTAGGGATCGAACGATCTGCTGCTCAGCAATATATCGATACTTATTTCGCTCGCTATCCAGGCGTTGCTGATTACATGGCTCAAACTCGGGTATCGGCCAAAGAGTTAGGCTATGTTGAGACTGTATTTGGCCGCCGTTTGTGGTTGCCAGAGATTAGAAGTGCCAACGGCATGAGAAGACAGGGAGCAGAGCGTGCAGCTATTAATGCCCCGATGCAAGGTACGGCTGCCGATTTAATTAAATTGGCCATGATTGCTGTTCAAACCTGGTTAGAGCAAAATAGACTCGAAACCAAGATGCTTTTGCAAGTTCATGATGAATTGGTCTTAGAAGTGCCGCAAAATGAGCTTGAATTAGTTAAAAAACATTTACCAGAATTAATGACAGAAGTGGCAGCACTAAAAGTGCCTTTATTGGTCGAGGTGGGTGTTGGAGCTAACTGGGAAGAAGCGCATTAAGCTGTTGGTTTGTGAAGTTAATAAAAGTAGTTCAATAAAATAAAACAGGAGATGGGTCATGGATAAAAATTTAGTGAATGAAGCCGAGTCTTTATTGAATCCTTCAGGGACTACACGAAGAGATTTTTTAAAATCTGCTGCTGTAACAACAATGGGCGTTGGTTATGTGGCAGCTGCAGAGCCGGTCATGGCTCAAGCCATCAAGACAGATTTTGATGGCATCAAAGGTGAAGAAATTAGCTTTACTAGCCAAGGCTTCTCGGTGCCAGCTTATGTGGCCAAGCCTTTAAAGACGCCTAAAAATGGTTTGCCGGTTGTGATTGTGGTGAGCGAGATTTTTGGTGTTCATGAATACATCGCTGACGTTACAAGACGCTTTGCTAAATTAGGTTATTTAGCCATTGCTCCAGAATTCTTTGCTCGCGCGGGTGATCCTAATACGATGGGCACCATGGCTGAAATTCTGAAAGAGATTGTTGGTAAAACGCCAGATGCTCAAGTGATGGGTGATGTGCAGTCTGCGATTGCATGGGCTGGTAAAAATGGTGGTGATGTGAAGCGTGTAGGTATCACTGGCTTCTGTTGGGGTGGTCGTGTGACTTGGTTGGCTAGTGCACAAATCCCACAAATTAAAGCGGGCGTTGCTTGGTATGGTCGCTTAGTGGGGGATAAGACTCCAAATAACCCAATCCATCCAGTTGACTTGGCTGCTACTATGAAAGCACCTGTTTTAGGCCTCTATGGTTCTGCCGATACTGGCATCCCATTGGAAAGTGTTGAGATAATGAAACAAGCATTGGCAGCTGCTAAAAATAATAAAGCTGCGCAGGCTTGCACGTTTGAGGTGTATCCAGATGCTCCGCATGCATTCCATGCTGACTATCGTGCCACTTATCGTGAAGGTCCTGCTAAAGATGGTTGGGCAAAATGCCTGGCTTGGTTTAAGCAACAGGGAGTTGTATGACTTTAGTTTGGATTATTCTGGCCACAACAGTGGCTGGAGTATTGAGTATTGCAGCGGCAGCTAGTTTGTCGCTCACCATCTTGTCGCGCATGGTCGACAAGATGGTGAGTTTGTCTGTTGGCGTCTTGCTTTCAACGGCTTTGTTGCATTCATTGCCAGAAGCCTTTACTGCGCATGATGTCGATATTCCTTCGCTATTTATAGCGTTGATGGCAGGTTTGTTGGGATTTTTCATTTTAGAAAAAGCAGCGCTATTAAGACATAGTCACCATCACGAACATGATGGTCATGGTCATCATCATGGCCATGATGCGGAATCGGCCGGTAAGAGTGGCTGGGTTATTTTGTTAGGCGACAGCTTGCATAACTTTGCTGATGGCATCTTGATCGCAGCAGCGTTCTTGGTAGACCCTCAAATTGGTATCTTGACTGCGGTAGCGATTGCTTTGCATGAGATCCCACAAGAGGTAGGCGACTTCATTATTTTATTGAACGCAGGTTTCTCAAAAGCAAGAGCATTGTTATATAACTTGATTTCAAGTTTGATGGCAGTCGTTGGTGGTGTATTGGGCTACTTCTTTTTGGATCGTGCAGAAGCGTTGATCCCTTACGTTGTGGTTTTTGCTTCTAGTAGTTTTATATACATTGCAGTGAGTGACCTAATGCCTCAAATGCATAAGCGTCCTAAATTGCGCGAATCTTTCGAGCAAATTGCTTTGATACTTCTTGGTGTTTTGTTGGTTGTATCAATTTCAGAATTGACACATATCGGGCACTCCCACTAATTCGACGGGTAGGGATTACTTCTCTACCGGTCTCTTAGGGTCTGCGCACCACTCACTCCAGCTACCTGCATAGATAGAAGAGCCTTTAAGGCCAATGAGCTCCATAGCAAATAAGTTATGACATGCGGTGATACCTGAGCCGCATTGATGAACAACTTGCTCGCTCGGAATATCTTTTAGTAAAGATGTGAATTCATTCTTGAGGGTTTCAAGATCTTTAAATTTGCCACTAGCATCAAGATTGTCTTTAAAGCAACGATTCATGGCGCCTGGGATGTGTCCTGCCACTGGATCTAAAGTTTCATTCTGACCATGGAAGCGATCATTCGCTCTCGCATCTAAGATGGTGAACTGAGCTTTGCTTAGGTTCTCAACCACTTCATCTACTAAGACCAAATCTTGATAGGCATGAAGTGCTGTTTCTGCCACAGGCTTTCTCAATGATTCTTGCTTTTCTGATGGATAGTTAGCAGCTAACCATGAAGGGTATCCACCATTTAATAGGTAAATATTTTTTTGCCCAATTGCATGCAACATCCACCACAAACGCACTGCAAACATTGAGCCTTGATTGTCATAAATGACAACCTTCTTGGAAGGTGTGATGCCTAAATCAGCATAGGTCTTTTGCCATTGAGTGATCGAAGGTAATGGATGACGGCCATTGCTACCATTTTTAGTGGTGGCTAGATCTTTATCAGAGTGAACGTAGATCGCCCCTGGGATGTGGCCTTCTAAATAGGATTTGTAACCCGCTTCTGAATCAACGAGATCAAAGCGACAATCAAATAATAAAAAATCATCACCACGATCAAGCCATTGTTTTAATTCGCTCGCTTCAATGAGTGACATAGCAACTTTCTATTAATCAGGATTGTTGGTAAGACATAACTTTTCTGTACCACTCATGGAAATGCTGCATGCCATCTTCCATCGGGCTTTGATAAGGGCCTACTTCATTCACGCCACGCTCAAGTAGAGCTTTTCTTCCGGCGTCCATGCGTTCAGCGATTTCATCATCTTCAATACATGTTTCCATGTAAGCCGCTCTTTCAGCTTCAATGTATTCGCGTTCGAATAAGGCGAGCTCTTCTGGGTAGTAAAACTCAACAATGTTTCGAGTTTTGTTCGGACCCATTGGTTGAAGTGTTGAAACACATAAAACGCCTGGATACCACTCCACCATGATGTTAGGGTAGTAAGTTAACCAAATTGCACCATACTTTGGCGCTTGGCCATTGTGATGCCTTAAGACTGCTTCGTGCCAGCGCTTATAAGTTTCTGAGCCTGCTTGTTGCAAGCCATTGTGAATACCCACTGTTTGTACGCTGTACCAGTCATCAAATTGCCATTGAAGATCTTCACAAGAAACAAACTTACCTAAGCCTGGATGGAATGGAACAACGTGGTAATCCTCGAGGTAGACCTCAATAAAAGTTTTCCAGTTGTAATTGCATTCATGCACTTCAACGTGATCAAGCATGTACCCAGAAAAATCGAGGTCTTTAGAGATGCCCATATTTCTGAGGTCAGCATGAACATCGCGGGGACCCTCAAACAATAGACCCTGCCAGTTTTGTAAAGGACTCTTGCCAAGATTAAGACAAGGTTGCTCATCAAAGTGAGGGGCACCTAGCAAGGTGCCATCAGTTTTGTATGTCCAGCGGTGAAGTGGGCAAACAATATTGTCGGTATGGCCCTTGCCGTTGAGCATGATTGCTTGGCGGTGGCGGCAGACATTTGATAAAAGTTCAATGCCGTTTGGGTTTCTGACTAATACACGGCCTTCGTTTTCGCGGGTCAATGTTTGATAGTCGCCAACTTTCGGAATCATTAATTCGTGACCAACATAGCCCGGCCCCTGCTTGAAAAGCAGTTCAATTTCACGTGCATACAGCTCGGCATCAAAATAAGCCGATACTGGCAGTTGTAGCTTGGACGGCGCAAGATGCTGCGCGGTAGCCAGATTAGTCATTCTTCCCACCCCGAAAAAAAGTCAGCCGAAGCTAAGCGGAACAACCAATCCAACCATCGACAGGTCGATATTGGAAAGGAAAAAGGATTATACCCATGCCTAAAGCCTTAAAATCCACCAGTGAATTGTTTTTGATCAAATTAAAGGGGTTTTATGCCTAAAAAATCAGATTCAGAGTCTAAGACTCTTGACCCGCAGCTGGGCTACGAAGAAGCCGTTGCTGAATTAGAGGGACTGATTGCCAAAATGGAGTCAGGCAAGCTCTCTTTAGAGGATACTTTGGGCTCCTATAAGCGCGGGGCTGAGTTATTGAAGCATTGCCAGAAAGTGCTTGAACAAGTTGAACAACAAGTAAAAACATTTCAAGGTTAATTGTGAGTTTTGATGCCGTTACCGCTGAGTGGTTAAAGCAGTCTACCCAAAGGGTTGATGCTGCGATTGCTCATTCTTTTAAAGATATGAGTGTTTCTGCTCAAGGTTTAAAAGAAGCAATGGTTTATGCCGCAACAGGTGGCGGTAAACGCATCAGACCTCTACTCACATACGCTACAGCAAGCCTAAAAGGGCAGACCTTAGATCAGGTTCCTGGCATTGATGCTTGTGCTGTTTCGCTTGAGTTGTTTCATACTTACTCATTGGTCCATGACGATATGCCTTCTATGGACAATGATGATTTACGCCGTGGCAGGGCAACAGTTCATAAGGCTTATGACGAAGCTACTGCTTTATTGGTGGGTGATGCTCTGCAAACCATGGCTTTTGATTTGATTGCCAACAGTGCCATGAGCGATCCTCAAAAAGTAAAAGCGATGGCTACTCTGTCCAAGGCTGGTGGCTTAGAGGGTATGGCTGGTGGTCAAGCTATTGATTTAGAGAGCGTGGGTAAACCGCTTACAAAAGATAGCCTAGAAAACATGCATCGCCTTAAAACGGGTGCCTTACTCAGGGCGTCGGTACGTATGGGTGGTATAGCCATTGAATTAAACGAGCAAGATCTTGCACAATTAGATCGATTTGCAAGCTCTTTAGGACTTTTATTCCAGGTGGTGGATGATATTTTGGATGAGGTATCCGATAGTCAAACACTTGGGAAAACTGCTGGTAAGGATGCTGCCGCTAATAAACCCACCTTTGTTTCATTGATGGGTTTGAGTGGTGCCCAGGCGT
>JAHEBW010000030.1 GCA_024642065.1 Polynucleobacter sp. | reverse complement strand
ATCTCTTGGGTAATCATTGAGCGTCTCTGTCGCAGAGAATGCATTTCCACTCAAGGCCATCACAACCGAAAGGATGAGCAAGGACTTAGATTTGAGCAACATTAGATGATCCTTAAATAAGATGAATACTATTTCGTTAAATTTTTTGACGCTCGACAAGCATGAGAACAGTACTTAACGTCATCCCAAACTAACTTCCATTTCTTGCGCCAAGTAAAAGGACGGTTGCAGGTTAAACACAGCTTAGTCGGAAGATTACTTTTTTTAATCACAAGCACAGTCACATTAAAAACCAATAGTTAGTCACGTCTATGGAAAGTTAGTTCACCCCAAAAGCAGTTAAGATGAACTAAGTCAGCGATGAAAAGCTCTTATAAAGAATAAAAAAACCATATGAAGTTAATCAAATAATGTCACCAATCAGAATTCATCTTTCAACATTAAGAGCACAGCGACTTCAAGAGCTAAGGGCGCTATTTCCTAATCACAAGGGTGCAGATTTAACCGAAGATTGGATAGGGGGACGCGCTGAGGGCTTAAGGCGACTGCATGCAATCAAGCCTGCGCTCTATGAAAAAACACGCAACCACATTAATGGCGCGGTCACCCAACTTTCGCCATACCTACGTCATGGCTGCATTTCTTTATCCGAGGCAATTACTTTTACCAAAACCCAGTCAGCGCCTGGCGATAACAAACTATTATTTGAGTTCGCGTGGCGAGATTATTGGCGTCACATTTGGTACATGGCAGGTGAAAAAATTCATTCAGAGATGGAGCCGCCCAAGGTAAAACTTGGCAGAAATCCCCTTCCCCCTTACATCACAGAATCACAAACAAAATTGCCATGTATAGATGGGTTTGTTCAGACACTCAAAGATACGGGTTATCTCCATAATCATGCAAGAATGTGGCTTTCTAGTTACCTTATTCATTGGCAAAAAATTGACTGGCGCGAAGCGTCTCGATGGATGCATGACTTGTTACTCGACGGCGATGAAGCTTCAAACTCACTCTCATGGCAATGGGTAGCATCCACCTTTGGAAGTAAGCCCTACTTTTTTAATCAAGAAAATTTAAGCAAATATACCCAGAATCAACCATGTGAAAACTGCGAGGTGACTTGTCCATTTAAGGGGAGTTACGAAAGTCTCAACCTCGCGTTGTTTGAACCAACAACAGCCCCAGCAAAAATAAGCACAACATCCAATTTCCCATTGGTTTTTCAACACAATGGTGCTGAGCATATTATTTTGTTTCATGACGAAATGCTCTCCCCGATGAATCCGATGTATCAGCGCAAGCAGCGAAAAGTGTTTATTTTTGATGCGTATTTTTATCAAAACTGGGCATTAAAAAGATTACAGTTTTTAGCAGACTGTCTTGCTGAAATGCCAGATGTTGAGGTCTGGGTTGGGGATACATTAGAAGTACTCAAGGTGCTAAACACGGGGAGCGTTGAAACACAAATGACACCGAATACGGCACTGAGAAAATGTCTCTCTGGATGCCATATCACCTATGTGGAAGAGCAACCAATTTATAACGAAACAACAAAACAAAAATTAAACGCAAAAGGCATCGTGCGCTTTTCTAAATACTGGAATGAGGTTGGCGCAGAAATTCTTAAGCGTGAATCAGAGCCGGCTTAATGAGATAGGCCACTGCCATCAAACAAAATGTCATCACAATGGTGAGCCTAAATCTCAGCGGAAGATACCACGCGGGGAGACTCGTTAATCGGGCAAGCTTAATGTCCATCCATAATGCAAAAACAAAAAAGCAAGACAAGAGTAAGAATCCAAATGTTTGTGGAATAAAGAGCGCTAGCCAAGCGATGAGAGATGGAACCACGCTCCAGACCAACATGGCGTGACGTTTATTAATCGAAAGGTTTTCGATGCTCATCGCAAAGGCCCAATGGAGGGCACCCAGAAAGCTCAAAATAACGACTGCATAGGTCAGCAGCATATTTCTCCAAAGCATCAAATGATACGAATCACAAAATATCAACGTTGTTGAAAATAAAATAGGCAACAACCCTAAGTATCCCAACAATCGAGGTAATCGGTCTTTCATTTGGTTGGTCATTTATGGACGCTATCTTTCATTAAGTCATCTAGTTCATCAGCATCAATATTGAGTTTTGCTAATTGTGATTTGTATTGATCAAAGTCGCTTTTGCTTGCTTCTTTTTTTGCGATAGAAGCAAGACTGATGATACTTGCAGCGTGGTTGGGATTTTGCTTGAGAATCTTCTGATATATCGTTTTCGCATAGCCAACATCCCCTGCATGTTCTTTTGTTGTGGCCTCGTAAAACATCGCCTCACTATCGTTTGGCGAACTCGCAATCCATCGCTTAACAATGCGCTCAACTTCATCCCATTGTTGATTCTGAAATGGCAAAACAATTTGCATCCAATAAGGTTTTTGCTCCAAAGGGAGGTCCCAGAAAGCGGGTTGCTCATCTACATGAAACTCTGCCACGGGCAATTTCATTGCCTCTTTCACCCACTTCACAGGGATGTTATAGAAGAAAGCATTTCGACCAGGGCTTTTAAATGTACTGATGCCAACCACCTCACCGTTTGCATTAAATAATGGGCTGCCACTTGCGCCCATTTGAAAAGAGGCGGAAGTCCGGATAACGACGCTATCCTCAAATGGATAAAGTGCCTTGATCGTGCCCCATGTTGTGAGTGGTTTTGGCGGACCGCCTGGAAAACCTATAGAGAAAATCTCTTGCTCGTACTGTAAATGCTCACTATCACCCAGAGTCGCTGGCTTTAGAGGAAGAAACATAAAGTTTAGGATGCAAACATCATGCTTCCAATCCGCTTGGAGGCCTACCGGCTGATAAGTTTCACCCATGGCGCCAATGTCCATACCGACAGAATTAACGAGGACGTGACAGTTGGTAGCGACCTTATTCTCCGCCACCACAATACCCGTTCCAGTACTTCTGCCACCGCTCGCATTAACACTGCGAATTTTCGCGATACTGGCCTTTAAGGTGTAAACCAATTCATTGGATGGTGCGGCGCCTGCTGACGTTGCTAGCGCAGCAAGAAGCATTAAAGCGAATATTCTCATCATCACGACTTAAACACTCCTAGAAAAAACAAGCGTCCACACAAAGCGCAAATGCATATAGTGCCATCACGATCACATTAACCAATACACTTAATCGATGCAGCGTTTTAAATCGATTTGTATTTCCTGAATCTGAGGCTTTATTTACCGCCGGCGTTAAGAATACAAAGTGCAGGGCAAATATCAACCCACAAAGAAAAGCGATTGGTTTTAGATGTGGAGTAAACGCCAATAAGCCTGCAACTTGAGACGCTAAAAACAAAACGATATGGTAGATGGGAAAGAGCTTTCTGACAAAGTTACCTGCCACCTCTCTCGTTAACGTACCAAAGGCAATCGGCAACATCACAAGACTAACAAACAGCATAATTCCCAGAATGGATGATGCAATCAATAATGCGAACATAGCGAACCTCTCATCATTTATAAATTAAGTGACTATTCCGACCATCTCATCGCGCTGATGGTTCAAATGGCCATAAAAAAAGGAGGCGCAAGGCCTCCCAAAAGACTCAACATGTTTAATGAACCCTGATAACACTAAACACAAATTGAGTCTGTGCTTTTGTCTAAAACTAGACAAAAAAGTTCAGCCAAGCGCAGGTTCTTAAATTCAAGCGCACGCACATGAAAAATTAATTGAACCTAAGCTTACTGACACAGACAAAACAATATTGAATCCATTTGATTATTAGGTTTTACAATGAAAAAAATATTCGCTGCCAGCCTACTCGTTCAAGCAAGTCTCGTTCAAATCAACCCTGCTTTTGCACAGCCCAGCATTGGTGAACTGCTGCAACTTCATGACTCGATTGTTCAGATTTCTGTTGAGCTAGAAAACGGCAATGTTGGCACGGGCACGGGCGTCGTGATTAGCAACGAATATGTCGTGACAAATTGTCATGTACTGGCAAATGGCAAGGGGGCAAATGTCGCAAAGTACGGTGATGGGTATAAACCGATCTCACTCAAAGCAGACTGGAAACATGACTTGTGTGCATTGAAATTTGAGGGACTGCCGTTCAAGCCTGTACCGATGCGCGATACTGCTTCACTTGAAATTGAAGAGGAGGTCTTTAGTGTCGGCTATCCGAACGGCAACAACGTTCCGCAGCCATCTTATGGCAGCATTAAAGCCAAATACCCCTTTGATAACAGTTTAATCATTCGATCAGATGCCGCATTCTCACTTGGTTCAAGTGGTGGCGCTTTGTTTGATCAGAAATTTAACTTGATCGGCATTACCAGCTTTAAAAGCCCAGGACCTCAAGGGTTCTTTTACAGCCTCCCCGTAGAGTGGATCAAGAAGCTCATCAGCTCTGAGGAGCAGCTCACATTAAAATCGGATGGCTCTCCTTTTTGGGCACTTCCGTATCAAGAGCAACCCTACTTTATGCAGGTGGTGATTCCTTACCAGAACCACGAGTGGAAGAACTTGCATACGATTGCTGAAGGCTGGACTAAAAAAGAACCCAATGTCGCCGATGCCTGGTATTTTTTAGCAGTTTCTGATTGGGGTCTTAGTAATAGCGATATGGCAAAAACGGAATTTGAAAAAGCGCTTAGCATTAACCCAAAACATTTAGATGTGTTTTTAAAGCAGTCTGAAATCGCTTTAAAGGAAGGAAATATTGAACGACTCAACCAACTCAAAGCGTCTATTGAACCATTAGATAGTTACGCCTCAGAAGAGTTGGGTAAAAAGATTGCTGCGCTTAAATTGAATAAGCGTAATTAGGACTGATGGATCCAATAAATAGGCTGCTGAGAGGATTGCTTAAAAATCATCATATGCTCACGTCTTAAATTCTCAATCGCCTCGTCTTCTGAGATGCTTTGTTTGATGGCATTTGCATGAGCAACTGGAGTAGCATAGGCTAGCCATGATGGGTTCTCACTAAAACCTTTGTCTCTCATGCAGCGGCGCATTACATTGATTTTTCGCCCTTGAATCTCAAGCTTTTGAAATTCAACAACCGCTGACATATTCGCAACCGCGTTATCTGCAATACCAGCACACTCATCCCCCACTTTAGCAAGTAATGTTTTTTGTGGTTGATTCAGCGAATCTAGTTGGCTCATCACCAACCAACAAATGATAGCTGGAATTATTAATAAAACCAGCGAGATCATGAGTCTGCTTTTCATATAATTAATGGCTCAGCTTTTTTAAATCATCCACAATTTCTTGAGAATGCCTTGAGGTGTCAACACTCAAATATACCTTTGAGACTTTTCCTTTTGGATCAATCAAGAATGTATAGCGTTTCGCAATTTTGACGACGAACAAATTGGTCAGGGCACCATAAGACTCTGCAACTTTGCCATCCTCATCTGCGAGTAAAGGAAATGGCAGATGGTACTTAGCAGCAAACTTTGCATGAGAATCGCTATCGTCAACACTGATACCGACCACCTTCGCACCTAGCTTTTCCAAGCTAGCAAGATCATCTCTAAAGGCACAAGCTTCTTTTGTGCACCCAGGGGTGTCATCTTTTGGATAAAAATAGAGCACGACCCACTGACCAGAGAAGTCTGAGAGTTTTTTAATTTCCCCATTTTGATCGATCAATCTGAAACCTGGGGCTGTCTCGCCTGGTGTTGGAACGCTCGCGGCTTCTGACTGCTTTGAAATCAAAAGAACTAAAGCCGTAATCGCAATAATCAATAATAAAATTTTCATTCGCTTGCCTCTCCAAAGTTGAAGTTTCTTCTGTAATGGCAAGTATAGCCATCGGGAAACTTCATAATATATTTCTGATGCTTTTCTTCTGCAGGATAGAAAGCCTTGAACGGGACTAGTTCTGTCACAAGGGGTGAGCCCCATTGCTCAGAGCCATTCACGACGCTCATCACCTCTTGAGCAATCGCCTCTTGCTGAACATCTGCGTAAAAAATCACAGAGCGATACTGCGTGCCAATATCATTGCCTTGTTGATTGAGTTTCGTTGGGTTGTGCACCCTAAAAAACTCAAACAATAAGGACCTTAACGAAACAAGGTCGGAATCAAATTGCACCATAAGCGTTTCTGCATGACCCGTTGTGCCTGTGGTGACTTCCCTATAAGCCACATTGGCGATATGTCCACCAGAAAAGCCTACCTGGGTCCCCACAACACCTGGAATGACTCTAAAAAGTTCTTCCATCCCCCAATAGCAACCACCCGCCAAGTAAATAGTTTGTATGTTTTTCATCATTTCTTTGAGTGCATTATTAATAAATTGTTCAATTGATAAAACCTTCTTTAAACTTTAAGCTCATACTTACTATATGTACCTATAAATAAATATACCCAAGGGCAGCTCATGATTCTTTCAAAACTAGCCATTCAACTCTCCGAGCGTGGTTTTATGCCAGACTTCGTTATTCGCGCGGGAATTCGTCATCTTTGCAAGCAACGCTTAACTGAAATTTCTGCAAGCAACAGTGAAGTCGCTAGCGAAATGCGTACAAAATTCTTTCAAAGTATGAAGCTTGCCGAAATTGCACCATTACCAGAAATGGCAAATGCGCAACATTATGAAGTTCCCGCAGATTTTTTTAATTTAGCCCTTGGAAAACATCGAAAATATAGTAGTTGCTATTGGTCTGGTCATGTAAAAAATCTTGATGAATCTGAAGCTGCTGCGTTAAAAGAGACATGCCATCATGCTGACCTCAAGAATGACCAAGCCATTTTAGAACTTGGCTGTGGATGGGGCTCGTTATCTTTATGGATGGCAAAGCATTACCCTGATAGTCAAATTACC
>JAHEBW010000008.1 GCA_024642065.1 Polynucleobacter sp. | reverse complement strand
AGAAATTGGGTGAAGAATTGTTTGTAAGTTAGTGCTCATTAACTAATAAAATTGTCTGATTTCTAATGGTATCTAGTTTAACTCATTGAATTAATTAGATTTTATTATAAAAACTAGTAATACTTCCTTGAGTCTTGCTGCCATTCTACTTTTTGACTAGAAATTAAGCTAGGGCTATAATCTATGGCTCTGCACGACATAGGGTTGTGTGGTGATTTATAGAAAGATTTCAATATGTACGCGGTCATAAAAACCGGTGGCAAACAATATAAGGTTGCTGCTGGAGAAAAATTGAAAATAGAACAGATACCAGCGGATGTAGGCAGTGAAATCACTCTTGACCAAGTTCTCGCCGTAGGCGAAGGCGAATCACTTAAGTTTGGTGAGCCATTGGTGAGTGGTGCAGCTGTTAAAGCCACTGTTATTTCTCAGGGTCGTCATGACAAAGTAAAGATCTTCAAGATGCGTCGACGCAAGCACTACCAAAAGCGTCAAGGTCATCGTCAGAACTTTACTGAGATTTTGATTAATTCCATTAAGGCCTAATAGGCAGAGGCGGAGTAGAAAATGGCACAGAAAAAAGGCGGCGGTTCGACACGTAACGGCCGTGACTCAGAGTCAAAACGATTAGGCGTTAAAGTTTATGGCGGTCAAGCCATCAATGCAGGCGGCATTATTGTTCGTCAACGCGGTACACGCGTTCACCCAGGTGTGAACGTTGGTTGTGGCAAAGACCACACATTGTTCGCATTGGTAGACGGTCATGTTCAATTTGGCGTTAAAGGTGCAGATAAGAAATCATTCGTTTCTGTACTTCCGACAGCTTAATTAGCCTTAACTGAGATAACGAAGAAAATTCAGAACTCAGCATAAGGCCTCGCCCAACAGCGAGGCCTTTTTTTATTGGAATTTATGAAATTTATCGATGAAGCGCGTATTGAAGTAGTTGCAGGCCACGGTGGTTCTGGCAGCGCCTCTATGCGTCGTGAAAAATTTATTGAATTTGGTGGACCGGACGGCGGAGATGGCGGTCGCGGTGGTAGCGTTTACGCTATTGCTGATCGCAACATCAATACTCTGGTTGACTATCGATATGCAAAAAAACACTTAGCCCAAAACGGTGAGTCTGGTCGTGGTGCTGATTGCTACGGTAAAGCTGGTGAAGATATTGAGCTTCGCATGCCTGTAGGTACGATCATCCATGATATGGATACCGATGAGGTGATTGCTGATTTAACGTTCCACGGCCAACGTCTATGTTTGGCCAAAGGTGGTTCTGGTGGTTGGGGTAACTTGCACTTCAAGAGCAGTACTAATCGCGCACCAAGACAAAAGACCAGTGGCTTGCCTGGTGAAGAACATAAGTTACGTTTAGAGCTCAAAGTATTGGCTGACGTTGGTTTATTGGGCATGCCTAATGCAGGTAAATCAACATTGATTACAGCAGTATCTAATGCGCGTCCAAAGATTGCGGACTACCCATTCACAACATTACATCCTAATTTGGGTGTGGTGCGTGTTGGGCAAGAGCGCAGTTTTGTGATTGCTGACATTCCTGGTTTGATTGAAGGTGCAGCAGAAGGTGCTGGTTTGGGCCATCGCTTCTTAAGACATTTACAGCGCACGAATTTATTGTTGCATTTGGTCGACATGGCTCCGTTTGATGAGAGTGTTGATATTGTTGCTGAAGCAAAAGCCATCGTTAATGAACTTAAAAAATATGATGCATCTTTGTATGACAAGCCACGTTGGTTGGTTTTAAACAAAGTTGACATGATTGCTGAAGAAGATAGAGCTGAGCGTATCAAGAGCTTTATAAAAGCTTATGGTTGGAAAGGCCCAGTTTTTGAAATTTCCGCATTGACCGGTGAAGGTTGCCAACAACTTTGTTACGCTATCCAAAAAGATTTGGATGAAAAACGTAAAGAGCGTGATGATATTGAAGAGCACGAAGCTGATGTGCGTTTTCATGGTGAGCAGTTAGGCGATGAGCCTAACGACTAATAAGGGGTATGAGGGTGGTCAGAGCTATTCAAGATGCTCATTGCATCGTTGTTAAAGTAGGTTCAACATTGGTTACTAACCATGGTCAGGGTTTAGATCATGAAGCAATCGGTCGTTGGGCTGCTCAAATGGCCGAACTCCGCTCCATGGGTAAACAAGTTGTCATGGTGAGCTCAGGTGCAATTGCAGAAGGTATGCAGCGCCTAGCTTGGACTAATCGCCCAACAGACATCCACGAGTTGCAAGCTGCCGCTGCTGTAGGACAAATGGGGCTCGTACAAGTTTATGAAACTTGTTTTGCTAAATACGGCATCCGCACGGCTCAAGTTTTATTAACCAATGCCGACTTGGCTGATGAGCAGCGTTACCAAAACGCTCGCATGACTTTGTTAACGCTTTTAAAACATGGCGTAGTACCTATCATTAATGAAAATGATACGGTTGTGACTGATGAAATTAAATTTGGTGATAACGATACTTTAGGTGCATTAGTAACAAATTTAATTGAAGCTGATGCTCTTGTTATTTTGACTGACCAAGATGGTTTGTATAACGCTGATCCACGCAAAAACCCAGATGCAACTTTGATACAAGAAGCTAATGCAGGGGATGCTCAATTAGAGCTAATGGCTGGTGGCGCAGGAAGTTCAATTGGTAAGGGTGGCATGTTGACCAAAGTGCTAGCGGCTAAGTTAGCAAAACAATCTGGTGCTCATACCGTAATTGCTTCTGGTTTAGAGCAGAATGTTTTAGTTCGTCTTGCAAAAGGTGAATTGATTGGCTCGCAACTGGTTTCCCAGTAATTAACTTCTCAATAAAACCGACTTAAAACCAAATTAAGGTTTTAGCAGTTGAATAATTTCTTTCATATTCCTGCGTGGAATACTGTTTTCGCAAAAAGCATCCTTCACTAAAGCAGAGTGATAGCGGTTATAGCTATTAGGCATGATTAACTGCCATTTGCTAGTTGGGTTTTTTCGCCATTGCCCATCACTTGTTAGAGTGCCATACAAGCGCCACTCATATTTCTCACAACGAATACCTTCGTAACTAATTTGTTTTGCGCCGCTTGGGCTGGTAATCACCAAAATATATCGAAGCACGTCATCTTGGCCAAGCGCTAATGAGTCTGCATCAATTGCGAATGTTAAGGGTGTATTGATCGATACAAAAAATGGCTTTAAGTTTTTTGAAGGTGGCGCGCTAGGCATTTTGACTTCAGCTTCATTCCAAAAACGAGGCGCATCGATATCATTTTCATCTGCAGGGTCTAGAGTTTTATATTGAGCTTGTGAGCAGAAGCTGATTGCGGCTAATGTGCAGATCAATCCCTTAAGGATAGGGGTGTGTTTCAAGACTGCTCCTCAGAAGAATCTGGTGATGTTGATTTGTTTTCGGGATACATATGTTTAGCCATATCAAGTGGTGAACCCCAAGGCATCATCATCATGCGGGGGCCTCTTGAAATAAAGCGGGCCAATTCAGATAAAGCTAATTCATAAACTTCACGTTTAAAGTCAATCACAACATCTAGAGGGATCCAATAAGGACTCCAGCGCCAAGCATCAAATTCTGGATGCTCTGTTGCTCTTAAGCAAACATCGCTATCTCTGCCAACCATGCGAAGTAAGAACCAAATTTGTTTTTGACCGCGATAACTTTGACGAGATGAGCGGCGATTAGATTGTGATGCGTTAGAGCGGCGCAAGAATTCAGCTGGCACGTCATAACGCAGCCATTCGCGTGTTCGTCCAATAATTTGGACATGTTGCGGCTCTAGACCGATCTCTTCATGCAACTCGCGATACATCGCTTGTTCTGGGTTTTCACCATGTTGAATCCCTCCCTGAGGGAACTGCCAGGAATGCTGACCAACACGCTTACCCCAAAATACTTCGTTGCGTTGATTGATGAGAACGATGCCGACGTTGGGTCTATACCCTTCTCTGTCGAGCATATTCGTGCCCTTAATCCCTTAATCCTTTAAAATCAATAAATTGATTATAGCTATAGCCCATCCATTTTTTAATAAAGTAAACCATGAAAGCATCTCAATTTTTTATTAGAACCCTTAAAGAAGCTCCTGCGGACGCGGAAATCGTCTCTCATAAGCTGATGATGAGGGCTGGCATGATTCGAAAATTGGGTGCTGGCATCTATAACTACATGCCTATGGGCCTCAAAGTGATTCGCAAAGTTGAGGGGATTATTCGTGAGGAAATGGATAAAGCCGGCGCCGTTGAGCTATTGATGCCTGTGGTTCAGCCTGCTGAGTTATGGCAAGAAACTGGCCGTTGGGACAAGATGGGCCCAGAATTGCTTCGTATTAAAGACCGACATGATCGAGATTTCTTGATTCAGCCAACTTCAGAAGAAGTTGTTACTGATATCGCTCGCAATGAAATTAAGAGCTACAAACAGCTACCTGTGAACTTTTATCAAATTCAAACAAAATTCCGCGATGAGCGCCGCCCTCGTTTTGGCATTATGCGTGGCCGTGAATTCTGTATGAAAGATGCTTATTCCTTTGACCGTGATGTTGAAGGTATGAAGCTGTCTTATGCCAAGATGTTTGATGCCTATCAACGTATTTTTACTCGTTTGGGCCTCAACTTCCGCGCAGTCAACGCAGATAACGGCGCTATTGGTGGAACTGGTAGCCAAGAATTCCACGTCATCGCTGATACCGGTGAAGACGCTATCGCTTATTGCCCAACATCTGATTACGCAGCCAATATTGAAACGGCTGAGGCCATGTCTTTAATTGCTACTCGCGGCACCCCATCACAAGAGATGGTTTCTGTTGCGACGCCTGGTCAAAGTAAGTGTGAAGATTTGGCGAAATTCTTGAACTTGCCTTTAGAGAAAACTGTTAAATCAATTGTTTTAGCCGTTGATTCAGAAGAAGGCGCAAAGTTATTTGTATTGTTGGTGCGCGGTGATCATGAATTGAATGAAGTTAAAGCTAGTAAGGTGCCAGGACTAACTGATTTCCGTTTTGCTAGTGAAGCAGAGATCATTGAATATTTTGGTACTCCGCCTGGATACCTAGGCCCCGTTAAAACTAAAAAGCCATTAACAGTTGTTGCAGATCGTACGGTTGCAAATATGAGCGATTTTGTTTGTGGCGCTAATCAAGAGGGCTTTCATCTAACAGGTGTTAATTGGGGGCGTGATTTGCCAGAGCCTATCGTTGCAGATTTGCGCAACGTTTTGTCGGGTGACGTTTCACCTGACGGTAAGGGCACTTTAGATATTTGCCGTGGCATTGAAGTGGGGCATGTATTTCAGTTAGGTACCCGCTACTCTGAGTCTATGAATGCTGTTTACCTTGATGAAAAAGGACAGTCTCAGCCAATGGTCATGGGTTGTTATGGCATTGGTGTCACAAGATTGTTAGGTGCTGCGATTGAACAATGCTTTGATGATCGCGGAATTGTTTGGCCGGTTTCTATTGCGCCATTCCAGGTAGTGCTTTGCCCAATGGGTTATGACCGTTCAGATATGGTTCGTGAGGCCTCTGACAAGCTCTACCAAGAATTAACTGCTGCTGGTATTGAAGTGATCTTGGACGATCGTGGCGAGCGTCCTGGTGCGATGTTTGCGGATTGGGAATTAATCGGCGTGCCTTATCGTGTTGTGATTGGTGAGCGTGGATTAAAAGAAGGTCAGCTTGAATTCCAAGCAAGAACAGATGCTGAAGCAACTCAAGTTCCTGTGGCAGAAGTTTCTAACAAAGTGATTACGGCTATCCAAGCAAAGCTAGCTCATTAATTAAGTCCAACTCAATAAAAAGGCCAGTCAATGATGAATTGACCGGCCTTTTTTATTTCGTTTGCTTGAAATCTTAGATGCGAAGAAATAAGAAGACGTTTAACGTCTGAACATATTCCCCATGCCCTTAGCGGCCATACCGCCCAGCATTTTTGCCATCTTGCCACCTTTGAATTGTTTCATCATGCCTTGCATCTGTTCAAACTGAGCAAGAACGCGATTCACTTCTTGTACTTGAACACCTGCGCCGGCTGCAATGCGGCGCTTACGGCTGGCTTTAAGAAGTTCAGGCTTTAATCTTTCTTGTGGTGTCATGCTGTCGATAATGCCTTGGGTGCGTCGAATTTGTTTATCAGCAACGCCCATATCTTGCTTCGCAGCTGCTTGAGCAAATTGGGCTGGAAGCTTATCAATTAAATTACCCAGACCACCCATTTGTCTCATTTGAGTAATTTGCATTCTGAAGTCATTCAGATCAAAGCCACCTTTTTTTACTTTTTCAGCAAGTTTCTGAGCTTGTTCGATATCAACAGACTTTTGAGCTTGCTCTACTAATGCCAGAATGTCGCCCATACCTAAAATGCGGCTGGCCATTCTTTCTGCATCAAAAGGTTCTAGACCATCTAGCTTTTCAGCAACACCAGCAAACTTAATAGGTACGCCTGTGATGTGTTGCACAGATAGAGCTGCACCACCGCGTGCATCACCGTCTAATTTAGTGAGGATGACGCCAGTTAAGGGTAATGTTTCATGGAAAGCTTTGGCAGTGTTGATGGCATCTTGTCCCAGCATGGCATCAACTACAAACAAAGTTTCAATTGGATTCACTAGGTTGTGAAGCTCACTGATCTCTTTCATCATGGCTTCATCAATACCCAAGCGACCTGCCGTGTCGATGATTAAGACATCGTGATAGTGGCGCTTTGCCCAATCAAGTGCATCTCTTGCAATGTCAGCAGGTTTTTGATTTTCATTGCTTGGGAAAAAATCTGCGCCAGCTTGTTCGCTGACAGTTTGAAGCTGTGCAATCGCTGCTGGTCGATAAACGTCACAAGATACTGTTAATACTTTTTTCTTTTGAGTATCTTTCAGCCATTTTGATAATTTGCCAACAGAAGTGGTTTTACCTGCACCTTGGAGACCAGCCATCAAAATAACAGCTGGTGGTTGTGCGGCAAGGTTGAGTTGGCCAGCGCGAGGGTCGCCCATGATGGCGGTTAGCTCTTTTTGAACTACGCCCACTAAAGCTTGACCAGGACTTAAGCTGCCAATCACTTCTTCGCCAAGGGCCTTGGCTTTGATATTGGCGATTAATTCTTTAACAACAGGCAGCGCAACGTCAGCCTCTAAAAGGGCTAGACGAACTTCGCGCAGCATTTCTGCGGTATTTTCTTCGGTCAGTCTGGCCTGACCGCGCATGGTTTTCACCACACGACTTAAACGATCTGTTAGATTCTGGAACATATGAGCATTAAACTATAGATATGAATATTTTAGGTCACCCCAGCCTCGCATGGTTACCCAGCGCTTTATATTTCTTGTTTTTTTGGAAAGAAATCCGGGTTTATGCCCAGAATTCTGAACAGAATCAGGACTCTTCGCGCGTTTTACCGATATCACAGTGGCTTTTGTTGCCTCTTTTGCTTCTGCATGGATTGATTCTTCACGAGTCAATTTTTACCCCTGAAGGTTTCATATTTGGGTTTGCGCAAGCTTTATCTATGATGTCTTGGATAGGGGTCACATTTTTCTGGTTCGAGAGTTGGTATTTGCCCATGCGTGGCCTAAGAGCGATGGTTCTTTTTGCTGCTGGCATTTGCAGTCTTTTGCCTGTGATTTTCCCTGGTTATGTATTGTCTGCGAGAGCGATACATGATCCTTGGTTTAGGGCTCATTTCATTGTTGCGAATATTGCTTATGGTTTATTAAGTCTGGCGGCACTCCATGCGATCTTGATGCACTGGCAAGATAGGCATTTGCATATGCCAACCCATGACAAGGCCAATAGTTTTTTTGCTAAATGGGGGCAGCGCTTGCCTTCCTTGATGAGTATGGAAAATATTCTTTTCAGAATCATTGTTGTCGGCTTTGCGTTATTAACTTTGACTGTTTTCTCTGGATTATTTTTTAGTCAGACTTTGTTTGGCCGTGCGCTTTTCTGGGATCACAAAACAGTGTTTGGCATCCTGTCTTGGTTCATGTTTGCTGGTTTGCTAATTGCTCGTTGGCGAATTGGTTTACGTGGTTTGACCGCAATTCGTTGGGTTCTAGGATCTTTCCTTGTTTTATTGCTGGCCTATGTAGGTAGTCGTTTTGTTTTAGAAGTGTTGCTCCAAAGATGAAATGGTTACTCTTCATCCTCATCATGACGGGCCTCATTATGTGGTGGCGCTTTGCGCAAATCGAACAAAATGGCCGATCTAGCGCCAAGCCGGCTAAACCATCACCTAAAAAAGAATCACCACCAAAGACATCTAAGACAGCTTCATCAGAGCCTCAATCGATGCAGCAGTGTCCTTGTTGTGGTTTGAGATTTCCTGCGGATGAAGGAGTTGGTGTTTACTGCTCAGTAGAGCACCAGCGAGCAATTGATCCTAAGGGATGGTGGGGTATGGCTGAGTGGGTGAAGTCGCCTAATTATGATGAGCGTCCATCAGGTATGCCTGTTGAATTGGTATTAGTTCACCACATCAGTTTGCCCCCAGGTCAATTTGGTGGAAATTATGTGGCTGATTTTTTCCAAAATAAATTAGACCCTAAGGCTCACCCTTATTTTGAGCAAATTGCTGATCAACAAGTCTCTAGTCATTTCTTGATTAAGCGTGATGGACAAGTTCAACAATTTGTTTCTACTTTGCATCGAGCTTGGCATGCGGGTGCTTCTGAATTTTTCGGAAGAGAGCGCTGTAATGATTTTTCAATTGGGATTGAATTAGAGGGAACCGAAGATTTGCCATTTCAACCAGCTCAATATGCAGCTTTGAAAGATTTGGTTACGGTTTTAAAGAAAACGTATCCAATTTCAGCTTACGCTGGACATAGCGATGTAGCTCCAGGAAGAAAAAAAGACCCCGGCATTCATTTTGACTGGCAATATTTTTCACAATTAGCGGGCATTCCTGAGAGGCAACTTCCCTACGGGCTAAATAAGCGCGTATAAAAATTTTCAGCAGGATAAGCTAATGAGGTTTGTGAGCGCTCACAAACCTCATTTTTCATTTTTAAAGCCCCAAATTAGTGCGAAAAATAGGCGAAATTCCAGCCAAATTAGGGATTCCGATAGGTATTTTTTTGCAAATAATGCTTATCAAATACATAGCTAATACCCTATACTTAGTACCGTTGTCGCTAGCAAAACACTAAATGTAGTGTTACCCGCAGCGAATAGCCGTTGAAAAATAATCAAAATTGTCTGTTTTACCCAATTAATACATATATATAAGAGAGATAGGAGTCCTATGACCTACGCAGATCCGCAAGCAACTGGCCAAACTACAAGCCCTTTTGCTGGCCAACCAACCGGTCAAGTTAATCAACAACCATCAGAAGGATTTATTGCTGGTGGTGTAGGTAGCGCACAAGCTACGCAGTTATCTGATTACAAAATTATTCGTCGTAATGGTTCAGTAGTGGCATTTGAGCCATCAAAAATTGCAATTGCAGTGACTAAAGCATTCTTAGCTGTTAACGGTGGACAAGGTGCTGCTTCAGCACGTGTACGTGAACAAGTAGAACAGTTAACGCAAGTAGTGGTTCGCGCTTTATTGCGCAGCCGTCCAAACGGTGGCACATTCCACATTGAAGATATCCAAGACCAAGTTGAATTGGCTTTGATGCGTAGTGGCGAGCATAACGTTGCTCGTGCTTACGTTCTTTATCGTGAAAAGCGTAATCAAGAGCGTGCAGCACAGGTAGCAGCTGCACCGGTGGCACCAATTGTTAATCACCCAGGTTTGAATGTGAATGACAACGGTGTTGTTAAACCATTAGATATGGTTGCATTACAGATGGTGATTCAAGCCGCATGCGAAGGCTTGGGTAATGCAGTGAGTGCTGAACCTATCATCACTGAAACCATTAAGAATTTGTACGAAGGCGTGCCTATGGCACAGGTTTACGACTCAGCAATTTTGGCTTCACGCACTTTGATCGAAAAAGATCCAGCCTATAGCCAAGTAACTGCTCGTATTTTGATGCACACAATCCGTAAAGAAATCTTGGGTCGTGAAGTGCCACAAGGTGCAATGGCGGCTGAGTACATCAACTATTTCCCACAATTCATCAAACAAGGTGTTGATGCAGAGTTGCTAGATCAGAAGTTATTAACATTTGATATGGCTAAGTTGGGCGCCGCACTAAAAGCTGACCGTGACCTACAGTTCAACTATTTAGGTTTGCAAACTTTGTATGACCGCTATTTCTTGCACATTGAAGATCACCGTATTGAAATGCCGCAAGCATTCTTTATGCGTGTAGCGATGGGCTTGGCTTTGAACGAAGTGAATCGTGAAGAGCGCGCAATCCAGTTCTATGAAATCCTTTCAACATTCGATTTCATGTCTAGCACGCCAACATTGTTCAACTCTGCAACATTGCGTTCACAGTTGTCTAGCTGCTACCTCACAACCATTCCAGATGATTTAGATGGTATCTACGAAGGTTTGAAAGAAAACGCTTTGTTATCTAAATTTGCAGGTGGTTTAGGTAATGACTGGACAAGCGTACGTGCTTTAGGTAGTCATATCAAAGGCACTAACGGTAAGTCACAAGGTGTTGTGCCGTTCTTGAAGGTAGTTAACGACACAGCAGTTGCGGTAAACCAAGGTGGTAAGCGTAAGGGTGCAGTTTGCGCCTATTTGGAAACTTGGCACTTAGACGTTGAAGAATTCTTAGAGTTACGTAAGAACACAGGTGATGATCGCCGCCGTACTCACGATATGAATACAGCCAACTGGATTCCTGACCTATTCATGAAGCGTGTGATGGAAAAAGGTGAGTGGACTCTATTTACACCTTCAACTTGCCCAGATTTACATGACAAATTTGGTGCTGACTTTGAAAAAGCTTATTTGGCTTACGAGCAAAAAGCTGCAAATGGTGAATTAAAGCCATTTAAGAAAGTTAACGCGTTAGATATGTGGCGCAAGATGTTAGGTATGTTGTTTGAAACTGGCCACCCATGGATCACTTTCAAAGACCCATGTAACGTTCGCAGTCCACAACAACACGTTGGCGTGGTTCACTCATCAAACTTGTGTACAGAGATCACTTTGAACACAAATGAGTCAGAAATCGCTGTTTGTAACTTAGGTTCAGTGAACTTGGCTGTTCACTTGAAGACTGATGCAAATGGTCAGTTAGTACTTGATCACGAAAAACTTCAAAGAACGATCCGTACAGCTATGCGCATGTTGGATAACGTGATTGATATTAACTATTACGCTGTAGCTAAAGCGCGCAATTCAAACATGAAGCACCGTCCAGTTGGTATGGGTATTATGGGCTTCCAGGATTGCTTGCACATGTTGCGTATTCCTTACGCTAGTGATGCTGCTGTTCAGTTTGCTGATGAGTCAATGGAAGCTGTTTGCTACTACGCTTACCTAGCCTCAACAGAGTTGGCTGAAGAGCGTGGCACATATCAGACTTATCAGGGTTCATTATGGGATCGTGGCATCCTTCCACAAGACTCAGTGAAGCTATTGGCTGAGCAACGTGGTGGCTATGTTGAAGTTGATATGTCATCCAAGATGGATTGGACATTGGTACGTAACCGTATCAAACAGTTCGGTATGCGTAACTCAAACTGCGTAGCAATCGCTCCAACAGCAACAATTTCAAACATTATTGGTGTTTCAGCTTGTATCGAGCCAACTTATCAGAACCTTTTTGTGAAATCTAACCTTTCAGGTGAATTCACAGTGGTGAATGACTATTTAGTTCGTGATTTGAAGGCTCGCGGTCTTTGGGATGAAGTCATGATTGCTGACTTGAAGTACTTTGATGGTTCATTGTCAAAAATCGACCGTATTCCACAAGATTTACGTGATTTATATGCAACTGCCTTCGAAGTTGAGCCTCAATGGTTGGTTGAAGCAGCTTCACGTCGTCAAAAGTGGATCGATCAAGCTCAATCACTCAATATTTACATGGCTGGTGCATCAGGTAAGAAATTGGATGACACGTACAAGTTGGCTTGGTTACGTGGTTTGAAAACAACTTACTACTTGCGCACGATTTCAGCAACTCACGTTGAGAAATCAACAGTGAAGGGTGGCTCATTGAACGCTGTTTCAAACGGAGATCCAACATTAGCAGCTGCGGCAGCAGCGGCAGCAGAAGCGGACGGTCCAGTTTGTACGATGCGTCCAGGTGATGCTGGCTTTGACGAATGCGAAGCTTGCCAATAAGTCGTATATTAGTGGTTAAAGAATAAGTAGTTATTAAAATATTTGGAGAAGACATTATGTTGACTTGGGAAGAAGAAACCCCTGCAGCAGCACCGCTTAATCAAGCCGCACCGGTGGTAACACCGAGTGCTGCAGTTGAAAGCAATTTATTACCGAACCGCCCAATGCCGTTGCCAACAGCATCAGCATCAGCACCTTCAGCGACGATTAATCCTGAAGATGCGGCTGCTCGCCGAGTCAACGTGGCGGACAAGCGAATCATTAATGGTTCTACAGACGTGAACCAATTGGTGCCATTTAAATATAAGTGGGCTTGGGAGAAGTACTTATCTGGTTGCGCTAACCACTGGATGCCTCAAGAGATCAACATGACTCGCGATATTGCACTTTGGAAAGACCCTAATGGTCTAACTGAAGATGAGCGTCGCATCATCATGCGTAACTTAGGTTTCTTTGTGACTGCTGACTCTTTGGCTGCAAATAATATTGTTTTGGGTACTTATCGTCAGATTACAGCGCCTGAATGTCGTCAATATTTGTTGCGTCAGGCATTTGAAGAGGCTATTCATACTCACGCTTACCAATATATTGTGGAATCTTTGGGTCTTAATCAGGCTGAAATCTTCAATGCGTACCATGAAGTGCCTTCAATTCGTGCCAAAGATGAGTTTTTGATTCCGTTTATCGATGTTTTAACTGATCCATCATTCAAAACTGGCACTCCAGAGAGCGATCAGAAGTTACTTCGTTCATTGATCGTTTTTGCTTGCATCATGGAAGGTTTGTTCTTCTATGTTGGTTTTACGCAAATTTTAGCGATGGGTCGCCAAAATAAAATGACGGGTGCTGCTGAGCAGTATCAGTACATCTTGCGTGATGAATCATTGCACTGCAACTTCGGTATCGACATGATCAATCAGATCAAACTTGAGAACCCACACCTATGGACTGCAGAGTTCAAAGAAGAGTTGCGCGGTTTGTTCGAGCAAGCAGTTGAATTAGAGTACAGATACGCTGAAGACACCATGCCTAGAGGGGTTCTAGGTTTGAACGCGCCAATGTTCAAAGGATATCTGCGCTACATTTGCAACCGCCGTTGCATGCAAATTGGTTTGGAAGCAATGTTCCCGAACGAAGAAAATCCATTCCCATGGATGAGTGAAATGATCGACTTGAAGAAAGAAAGAAACTTCTTTGAGACTCGCGTTATTGAATATCAAACTGGTGGTGCGTTGAACTGGGAGTAATTTTTTTTAAAATAATTAATGACAACGCATCTCTTAAGTTGTACTATCACGAAAGTTATAAAAACACTAGGAGAAAAAACTGTTGATAGGTAGTAGCCAACAACACGGATTAAAACCGAAAACTCTGAATCATCAGAGTGCGTTGTTATCTATTTCTTTTGATAGTTCTAAACGTTCTTCTAACTTATTTAAAAAGCCGTCACCTGCAGAGGTCACGGCTTTTTTTCCAAGATTCATTAGCGTGCGACGTGTAGTGAGTGGCGCGCCGATGAATGGCTCGCTCACACGAAATTGGTGTGGTCGGGTTTCTTTAATCAGTAGTATTAGTAAATCACTCTCACGTGAAGGAGTTTAATATGGCAACTGCCAAGAAAAAACCTGCTGCAAAGAAACCAGCTGCTAAAAAAGTAGCTGCAAAGAAACCAGCTGCTAAGAAAGTAGCTGCTAAGAAGCCTGCTGCTAAAAAAGCTGCTGCTAAGAAGCCTGCTGCTAAGAAAGTAGCTGCTAAGAAGCCTGCTGCTAAAAAAGCTGCTGCTAAGAAGCCTGCTGCTAAAAAAGTAGCTGCTAAGAAGCCTGCTGCTAAAAAAGCTGCTGCTAAAAAGCCTGCTGCTAAGAAAGTAGCTGCTAAGAAGCCTGCTGCTAAAAAGCCAGCTGCAAAAAAAGCTGCTAAAAAAGTAGTAAAAAAAAAGTAAGTAAGCCTGCTGCTAAAAAACCAGCAGCAAAAAAGCCAGCGGTTAAAGCTGCCTCTGCTTCATCAGCAAAGACAGTATTAAATCCAGCCGCTGCTTGGCCTTTCCCAACAGGTTCACGTCCTTAATCTAATTAGGGACTGATTCCTGAAAGGAATCAAACCCGCTAGAGCTTAGTTGCCTTAGCGGGTTTTTTTACGACCTTATTTTTTAAATCGAAGATTAGTAGTTGTAGCCGAAAGCTTGTTTGAATTGAGCTTTGATTTCTTCTTGGCTAGGTTGGTGATTTTGTGGGCCCTGACTTGCAATTTTGATCGATCCCATAAGACTAGCTAATCGACCGGTGGTTTCCCAGTCGAAGTTTTGTTCTAAACCAAATAACAAGCCACCTCTAAAAGCATCGCCACAACCTGTTGGATCGATGGCTTTTTCTACAGGAACAACCGGAATATCAAATTTTTGACCTTTGCTATGAATTTCTGCACCTTGGGCGCCTTTGGTCACAATTAATGCTTCAACTCGCTCTGAAATCTGAGGAAGTGACAGACCAGTTCTTTGAGATAGCATTTCGCCTTCATAGTCATTCACTGCTACATAAGTTGCTTGCTCGACAAAACCCAACAAATCTTTGCCATCAAACATTGGTAAACCCTGACCTGGATCGAAAATGAATGGAATCTTCCCATCAGCCAGTTGTTGGCAATGCTCAATCATACCTTGACGACCATCTGGCGCAACAATGGCAATTTTTGGTTGGCTCAATTGTTTTGCTTGACGGTGTTTAACAACATCGGCCACTTGATTGAGGTGAGATTCACCCATAGCACCAGGATGGAACGCTGTAATTTGATTGTTATCGCGATCGGTTGTGATCATTGCTTGAGCTGTAAAAGACTCAGGAATTTCACGAATATGATCTGCTGTGATGCCATATTTTGATAATTGATCAAAGTATGAGCCTGCATCACCACCTACGGTAGCCATGATGATCGGGTCACCGCCTAGCAATTTATGGTTATAGGCAATATTGCCTGCGCAACCGCCGAATTCACGTCGCATGCTAGGAACCAAAAAGGCCACATTCAGAATATGGATCTGGTCAGCCAAGATTTGATCTTGGAATCGACCTTCAAAGGACATGATGGTGTCATAAGCAATAGAGCCACAAATTAAGCTAGACATAAGATCTCTTTTCGATAGTTAGATAGTTATTTTAAATTTATTCTTTATTGAGGTAGCTTAAGCGAACGCGATAGCCTGCAGCCTGCTCAGGAAGCGCTAGAGGAAGATTGCTGCTCACTTCTAATAGAGGGGCGGCACCTTTATCTAAGGCCGTTGCATCGCTTTGTAATTCTGAAGGTAACCAATCTTTGGCTTGAAGAACTTTTTCAGCAATCACAATATCATTGGCATCGGTGATTGTTAAAACAATGGCTGGCCATGCAACAAATGTATTGAGTTGATTTCTGATTTGTAGTTTGAGGATGCCGCTTGGTTCACTGGATTTTCTTTTCGAACTTGGGGCAGAAATTTCTAAATTAGCAAATTCAATAGACCAAGCTGAAAAATCACTTAACGCCCGATCCTGGCATGGAAGAAGCTGACAAATAGACTTGTCAATTGCACTAAAAGCTTTTTCAGTTGATGTTTGGATGGAGGGTGGTGATTTTGCGATCAGATGTTTGATGGCATCACGCCCCAGATAACTAATTTGTCCCAAAACCAATGCGCTGAGCGCTAGGCTTGCAACAATCTTTAACCAACGGGGGCTTGGAGATTTAGAAGAATTTAGAGTTTTTTTTTTGAGCTGGCCTGTTAGGCAAACCCAGCCATCACATTCACGCCATACTTGGAGATCAAGCCATGGTTTGTATGTCTCAATTACTTCTTCAGCTTGTCTTGCCAAAATTCCAGAGAGAACAATGTGACCTTCTGGAGCAATTCGCTGACAAAGAGCAGGGGCTAATACTTGTAATGGATTGGCTAAGATATTCGCTACGACAACATCATGTTGGCTGGTAGCTGTATCTTCTTCAGGTAAATAAAATGCAACAGATACCTCATTGCGAATAGCATTATCTTTGGCTGAGCTGACTGCTTGAGGGTCAATATCAACGCCGATTGCTGGGCCGCAACCTAAACGTTTTGCAGCAATCGCTAAGATACCTGAGCCACAGCCGTAATCTAATAGTGTTTTTTCACCAAGGCCGACGTGCTCTTCCAACCACTGCATGCAAAGTTTGGTGGTTGGGTGACTGCCAGTGCCGAAAGCTAAACCAGGGTCAACCGCAAGACAAACTGCGTTCGGGTCATTAGGAGCATCATGCCAAGAAGGAACTACCCACAGGCGTTGGCCAACTTGGATCGGATCAAACTGAGATTGGGTTAAACGAACCCAATCTTGTTCTTCAACAGATCGTTCCAATGGCATGTTTACCTGAAAACCTTCTTCGCTGAGAGCTAAGGAAATTTCTGCGGCAGTTAAACCATTTTCATCAAATAGAGCAATCACTTGGGATTGTTCCCAGGCATTTTTCTCAGGCGTTAATCCTGGCTCACCATAAAGCGGTTTTTCCTCTTCGGTATCAGCTGCGGCATCGCTAACAGAAATAGATAAAGCACCTAATTCCATTAAAGCATCCCCAAGGTTCTCTGCGAGATCCTCAGGGACTGTGAAAACAAGTTCTCGAAATGCCATTGATGCGCTAAATAAGCAAAAGCTAATTACTTAGCGTTACCGCGACGTGAAGCCGCTTGCTCTTCAAGCTTGTGCTCTAGGTAATGAATGCTTGTGCCACCTTGTTCAAACTTAGGGTCAAGCATTAATTCACGGTGCAATGGAATGTTGGTCAAAATACCCTCAACCGCTGCTTCAGAAAGAGCGATGCGCATACGACGGATAGCTTGTTCACGAGTTGCGCCGTAGGTAATCAACTTACCAATCATTGAGTCATATGTTGGCGGAACAAAGTAACCAGCGTAAGCGTGTGAATCAACACGCACACCAGGGCCACCTGGCATATGCCAAGATTGAATGCGACCTGGGCTAGGCATAAATTTAACTGGATCTTCCGCATTGATACGGCATTCAATAGCATGGCCCTTGAATTCGATATCTTTTTGACGGAATGGTAATTTTTCACCAGCAGCAATATGAATCTGCTGTTGAACAATATCAATACCAGTAATTAGTTCTGTAACAGGGTGTTCAACCTGAACACGTGTATTCATCTCGATGAAGTAGAACTCATCGTTTTCGTACAAGAATTCAAATGTACCTGCACCGCGGTAACCAATCTTGCGACAGGCTTCAGCACAACGTTCACCAATCTTGGCAATAAGTCGGCGGTCAATGCCTGGAGCTGGCGCTTCTTCAATTACTTTTTGGTGGCGACGTTGCATTGAACAGTCACGCTCACCTAAATAAACAGCATTCTTATGAGTGTCGGCCAAGATTTGGATCTCTACGTGGCGAGGATTCTCTAAGAATTTCTCCATATAGACTTCTGGATTACCGAATGCACGACCAGCTTCTTCACGAGTCATGTTCACAGCATTGATCAGGTGAGCTTCTGTATGCACAACGCGCATACCGCGTCCACCGCCGCCGCCAGCTGCTTTAATAATGACTGGGTAGCCAACTTTCTTTGCAGTAGCAAGAATTTCTTTTGGATTGTCAGGTAGTGCGCCTTCTGAGCCTGGTACACAAGGAACACCAGAACGAATCATGGCTTGTTTGGCGGACACTTTATCGCCCATCAAACGGATGGATTCAGCAGTTGGACCAATAAAAACAAAACCAGACTTTTCAACGCGTTCAGCAAAGTCGGCATTTTCAGACAAGAAACCGTAACCTGGGTGAATCGCCTGAGCATCAGTTACTTCAGCCGCAGAAATAATCGCTGGCATGTTCAAGTAGCTAAGTGCTGATGGTGCTGGACCAATACAAACAGCTTCGTCAGCTAATTTGACATATTTAGCGTCGCGATCAGCTTCAGAGAAAACAACCACAGTTTTAATACCCATCTCACGACAGGCTCTTTGAATACGTAGAGCAATTTCGCCACGGTTGGCGATGAGGATCTTTTCAAACATCAGATAACCTTTATAACTCTTGAATTAGCCAATAATGAAAAGAGCCTGACCAAATTCAACGCCTTGGCCATTCTCACAAAGAATTTCTTTCACAACACCAGATTTGTCTGATTCGATTTCGTTTAGTAACTTCATCGCTTCAATAATGCAAAGTGTTTGGCCTTCTTTTACTGAATCGCCAATTTTCACGAAAGAATCTGCACCAGGTGTTGGTGAGCGGTAGAAAGTACCAACCATTGGTGATTTCACTGCATGACCAGTTGGTTCAGCAGGAGCAGCGGCTGGTGTATCTACAGTAGCTGCTGGAGCAAGAGGTGCCGGAGCCGGAGCGGCGCCAGCAGGAGCTGGTGCGTAATATTGTTGAGCGGGTGCAGCGATGGGGGCAGGATTTTTTACGATACGTACTTTGTCTTCACCTTCGGTAACTTCTAATTCAGATACGCCAGATTCAGCTACTAAATCGATCAAAGTTTTAAGTTTTCGTAGATCCATGATGCCCTTCCCTATAGTTTTTTACTTAGGAGAGATTATAGCGCTATCTAACCATGAACTGAGCTCATCTTCGCTTATTTTTCCAAGTTTGACCTTATTTATGCGTCCCTTTGAGTCAATAACTACGGTAAAAGGCAGGCCAGAGCTGGGATTTCCCATGTTTTTAGCCCAATTACTACCCTCTAATCCACCCAACACAATAGGGTAGTTAACTGGTGTTTTTAAGAGAAATTGACGTATATTAGATGGTGAATCAACACCAATGCCTACAAATAGTACATTTTTTGATCTATATTTCTCTTGAATGCGTACTAAATCAGGTATTTCTTCAACGCATGGGGGGCACCAAGGGGCCCAAAAGTTTAAAACTAAGGTTTTACCTCTCCAAGTATCACTTGGAAGCACTTCGCCATCAGGGGATCTTAATTGTTGGGTTAAGAAGCTTTCAACAGCAGAGTGTGCCGCTGGGACGGTTCTAAATTGATAGCTTGCAAGACCCATTCCTAGGGCGCCAGCTATAAAGCCTGCAATTAGTGTGAAGATCCATTGGCGTTTATTCACTTTATTTCTTTCTGTTTTCAATCATTTGCCTTATTTTGCACCCATGTTTAGATAAAATCTTGATATGCATCTTCATATCCTAGGTATTTGCGGTACTTTTATGGGCGGTATTGCCGCCATCGCACGTCAAGCCGGTCACAAAGTGACTGGATGTGACGCTAATGTTTATCCCCCAATGAGTACTCAGCTCGAAGCCCAAGGTATAGAGTTAATTGAAGGTTTTTCACCTGATCAGTTATCTTTAAAACCCGATTTGTTCATTATTGGTAATGTGGTTTCTCGTGGCAATCCTTTGATGGAAGCCATTTTGGAACAAGGTTTACCTTATCAATCTGGTCCTCAGTGGCTCGGTGAACAAGTTTTACAAGGTAAACATGTCTTGGCTGTTGCAGGTACTCACGGTAAAACAACAACAACTGCGATGCTCACCTGGATTTTGCAGGCCAATGGTTTAGAGCCTGGTTACTTAATTGGTGGTGTGCCTAATAATTTTGATGTTTCAGCGCGTTTAGGATCTAAGACCTCAAAGGCAGAGTCGCATTATTTTGTTATTGAAGCTGATGAATATGACACAGCATTTTTTGATAAGCGCAGTAAGTTCGTGCATTACCGCCCACGAACAGCCATCCTAAATAATTTAGAGTTTGATCATGCAGATATCTTCGCGGACATCACAGCTATCGAAACTCAGTTCCATCATTTGGTGAGAACAGTTCCGGGTAGCGGATGTTTAATAGTTAACGCAGCAGAAGAAAGTCTTCATCGAGTGATCAAACGCGGTTGTTGGTCTACTGTCGAACGTTTTGGTACAACAGAGATGAAAGATGATGAGAATCAATCTGACTGGTCTTTGATAGATACTCAAAATGATGGTTTCAAAGTTATTTTCAAATCAAAAGAAGTTGCCGAAGTGGTTTGGGATCAGGATGCATCTGTAACTGGCCGTCATAATCAATTAAATGCCTTAGCTGCTATTGCTGCTGCTAAGCACATTGGCATTTCACCGGCCGACTCCGCTAAAGCTTTAGGCGCGTTTAAGAATGTGAAGCGTCGCATGGAGATTATTGGTCGCGTTAATGGCATCACTATTTATGATGATTTTGCGCACCATCCAACAGCGATTACAACAACAGTTGATGGTTTACGCCGTCGAGTTGGAAGAGACTCTGGCGCCAGAATTTTGGCTGTCTTGGAGCCAAGATCGAATACGATGAAATTGGGCGTTATGAAAAGCCAATTACCTGAAAGTCTTAAAGATGCAGATTTGATTTTTGGATACGGCGCATCATCTGGTAAGGATGCTCTAGGCTGGGATTTGAAAGAATCTTTATCACCATTGGGTGAAAAAGCTCAAGCATTTGATGATCTAGAAAAGCTGATGGCTGCTGTTAAGAAAGAAGCTAAAACAGGGGACCACATTTTGGTGATGAGTAATGGTGGTTTTGGTGGGGTGCATCGAAAACTACTAGATCTACTCAAATAATTTAAATAGTCATAACAAAATATAACTGCCAAAGAAGCGAATAAATCATGACAAATAACTCAAACAACAAAGCTTTTCGTTTAAATCAAAAAGTCGCCATCATTACCGGAGCTGCAAATGGAATTGGATTTGCTACAGCTCAAAAATTTGTTGATGAGGGAGCCATTGCAATTATTTGTGACATGAATGCTGAGCAAGTCAATCAAGCGGTCGCAAAAATACAAATTAACAATGACATTGGCGGAGTTGAAGGCCATGTTATGAATGTCACTGATCGCCCTACTATTGATGCGGTGGTTAATGCTGTTATTGCGAAACATGGACGTATAGATGTACTCATCAATAATGCCGGCATCACAAAAGATGCTCGTTTGGTAAATATGACAGAAGAGCAGTTTGATGCAGTCATTGATGTGAACTTAAAGGGTGTCTTTAATTGCACACAAGCGGTTGTGCCGCATATGTTAAAGGCAGGCAAAGGTTCCATTGTGAGTGCGTCAAGTGTTGTTGGTCTTTATGGCAATTTTGGTCAAACAAACTACGCTGCAACAAAGTTTGGTGTGGTTGGCTTCACGATGACTTGGGCTAGAGAGTTAGGGCCTAAAGGTATTCGAGTGAATGCTGTTTGCCCAGGTTTTGTAGAAACGGGTATCTTGGCTTCAATGCCAGAAGATGTTTTGAAGGGTATGCAAGATCGTTCATGGTTGCGCCGATTAGGTAAGCCTGAAGAGCTTGCAAACGTTTATGCATTTCTAGCTAGTGATGAATCAAGCTACATCAACGGTATCGCTCTTGAAGCGAGCGGTGGAATCTCTCTTTAATGCATTTGCTTTTTGAAGAAGGTGGCGACATTAAGATCGCCACATTAATAACAGCATCTGGCGCTGAATCTGAGCCCTTGGCGGTTGAGAGCATTGGTGGCAAACGTGGCAAATTGAAATCTAAAGATGTTTGGTTGCGTTTTCAATGCCCCCCAGCTATTCCGGTTGCGGAGTTTTTACCCCAAGCAAAATTACTTGCAGATGAAATTGATTTAGATTTTGTTTGGGAGTGCGCCGGTAATGGCGAATTCCAATTCTTGGATTTGGCAAAAGAATATTTTGGTGAAACCTCAACATCGCTGCAGCAAACTGCTTTAGCAATCGCACTTCAAGGTGCCCCTGTTTACTTCCGCAGAAAAGGCCGCGGTCAGTTTTTGCGAGCACCGGAAGATCAATTGAAAGCAGCCCTATTGGCGGTTGAAAGAAAAAAATTAGAGTTAGCCAAGCAAGAAGCTTGGGAAGCTGAGTTACGAGAATGGCGCTTACCTGAAGAAATACATCCTCAGGTTAATGCTCTGTTATTTGCTCCGGATAAAAACACAACGGCCTATAAGGCTGTTCATGCCGCATCTCAGGGTTTAAAGGGCGGCATTGCTGAACTATTTTTAAAGTGCGGCGTCTTGGGTTCTGCTTTGGTTTATCACGAAGGTAAATTCTTAAAAGAGCATTTTCCGAAGGGCACTGGATTTAATGTCACATTGCAGGCCAGTGAAGAAGCTGATTGGCAAACTGCTTTAAATCAATTGCCAATATCTAATGTCCGCGCTTTTTCGATTGACGATGCAAGCACCACAGAAATTGATGATGCCTTTTCAGTAACAGCATTAGCAGATTTAAAAGATCACTATCGCATTGGTGTGCACATTGCTGCTCCTGCATTAGCGATTGCTAGAGGCGGGGCGCTAGATCAAATTGCTCGTCAGCGATTATCAACGGTGTATTTTCCGGGTGGAAAAATCACGATGTTGCCGGATCAGGTCATTGATGTATTTTCTTTGCATGCCGCAGAAGGTGTGAATGATGATTTACCTTTGCGACCAGCTGTCTCCTTATACGTCACGATTGATGCAGATGGTATACCTGTCTTAGAGGGCGATCACGCGCCAGTCACTAAGGTCGAACGCGTTCCTATGGCGCACAACTTGCGATTGGATAACTTAGAAGATTTGGTAACTGAAGAGTCTTTGTCGGATGTCTCAAATTCTGCAAAGTTGCCATACCAACATGAGCTAGCTGTTTTGTGGCGCTCTGCTAAGCAACTGCATGCCCGACGTCAAGAGCAACGAGTTGCTAATGGCTTGAGAGCCGAGGTCTTAGGTTTGCCAGATCCGCAAGCGCTGGCAAGAGACTTTAATTTCAAAGTCACTGATGGTGTTGTTGAAATAAAACCACGCCAGCGAGGATCCGTTTTAGATTCAATCGTTGCTGAGTGGATGATTTATTGCAACAGCACTTGGGGTAATCAATTAGCCAGCCACAGTGTTCCTGGTATTTATAGAACTCAAAAAGGTTGGGGTCCTCAGAGAACGAGGATGCAAACAGCACCAGGACCACACGAAGGGCTTGGCGTTGAAAATTACTCATGGTGCACATCACCTTTACGTCGCTATGTTGATTTGGTTAATCAATGGCAGTTGATTGCTATGGCTCAGCATGGCGTGACCGCTAAATTAGTGGCGCCATTTAAACCTAAAGATGCTGAGTTGATGGCAATTGCTGCAGACTTTGATGGCACTTACGCTGCTTATGGTGATCATCAAAATCAAATGGAGCGATATTGGTGTTTCCAATATTTAAAACAAGCAGGCCTACCTTGGAAGGGTGTTGTGAGACATCTCAAAGATGGCCAAGCTCGTGTTGAAGAAATTCCATTGCGTTTATCAATCCCTGAATTGGCAGAACAAGCTCGTGGAGCTAGAGCTGAGGTTGAAGTTCTTGAAATTGATTTCTTATCTTTAGAAGCTAGCGTGCGGTATTTGGGAGTGATTGAATCTGCAGCCACCGACATAACATTTGATTCTGTTGCTGATGACTCTTCTGGTGATAACGCAGAAGTCAATGTTCATTCTGAAGTGAATTCTGGTGCAACTGACTAAGTACGCAAGCCTCGATTGGAGAGACTGGCAAAGACCAATGGTTTATGCCATTGGCGCATCTGTTTTTTTGCACATTATCTTGCTTGCATTTAAATGGCATGAAGATAATGAGAAGGCACGTCGTCTAAAAACACCATTGAGTGTTGTCCTAGTGAATGCTCGTAGTACGACGGCACCAGTTAATCCTAAACGTTTAGCTCAAGCTGATTTGAATGGTGGAGGCGAGTTAAAAGAAGCGCAAGCAAGTGCATTGCGTCGAGCAGATCCTCAATTAGCCGAAAAACTTGAAAAAATGCAGGCAGAGCAAAAGCGCCTTTTGTCTCAGATGAAAGAGGGTCATGCCAATAGCGCTAGCACTGTTAATGGAAAAAAGTCAGTGCAGCAAACTGAATCAAATCCATTGGAGGCTGAACTCGCTAAGCGCCTGCAAAAAGATGGACAAGTGCCACGTCGAGCCGTTGTGACTGCTACAAGTGCTAAATCTGTTGTATTTGCTCATTATTACGATGCTATGCGCAAACAAATTGAAGCTTTTGGCACGACACACTTTCCAAGAGTTCAAGGCAAGGCCTTATATGGCAGCTTGGTGGTGATGGTGAGCGTTGATCAGCAGGGTCGTTTATCGAAGGATGGTGTGACGGTAATGAAATCCTCTGGCAATCAAGAGTTAGATCGTCAAGCCGTTGCCATTATTCGTTCAGCAGCGCCTTTTGGTCGATTTACTGATCGTATGCGTCGCCAAATTGATATTTTAGATTGGGTATCTACTTTTGAATTTACCCGAGATGGTGCAGAATTGAAGTGATGCTACAAATATAAATAATTAAGTAATAAAACAAAGAAGCTCTCAAACAATGGATGACTTAAAGCCGCAATTGAATCCTAACGATCACCCTGGTAAAGATGTGTACGGGGTGATTGGGAATCCTATTGTCCACAGTAAGTCACCAGTTATTCATCAATTTTTTGCTGAACAAACAAAACAGCCTATTCACTACGGCCGAATATACGCAGAGCTCAAGGAATTTAAAGTTAAGGCTCAAGAATTCTTTGCCCAAGGCGGTAAGGGGTTAAATATTACGGTGCCATTTAAATTAGAAGCATATGAAATGGCGCATAAGAAAACTGCACGCGCAGAAATTGCAAAAGCAGCGAATGTTCTTTGGATCAAAGACGGTGAGCTCTGGTGTGATAACACCGATGGTGTCGGTTTTGTTAGAGATCTTGAGCGTCTTTTAAAACAGCAAAACATCAAGCCACAAGAAGCTAGAGTATTAATTCTTGGGGCAGGTGGCGCGGCACAAGGTGTGATTGATCCTTTAATGAGCCTAGGTATTCATAGCATTTCTATAGCTAATCGCACTTTCTCTAAGGCTCAAGATTTAGCTAAGCAGTTTCCCGGTCTTCACGCTATTGCTTTGGATGAGTTAAGTGGTGCAGCTAACAAATCTGAAAATTCTAATAAACTAGAAAATGCTGAAAAATTTGATTTGATTCTGAATGCCACTGCGACTGGTTTGGGTGATAGCTCGCCCATCGCCAAAGAACTTTTGCAAAAGTTGGCGCACTCTAAAACTATTGCTTATGACATGGTCTATGGCAAAGATACTCAGTTTATGAAAGATGCATCTAGCTTGGATATTCTTGCTGTTGATGGTTTAGGTATGCTGGTGCAGCAAGCGGCTGATGCTTTTATTACTTGGCGTAACCCCAATCTAGCTCTAGATATTGATGGGGCACTTCAAGCCACTCGCGCCAGTTATCTATCAGCATAAATAACACCAGATGAAATATTTACGTTATTTCATTTCAGTAGTTTTGATAGGCATCTTGGCTTTGCAGGCTTTTTTCTTTTTGCAAATTTTGGCGTGGCGTTGGGTCAATCCAACAGTCACATCATTCCAGTTGGCTGAGCGCCACCGTATTTGCGGTTGGAGCATTCCCTACATTCATGACTGTGGCTTGAAGCAAGAGTGGGTGGAGTTCAAGAAAATTTCTCCTTATCTCAAGCGGGCTATCACCATTAGTGAAGATAGTGATTTTTACCGCCATTCTGGTTTTGAGCCGCAGGCGATGAAAGATGCCTGGAACCGCAATCAGAAAAATAGTAAACATTTGAGGGGTGGTTCAACCATCACTCAACAACTCGCAAAGAATTTATTTCTCTCGGGAGAAAAGAATTACGCTCGCAAGATTCAAGAATTATTAATTACTGGCATGCTCGAAATTGCATTGCCTAAAGAAAGAATTTTTGAAATTTATTTAAACAACGTAGAGTGGGGCGAGGGTGTTTTTGGGATTGGTGCAGCAGCGCAGCATTATTTTTCACTCAAGCCTCATCAGCTATCAATGGAGGAGGCAGCTTCGTTAGCTGCTGCTTTACCTGCACCCAAGTGCTATGACAAGGTGAAATATTGCTCAAGCGCCCGAGTTAATTTCCCGGCACGAATTGATTTCATTTTGGAACGAATGAACAAGTAATGTTAGTTATTTATAACATTACTAAGCAATTGACTTGAAAATTAGACAATAATGTTATATAAATAGAACATTATGAGTCAACCAGCCCTCAGTCAAGCAACATCAATCGGACAAGATTTGCGTCAAAGACGTAAAGCTATGGGGCTGACTCAAGATCAAGTTGCCCAGGCTTTTGGGGTTCGCCGTCAAACAATCGCTGATTTAGAAGCTGGGAAAAATGTCGGTAGCCATCTACTGCTGCAAGCTATGGATTATTTTCAGTCTGGCTTTGATTTACCAACTCAAAAAAACTATGAGATTGTTAAAACAAAATCAATCAAGTCGGTAAAAGAAGCTGCTGTAAAGTTTGAGGTTTCTGAAAAATTTGACTTTCCTTATGATTGGTCTAGCCCAGGACATTTATCTGACGATGTATTCATCATGAAAGTGTTAAAAGGATTACGGTTTGCAGATATTGTTCGCTTATGCAAACGTTTTGGAGTGGAGAGAATTGATGATGAAATTAAATCTTCTTTCTATGATGAAATTCGTGAAGATTTAATTGAAATCATGGATGTCATTCATGAAGCCATTAATAAAAAGGCAGCTTGAAATGACTGACTTGATCAAAATGAAACTAGAAGTTCTTCCGCCGACAACTCTAAAGCTATTTGAAAAATTCAAAGGGCATGAGAGCTTAATTCGCCAACTGAGACTTAATGAAACTCTTTGTTTAGTTGGTGGCACTGCCTTAGCACTTCAAATTGGTCATAGAAGAAGTAATGATTTGGATTTTGCTTGCTTTGACAATACATTACCAGGTTATGCAATTGATCAATTTTTGGCCGCTATCCAACCGAACCACTATATAAAACAAATTAACTCTATTGCTCAGACATCCCAATTCAAAATCCAAACGGGATTGAATTTGAATGACTATGTTCGAGATTTCACGATTGATGATGTAAAAGTCACTTTTTTTATTCTTGGTATGACGCAGGAGCAAAAAGAGTTTTACAGGAAAACCGCCAAACACAATGACTTGTGGGTACTTCCAATGATGGGTGTGGAGGGAATACAGATGGCAAAAACTCTTGTATTGAAAAATCGTGTTCGTTCAAGAGATATGTATGACTTGATGGTTTTAATGCGCGATCATAATTACAGTTTTGTTGACTTCATTAATAATTTCAGCCAATTTTCAGCTACTGATGATCTTGAATATTTTAAGGCTATATTGACTGGGAAAATTCCTTTGGATCGAGATGATGAAGGTTTGTTACCAGTTAATGTAGAAGTGTCAGTTGACGAGATTTATAAATTCTTTAAAGTTAAATTTAGAGAATACGAGCTGTGGATTGCTAATCAACTATTGAACTAAGGCGATTAATTGATTGAGTGCAAATGTAGAGGCTTGAGTTCTTATATCTAAACGCTCACCCGAGAATAATTTCGTTTCAGAAAAAACTTGATCATTATCTAAAGCCCAAGCAAAGCAAACGGTTCCGACTGGCTTCTCTTTGCTGCCGCCTGTTGGGCCTGCAATCCCCGTAATCGACAGAGCAATATTAGAATTGCTTGATTGTTTCGCGCCGATTGCCATGGCTTTAGCAACTTGCTCGCTAACTGCGCCATGATCTTGAATAAGGTGTGCATCAACCCCAATATCCTCTGATTTGGCATCGTTGCTATATGTAACATAACCTCTTTCAAACCATTCACTTGAGCCCGCTAAATTGGTTAGGCTCGCAGCCACTAAGCCACCCGTGCATGACTCAGCAGTTGTAAGGCGCCAGTGGTTCTTTAAAAGAATGGCAGCCAAAGATTCCACTACTGAAGTTTCAATTAATGTGTTGTCGCCTAGTGAGTTCACGATGGAGATTTCATCAAAACAAGCGAGTGCCAATGGCAATCACTAAAAGTGTAGCTAGAGCGGCGGCAATGTCATCAATCATCACACCAAAACCACGCACGATCCATGAAGGCATTCTTCTTGGTTGATCAAGGCGCTCCACCTTGGGTTGCCATGTTTTGAAATAGCGATCAATTGTTTTGATGGGGCCGGGTTTTACGGCGTCAAAGAATCTAAATAATAAAAATGCCCAGATTTGTCCCCAAATAGTTGCTGGCATGATGATTAAAAGAATCAACCAAAATGCGATGAATTCATCCCAAACGATGCCGCCATGATCAGGAACTCCTAACTCTTCACCCACCTTGCCGCAAATCCAAATACCAGCAATGGCACCAATCGTAATAATTCCAATGATGGTATTGATTGCTAAGAATGCATCAAATAAAAGATAGATGGCCCAAGCGTAAAGGGTGCCGATAGTGCCGGGTGCCTTGATCGATAAGCCTGAGCCGAATCCAAATGCTAAAGCCCTCTCGGGTTTAGACCAAATCCAAGCGGCTTGAGGAATAATTTTCATTGATTTATTTTGCTGCGCGCAAAGCATCACGCGTTGCAATAGCTGCTTTTCTGGCGGCATCAGCAAAATTACTTTCTTTGCTGGCGTACAGAATAGCTCTTGATGAATTAATGATCATTCCTGTGCCTGGTTTGCCAGTAACAGTACCTGCTTTAACCGTTGCGGGGATGTCTCCACCTTGAGCGCCGATACCTGGAATGAGTAGAGGCATATCACCAACGATATTTCGCACTTGAGCTATTTCTTCTGGGAAGGTCGCACCAACTACTAAACCTAATTGACCTGTTTTATTCCATTTGCTGGCTGCTAAGCGAGCAACTCGTTGGTACAGCAATTCTCTTTCAGCTGAATGAGCTTCATTGATTTCTAAGAACTGCAAATCTGAACCACCTGGGTTGGAAGTGCGACACAAAACAATCACGCCTTTATCGGTGTACTTTAAGTAGGGTTCGATTGAATCGAATCCCATGTATGGGTTAACTGTGACAGCATCTGCTTGATAGCGCTCAAATGCTTCGATAGCGTATTGCTGAGCTGTGCTGCCAATATCACCACGCTTGGAGTCCAAAATAACTGGAACTTGGGGGTGTTGACGGTGAATGTGATCAATTAACTGTTCGAGCTGATCTTCGGCGCCTTGAGATGCAAAGTAAGCAATTTGGGGCTTAAATGCACAGACTAAATCAGCTGTGGCATCCACGATTTCTCGGCAAAAAGCCAAAATGGCACCGCCTTTACCCTTTAAAGACGCAGGGAATTGCTTAGGATCAGGGTCTAAGCCAACGCAGAGCATACTGTCTTGTGACGACCAGGCTGCATTTAATTGTTCGGTAAAGAGTGGGCGAGTTTTCATCGGTATTTCATCAATCTTTCATTCAATCGCGTTAATATCTCATGGAAATATAAAGAGAATTTAACAGGAAGCTTTAGTTTTCTCAGACTATAGGATAAACTCCGCGAACCCCTGTGGCTAACTCCTCAACATAAATAGTTGAAAAAATAGATCGGAGCCCCGGCATGATCAACCTATTCGTACTACAAAAAGGTCGCCTAGCTCAGGAGCAGGTCGATGACCGTCAAGAACTTCTTAAGCACCATAACCCTATTTGGATTGATGTTGTAGACCCTGAAGAGGAAGAACTTCAGTGGATTAAAGAGGCTTTTGGTGTTTCTCTTCCTGAACTCGAAGATTTAGGTGACTTGGAAGCTTCTGCTCGTTATTTCGAGGCAGAAGATGGCCATTTGCATATTCGTACCGATTTCATTTTGGACGATGATGAAAACCCACGTAACGTTCGTGTGGCCTTTGTTCTAACCGATAACATTTTGTTCTCCATCCATGAACAAGATTTACCAGTTTTCCGTTTGGTAAGACTGCGTGCTCGTTTGCGCCCAGGTTCTGTTAGAAACGCCAAAGATGTTCTATTAGATTTGTATTCAACAGATGCTGAATATTCTGCTGATGCTTTGGAAGAGGTTTATGAAAACCTTGAAGAAGCAGGTAAGCGTGTTTTGTCTCATGACGTAACAGATACCGATGCTGCTGATGTTCTAGAAACAATTGCTAAAGAAGAAGACTTGAACGGCCGCATTCGTCGCAATGTGATGGACACCCGTCGTGCCTTGTCATTCTTAATGCGTAGCAAACTGTTGTCTGATGAGCAGCAAGAAGAAGCACGCCAAATTTTGCGCGATATTGATTCTCTAGAAAACCACACGGCTTTCTTGTTCGATAAGATCAACTTCTTAATGGATGCGACAGTTGGTTTCATCAACATTAACCAGAATAAGATTATCAAGATCTTCTCGGTGGTTTCTGTTGCCTTGATGCCGCCAACCTTGTTGGCCAGCATTTGGGGTATGAACTTTGAGCACATGCCAGAATTACGTTCAACAGTTGGTTACCCATTTGCTATTTGCGTGATGTTAGTTTCAGCCTTAATTCCTTTGATTTACTTCCGTAAAAAAGGTTGGATGAAGTAATTGAATAGGTAACCGCAAAGCTCGTTAAATAAGCTCAAAATAAAAAGCCCCATCTTTGAAATGGGGCTTTTTATTTTTGGATCCAAAACTCAATTTATTTAAAGTGATCAAAAGACTTTAAATATTGTTGGCTTAGTTCTGCAGGTAGTTCGTGACCATCACTATCAATGAGTCTCAAAATGCCTTCCCCTGTGATCTTTGGGTTGACCTTGCCAATTCGGGTAAGTCGTAAATTCATTTCTTTTGAAAGATGCTCGATAGCTGTGCGATTCTGATTGGGGGCAGTAAAGCAAAGTTCGTAATCATCTCCACCCATCAAGGTACAAAGACGTCTTAGCTCTAAGGATTGTTGTTGCAAAGTATCTGATGCGGGTACTGAATCAATCTCAATCTCTGCTTGAAGATTTGATAATTCGAGTATGTGGGCCAAATCACCCAAAAGACCATCGGACACATCAACGGCTGCATGAGCTAGTCCCAAGAGTTGTTGTCCTAACTCAACTCGTGGTGTTGGTCTGTGCATGCGAGTTTCAACTAAAGACATCTTATGCTGATCCAGTGACCATTCTTGACGAATAACACCTAAGGCAAGGCGTGCATCACCAACGGTATTAGAAACCCAAATATCATCTCCTGCCTGGGCATTGGATCGCTTGAGGGCTTGAGAATGATTGACTCTACCAAATACAGTGATGCTGACTGTTAAGGGGCCTGCTGTTGTGTCACCTCCTATTAAGGCGCATTGATGTTCATCAGCCAGCGCTAATAAACCAGCAGAAAACTCACTCAGCCATTCAGGGTTGATGGTAGGTATAGAAATGGCAAGGGTGAAGGCGACAGGTTTTGCACCCATGGCCGCCAAATCAGATAAATTCACCGCCAAACACTTGTGGCCAAGCCATCTAGGATTTGCGCCTGGTAAAAAATGTCGACCCTCCACCAGCATATCTGTACTGATAGCTAAATCTTCCCCTGAGTTTTTTGCGTTGCAAGAAAGAATGGCGCAATCGTCACCAATACCCAATAAAACATTCTCATTGGTATTGGCCTTTTGAAAATAGCGCTGAATTAAATCGAATTCGCCTAAGGGGGCTGAGGGCTTAATCATGTCTTCATTGTAGGGTTAAATACCTAGAATTGAGAATAGTTTGTTGAAGAGGAATAGAATCTAGGGATTAATAAAAAATTAACAAAAATAGAGACAACAACATAAATAGCAATCAACATCTGTAAAGATGAGAATTGAAAGATAAAAATGCCAGCAAATAAAACTAATAAAAGTTCAAGCGACCAACAAAAAGAAGCTTTACGTAAAGCAGCACTCGAGTATCACGAGTTTCCAACACCGGGCAAGATTGCTATTGCCCCAACTAAGCAGTTAACGAATCAACGAGATTTAGCCTTGGCTTACTCGCCAGGTGTTGCGGCAGCTTGCGAAGAAATTGTTAAGGATCCAGCGAACGCATTCCGTTACACATCACGTGGCAACTTAGTAGGCGTTGTGACCAACGGTACAGCGGTACTAGGTCTTGGCGACATCGGCCCATTGGCTAGTAAGCCAGTGATGGAAGGTAAGGGCGTTCTATTTAAAAAGTTTGCTGGTATTGATGTTTTTGACATTGAGATCAATGAAAAAGATCCAGATAAATTAATCGAAATCATCGCTTCGATGGAGCCAACTTTTGGTGGCATCAACTTAGAGGACATCAAAGCTCCAGACTGTTTCTACATCGAGCGCAAGTTGCGCGAGCGCATGAACATTCCAGTCTTCCACGACGATCAGCACGGTACAGCGATTGTGGTGGGTGCTGCGATCATGAACGGTCTAAAAGTAGTTGGTAAAGATCTGAAGAAAGTTAAGTTAGTGACTTCAGGTGCTGGCGCCGCAGCTTTGGCATGTTTAGATTTATTGGTAGACCTTGGTATGCCTATTGAGAACATCTGGGTGACCGACTTGGCGGGTGTGGTTTACAAAGGTCGTAAAGAGTTAATGGATCCAGATAAGGAGCCGTTTGCTAAAGAAACCAATCAGCGCACATTGGCTGAAGTGATTGAAGGTGCTGACGTGTTCTTAGGTTTGTCAGCTGGCGGAGTACTTAAGCAAGACATGGTTGTGAAGATGGCTGCTAAGCCGTTGGTATTTGCTTTAGCAAACCCAACCCCAGAAATTCTGCCTGAAGAAGTTAAAGCTGTTCGCGATGACGCCATCATTGCAACTGGCCGTACTGACTACCCTAACCAAGTGAATAACGTTCTTTGCTTCCCGTTTATTTTCCGTGGTGCATTGGATGTGGGCGCCACAACAATTACACGTGAGATGGAAATTGCTGCGGTAACTGCTGTTGCAGAATTGGCCCAAGTTGAACAAAGTGATGTGGTTGCTTCTGCTTATGGCGCAAGCAATTTGTCATTTGGCCCAGAGTATTTGATTCCAAAACCATTTGATCCACGCTTGATCGCGATCATTGCACCAGCTGTTGCTAAGGCTGCGATGGATTCAGGAGTAGCTACTCGACCAATTAAAGACTTTGTTGCCTATAAAGATCAATTACAGCAATTCGTTTACCACTCAGGTACTTTGATGAAGCCTTTGTTCTCAGTGGCTAAAAAAGTGCCGATGTCTAAGAAGCGAATTGTCTTCTGTGAAGGTGAAGATGAGCGTGTATTACGCGCCGTTCAAGTTCTGATTGATGAAAAAATTGCGAATCCAATTTTGATTGGTCGTCCTGCAGTGATTTCACGTCGCATTGAACGTTTTGGCTTGCGCATGGTTCCAGGTACTGATGTTGAAATCTGTAACCCAGAGCAAGATGATCGTTATCGCGATTACTGGCAAACCTACCACCGCTTAACTGAGCGCGCTGGTGTGACAGAGTCCTACGCAAGATTAGAGGTTCGCCGTCGTAACACGCTAATTGGTTCATTGATGGTTCATAAGGGCCAAGCGGATGGTTTGATTTGCGGCACGATTGGCCAAACTGGCGCTCATTTGCATTACGTCAACCAAGTGATTGGTCATGAGCCTGGCGCTAATATTTACGGTGCGATGAACGGACTTGTATTACCTGGCCGTCAATTATTCTTAGTTGATACGCACATTAATATTGACCCAACTGCAGAGCAATTGGCAGACTTAACTATCTTGGCTGCACAAGAATTACGTTCTTTAGGTATTGAACCTAAGGTTGCTTTGTTGTCACATTCGAATTTTGGTTCAAGTCAGGCACCTTCAGCACAAAAAATGCGTGATACCTTGGCCATTTTGAAAGAAAAAGCACCGCAACTTCAAGTTGATGGTGAAATGCATGGCGATTGCGCACTAGATGCTGAGTTGCGCAAAGCCATCATGCCGGATTCGACTCTGGTTGGAGATGCCAATCTTTTAGTCTTGCCAAACATCGATGCAGCCAACATTTCTTATAACTTGTTAAAAACAGCTGCTGGTAATGGTATTGCGATTGGACCGATCTTGTTGGGTGCAGCAAAGCCTGTCCATATCCTCACACCGTCTGCAACATCAAGACGTATTGTGAATATGACAACCTTGGCTGTTGTAGAGGCAGCACAACAAAAATAACCTTAAATATTAGTAGTGAGCGTGCGCTCACATATTTAAATTTATATAAGAAACAATGGCTTACTAAAAATAAGCCATTGCGTCACTTGTTTTTGGGGCTCAAAAAGGGTACTCTACACCCCATCATGATGACGAATATTTCAGAAAACAACCTTTACGGCCAGTCGGTCTTGGGTAGTTCTTCGTCCTCAGCGACTGCAACAGCAGGTGCTAGCTCAGCAGCTACACAAGCTGCCAGTCCAAAACCAACATCAACTTGGCGCGCAGCATTGGCTGCTCGTGAAGCAGGTCCTACAGCAGCTTTACGTGCCGTACGCACCAATATCGTTCAATCTATCAGAGCTTTCCGTACGGATGACTTGATGGAAGCTGCCGGTGAACTGGGCCAGCACTTCATTTATGCCAGCTGTTCACACGCTTTGACGAAATCTGAAGTTTTAGAGGCGATTGCTAATGGATTTCATTTTCCAAGACAGCAAGCTAAAAATTTCGATAACTTATTGGATTCATTGACCACTTTGGTTGATCGTTCAGGTCCTCAACCAGGTTTTGTGATTGTTTTAGAAGGTTTGCCTTGCACTCATAAGTTTGATAAAGAGGCTCGCGAGACCTTATTGGACGTTTTCCGTGATGCAGTCGAGTTCTGGGCTGATCGTCGCGTATCTTGCCGTATTTTTTACTCTTTTGCTTAAAAAATACTCTAAAAGATCCTAACTTACAAAAAAGCCGCTACATCAGCGGCTTTTTTCTTATTGAAGTAAATTAAACTACATCTAATTAGCCTCTAATTTTAATTATCTGCTCTTATCTGTAGTTAAAACTGATTCCAAACTGTATGAATTGTCGATAAAGCTACAATTCCAGCCGTTTCTGTTCTCAAAATACGGTATCCCATTGAAACTGGAGTAAACCCAGCGCGTTTAGCTTGTTCTTCTTCAGCCTCACTCAATCCACCCTCTGGGCCGATCAGAATAGTTAGTGCTTGGGGTGTGCAGCGTTTGAGTACGCTCAATAAGCTGGAGTCTGCTCTTGGTGACAACATCAAGCGCAGGCTTTGTTCGTGGGGATTAAGGCTAGATAGCCATAAAGGTAAATTTTGGATTGGGGCTAACTTGGGAATCACGGTTCGGCCAGATTGTTCAGACCCTGCCACCATAATGCCCTGCCAATGTGCGGCTTTTTTAGAAGCTCTTTCACCATCTAAACGAACAACTGAGCGTTCAGTGTGAAGTGGGATTACTTCAGAAATACCCAATTCAACAGATTTTTCGATCAACCAGTCCATTTTGTCGCTGCTGGCCATGCCTTGGGCTAGGGTAATGGGTGTTTTAGTCTCAGAACGGCGATTTTCTTGTATCTCGCTAAGACGAACTGCCGCAGACTTTTTGTCCATCGCTGTTAGTACAGCATTAGCGCTCAAACCCTGACCATCAAAGACTTTGAAGCTTTCTCCCACCTGGATTCGGCGAACTCGCAAATGGTGCGCGAGTTTGACATCGAGGATCAACTCGTCGGTGATATCGATGCCCTGTTGGGGCCAAGGGCCAGGAAGATAAAAATGTGACATAAAACAATCATAAGGGATCTGGCTGCAATGATAAAATGTTGAGCTTTGAGGGATTGGGACTGTTCACTGGTTTTCCGGTGGAATGGTGGCTGATTCAAATACACGCCGCAGGGAAAATAATGTCGTCTAAGCAAACAAACATGGCTAATGCAATCCGCGCTCTAGCAATGGATGCAGTTCAACAAGCCAATTCTGGTCACCCTGGTATGCCAATGGGCATGGCTGAAATTGCAGTAGGTCTTTGGAGTGAACATCTCCAACACAATCCAAAAAATCCACTATGGATGAACCGCGATCGTTTTGTATTATCAAACGGTCATGGCTCTATGTTGCTTTACGCACTTTTGCATTTAACAGGCTACGATTTGCCGATGCAAGAGTTGAAGAATTTCCGTCAGTTGCATAGCAAAACTGCTGGACACCCAGAGTACGGTATTACTCCTGGTGTTGAAACAACAACAGGTCCTTTAGGTCAAGGTATCACCAATGCGGTGGGTATGGCTTTGGCAGAGAAGTTACTTGCTCAAGAATTTAATAAGCCTGGTTTGGATATTGTTGATCACCACACATATGTCTTTATGGGTGATGGTTGCTTGATGGAAGGTATCAGTCACGAAGCATGTTCTTTAGCTGGTACGCTCAAGTTAAATAAATTGATTGCTTTATGGGATGACAACGGCATCTCTATTGATGGCAAAGTGGTTAACTGGTTTGCAGAAGATACCCCTAAGCGATTCGAAGCTTACGGTTGGAATGTGATTCGCAATGTGAATGGTCATGATGCTGATGCTGTTGCTGCTGCCATTGCTAAAGCTAAGAAAAGCGATAAGCCAACTTTCATTTGCTGCAAAACTTCAATCGGTCAAGGCTCACCTAATTTAGCCGGTACTGATAAGGTTCATGGCGCACCTTTAGGTGCTGCTGAAATTGCAGCAACGCGTGCCGCAATTGGTTGGAATCATCCGCCATTTGAAATTCCAAAAGATGTTTATGACGCATGGGATGCTAAGCGCAAAGGCGCTGCAAGCGAAGCTGAGTGGAATAGCAAATTTGGTGCTTACCGCTCTAAATATCCGCAAGAAGCTAAAGAGTTTGAGCGCCGTATGGTTGGTCAGTTGCCAGTCGATTTTGACAAAACAGTCGAAGCTTATTTAGCTAGCTGTGCAACAAAAGCAGAAACGATTGCTACGCGTAAAGCTAGTCAAAACGCCATTGAAGCTTTGGCACCAGCATTGCCAGAATTCATGGGTGGTTCTGCAGACTTAACAGGTTCTAACTTAACCAATTGGTCAACATGCAAAGCAGTGCGTGGTGATCAATGGGGTAACCATATTAATTACGGTGTGCGCGAGTTTGGTATGAGCGCCATCATGAACGGTATTGCTTTGCATGGTGGTTACATCCCATTCGGCGCAACATTCTTAACCTTCTCAGACTACAGCCGTAACGCTTTGCGTATGGCTGCTTTGATGAAGATTCGCAGCATCTTTGTATTTACACATGATTCAATTGGTTTGGGTGAAGATGGCCCAACACACCAATCTGTTGAGCATGTTGCTAGCTTACGTTTAATTCCGAATATGGATGTTTGGCGTCCTTGTGACACAACAGAAAGTGCTGTGGCTTGGGCATCTGCTGTGAAGCGCCATAACGGTCCATCAAGCCTCATCTTTAGCCGTCAAAATTGCCCATTTGTAAAACGTGATGCTAAGCAAACGCAAGCGATCTATAAGGGTGGCTATGTGATGCGTGACGATAAGAACGCACAAGCTGTTTTGATGGCCACAGGTTCTGAAGTAGCGATTGCTTTAGAAACTGCTGAGCTACTTAAAAAAGAAGGTATCGCAGTCAGAATCGTTTCAATGCCATCAACGAGCGTTTTTGATAAACAAAGTAAGGCATACAAAGATTCAGTATTGCCAGCAGGATTACCACGCATCGCTATCGAAGCGGGTGTGACAGATTACTGGTGGAAATATGCTTGTTCAGCTGTACATGGTGTTGATACTTTTGGTGAGTCTGCGCCAGCGGGTGTTCTCTACAAGCACTTTGGCTTAACATCTGAAGCGGTCGCTAAAACAGTACGTCAATGTATTTAAATAAAAATAAACACTGAAACAGAATTTAGATAAGGGAGTTGGTTATGACAATTAAGGTTGCTATTAACGGTTATGGTCGTATTGGTCGTATGGTTGTTCGTGCTATCTATGAAGAGAAGCGTGACGACATTAAGGTAGTTGCGATCAATGGTTTGGGTGGTATCGATATCAATGCTCACTTAACTCAATATGACTCTGCTCATGGTCGTTTCCCTGGCACAGTGACAGTGGATGGTGATCACCTTGTCATTAACGGTGACCGCATCAAAATGTTTTCAACACGTAATCCTCTAGAAACTAATTGGGGTGAATATGGTGTTGATGTTGTTTTGGAATGTTCTGGTGCTTTTACTTCTAAAGAAAAAGCCATGGTTCACATTCAGCAGGGTGCCAAGAAAGTTGTTATTTCTGCGCCAGGTGAAAAAGACGTAGAT
>JAHEBW010000005.1 GCA_024642065.1 Polynucleobacter sp. | reverse complement strand
GTCATGTGTGTCGTCAAAATAACCCAATAATTGATGTTTTCTTAATGTATGTGAATGATAAGCCATCAGACCTTAATTACTTAATCAATTTTGGCTAAATTTGCCTTATTAACCAGTAATACAGCCGAGCTGGTGAGCGCAATACCCAGAACAATTGTCCATGTAATAGGTTCCTTAAATAAAACCCAAGCCATAAGAGCAGTTGTTGGAGGGGTTAGATACATCAAACTAGTAACACGTGTTGTCTCACCATTTCTAATCAGAATGAATAGTAAGGAGATGGCTCCAATTGATAAGGCAAAGATTCCCCACAGCAAGGCGCCAATCATTTCTGGAACCCATTCGATTTCCATAGTGTCAAACATCAACATGAGTGGCACACAAATAAATACTGAAGCAGCAAACTGAATAACTGATCCCGTACGAATATCAAATTGTGCGCAATATTTCTTTTGGTAAAGAGTTCCAGCCGTGATACTTAATAAGGCAAAAAATCCAAAACCCAAAGATAACCAACTTAATCCAATGAGAGATAATTTCGTCCATACAACCAGACCAACCCCCATTAAACCAATCACTAAACCCAACCATTGTTGTCGAGTTACTTTCTCTGCAATCAATGCAGCTAACCAAGCCGTGAGAATGGGTTGAAGTCCTACTATTAGCGCAACCAGGCCAGCAGACATCCCTTCTTTTACAGCAACCCAGACACCACCGACGTATCCTGCTTGTAAGAAAATTCCTGAAATCGCAATATGGAGTGCTTGTGATTGTGAAGGCCATGGTGCTTTGGATAAAAATACAATCGGCAACATGCAAACAACTACACCTGAAAACCTAAGGACAAGAAAAGTCATTGGTTCCGCATGCGGCATGCCGTAGATGGCAATAATAAAACCCGTACTCCAAAGAATCACAAAAATAGGAGCGATCCATGGCGCTAATCGATGTACCCACGGATTTTCAGTCATTTATTGGCCCTGTGCTTCTGATGATATTCAAAAGCTAATTGTATTGTTTGTGCATGAACACTAACAGTTGTTTGGATATCATGACCATAACCGCCTGCCATTGCTATGGCAATTGGGCATTGATGAACGTTTGCAAAATCCAAAACCATTCGATCACGGCTAGCCATTCCGTCAGTTGTGAGCTTTAATCTTCCCAGGCGATCGCCCTCATGTGGATCAGCACCAGCAAGATAAATAATTAATTCAGGTGTAAATCGAGCTTCTAAATACTCTAAAGCTTGATTAAGAGTATCTAAATATTCTTGATCTGTTGTGCCGTCAGCTAAACCCCAATCTAAATGACTAGCCTCTTTTCTAAATGGGAAGTTTTTTTCTCCATGCAAGGATAAGGTGAAACAACTCGGGTCTTGACCCAAGAGTGCTGCTGTTCCGTTACCCTGGTGAACATCCAAATCAATAATAGCTACTGATGTTGGTTTGATATTTTGAATGTACTTAGCCGCCACAGCTGCGTCGTTGAATACACAAAAACCACTTCCTTTATCCGCATAAGCATGATGTGTACCTCCAGCAAGATTAACGGCAACACCCTCTTCTATCGCGGATAAGCATGCTTTGATGGTAGCTCCAGCTGATCTTCTTGAGCGTTCAACCATCTTTTCAGACCACGGAAACCCAATCTCCCTAATTTGAGCTGGAGTTAACTGGCCACTCGATACCGCCTGAATGTAACCTTCAGTGTGAACACGCATCAAATCTTCGTTACTAGCAGCCCTGGGCTCTATTAGCTCTATACCAACTGTATTGCTGACTTGTTGTCTTAATAAGCTGTATTTTTCCATCGGAAAACGATGGCCAGATGGCAATGGTAGGACAAAATGATCGGTGTAATAGGCTTTCACAGCCTAATTTTGCCCTTTTTTCATAATGTGGGCTTGACTTCCCCCTTTTAGCCCCTATACTTATATTTGTGCAGTGCAACAAATATGTTGGACCTACCTTTTAACCATTGGAGATTATTGAAATGACATTAACACCAGAACAAATCGCAGCAGCAAACAAAGCTAATTTAGAGACTCTATTAAGCCTAACAAACAAGGCTTTTGAAGGTGTTGAGAAGCTTGTTGAATTAAACATGGCCGTAGCTAAGGCATCTTTGAACGAAAACGTTCATAACGCTAAACAAGCTCTTTCAGTACGTGATGCACAAGCCTTGATGGCTATGCAAGCTGGCATGGTTCAGCCTTTAGCAGAAAAAATTATGTCTTACAGCCGTCATCTTTATGACATCGCTAACGAAACTCAAGCAACTTTCACAACTGTGACAGAGTCACAATTGAAAAAGAGCAATGGCAACTTGAACGGTTTAGTTGAAGAATTGTCTAAGAATGCACCTGCTGGTTCAGAGGCTGCTGTTCAAGCAATCAAACAAGCTATGGCTGCGGCTAACAATGCTTATGAGACAACTCAAAAGTCTATCAAGCAAGCTGTTGATCTAGCGCAAAACAACTTCAATGCTGCTGCTAATACAGCGGTTAAAGCAGCCCGCGGTAAGAAGTAAGAACTATGCAAGCCACATAAATCATCATAGTGGCTGTAAAGAATTGTTGCAGTAAAAGTTGTCTCCTCGGTACCCAGTCAGATAATATCTGCAAGTACCCTTTCAACCCCCGCCTTGTGCGGGGGTTTTTTTATGTCCGTGATCTGAAACATATAAAGCCCCAATTGAGGACGTAAAAAAAGCTCTTACAAGTAAGAGCTTTTTAGGATGCAAGTTGAGGCTACTTTTTCTTTTGCGGTGGTAAGTCGGTGCAACTACCATGGGCAACTTCAGCAGCCATACCTACAGATTCACCAAGAGTCGGATGTGGATGAATAGTTTTGCCGATATCTACGGCATCAGCACCCATTTCAATCGCCAAACAAACCTCACCGATTAAATCGCCAGCATGTGTACCAACAATGCCTCCACCAATAATGCGATGTGTCTCTTTATCAAATAGAAGTTTTGTGAAACCCTCATCTCGTCCATTGGCAATAGCTCGACCACTGGCAGCCCATGGGAACATCCCTTTTTCGTAGGCGATGCCTTTTGCCTTACATTGCTCTTCAGTAAGACCAGCCCAAGCGACTTCTGGATCGGTATAAGCAACAGAAGGTATTTGTTTGGCATCAAAGTATGCCTTGTGGCCAGCAGCCACTTCAGCAGCAACGTGAGCCTCATGAACGGCTTTGTGCGCCAACATAGGCTGGCCAACAATATCACCAATCGCGTAAATATTAGAAACGTTAGTTCTTAGCTGAGAATCAACTGGAATGAAGCCTCTTTCATCAACAATGACACCAGCTTTATCTGCATCAATCTTCTTACCATTAGGTGTTCGACCGACAGCAACTAGAACCAAGTCATAAACCTGCGGTGATGATGGCGCTTTATCACCCTCAAAGGTCACATGAATACCATCTTCTTTTGCTTCGGCTTTAGTGGCTCTTGTCTTCAACATGATGTTGTCAAATCGAGGTGCATTCACTTTTTCCCAGACTTTTTCCAGGTCACGATCAGCACCAGCCATCAAGCCATCCATCATCTCAGCAATATCGATCTTACTACCAAGGGTACTGTAGACAGTAGCCATTTCAAGACCAATAATGCCTCCACCGATGACCAACATTCTCTTAGGAACTGAAGTCAATTGCAGAGCACCTGTACTGTCAACAATGCGTGGATCTTTTGGTAAGAACGGCAACATCACTGACTGACTACCCGCTGCAATAATGGCTTTTTGAAAACGAATCACTTCTTTGGCACCAGTGGTTGCTTTAGAACTACCTTCTGTGACATCTACTTCCACATGATTAGCATCTAAAAAACGACCAATGCCTCGAACCGTTTTAACTTTTCTGGCTTTTGCCATACCAGCTAGACCACCAGTTAACTTTCCAATAACACTTTCTTTATGAGCTCTTAGCTTATCAATTTCAACTTTAGGCTCACCATAGCTAATACCATGCGCAGCCATAGCCTTGACTTCATCCATGATCGCAGCAGTATGCAAAAGTGCTTTAGATGGAATACAACCAACGTTTAAGCAAACGCCACCCAAGGTTGAGTAGCGCTCCACAATGATCGTATTTAATCCTAAATCAGCGCTTCTAAAAGCCGCGCTATAACCGCCGGGACCAGCACCTAGAACTAACATGTCACACTCATGATCAACCTTACCAGCATATGAGCCGGCAGCAACTGGAGCAGCAACCTTGGCTGGTGGTGGAGCTTCGGCAACAGCTGGTTTAGATGGTTCTGTAGATGCAACTTCAGCACCAGCCTCAATAGTCGCAATCACCATACCTTGATTTACTTTGTCACCGATCTTCACAGCAACACTTAGAATCGTTCCAGCTTGCTCACTAGGAACTTCCATAGTGGCCTTGTCTGATTCTAGAACTAGTAATGCTTGTTCTTTTTCGACCTTATCGCCAACCTTCATGAGAACTTCAATTACTGGAATATCGTGAAAGTCGCCAATGTCTGGAACTTTAATATCTATCTTTGCCATGTCTATTTCCTTTTACAAGACGACACGACGGAAGTCGGCCAAAAGTTCAGATAAATAAACATTGAACTTAGTTGCTAAAGCACCGTCAATCACACGATGATCAGCAGTCAAAGACAATGGGCAAATTAACTTAGGAACAAATTCTTTACCATTCCAAACCGGCTTCATAGAAGCTTTGTTAACGCCTAGAATAGCTACCTCAGGGGCATTAATAATTGGAGCAAAGTAAGTACCACCGATACCGCCCAATGATGAAATAGTAAATGAAGCGCCCTGCATTTGGTCTGGCTTCAACTTACCTTCACGAGCTAACTTTGCTAACTCACCAGTCTCTTTTGCAATTTCAAAAATGCCTTTTTTGTCAGCATTCTTTACTACAGGCACAACAAGTCCGTTCGGCGTGTCAGCAGCAAATGCAATGTGGAAATATTTCTTGAGAACCAAATCATCCCCATCAAGAGAACTATTGAATTCTGGGTATTTCTTCAATGCATTAACAGCTGCTTTGATTAAGAAAGCTAGCATGGTCACTTTGATGCCCTGCTTTTCATTATCTTTATTTGTCATGACACGGAATGCTTCCAACTCAGTGATGTCAGCATCTTCGTGATAAGTCACCGCTGGAATCATGACCCAGTTACGTGACAAATTAGCGGCAGATAATTTTTGGATTCTTGATAGTGGTTTTGTTTCAATTTCACCAAACTTAGTGAAATCAATTTTTGGCCAAGGTAATAAATTTAAGCCACCACTCGCTGCAACTGGACTACCTGCAGGAGAAGCAGCTTGACCAGTCATAATATTTTTTACATAAGCCTGAACGTCTTCTTGAGTCACACGTGACTTAGGTCCTGTACCAATGACCTTTGACACATCAACACCCAATTCTCTTGCGTACTTACGAACAGATGGGCTAGCATGACTCACGCCACCAACTGGACTTGCTTCAGTTCTAGCAGGTGCGGATGCGGAAGCAGCTACTGGAGCAGGACTTGAAGATTTCGGAGCTGGGGCAGCAACAGGGGTAGTAGCCGGAGCTTGAGAAGCAGGTGCAGGTGATGAAGCTGATCCGCTGGTTTCTAAGATAACAACAACATCACCCTCAGAAATACTGTCACCAATTTTTACTCGAAGCTCCTTCACTATGCCAGCCTCAGAGGACGGCACATCCATAGTCGCTTTATCAGATTCAAGAGTAACTAATGACTGCTCTTTTTCAACGCGATCGCCAACTTTGACGTGAACCTCAATAACCGGTACGCCTTTATAGTCCCCAATATCAGGAACTTTAACTTCAATTGATCCGCCTGCAGAGGCAACAGCTGCTGGTGCTACTGAAGCAGCTGGTGCGCTAACAGCGGGGGCTTGAGCGGCAGCAGCATCACCCGATTCCAATAGAACTACAACTGTTCCTTCAGAAATATTGTCGCCAAGCTTTACCTTAACTTCCTTCACAACACCTGACTCTGATGATGGAACATCCATCGTTGCTTTGTCAGACTCTAAAGTTACTAAAGACTGCTCTTTTTCAACTCGGTCACCTGGTTTGACATGGATCTCAATAACAGGAACATCCTTATAGTCGCCAATGTCAGGAACTTTGATTTCGATTACTTGTGTCATCTTGTCATCCTCACACTGTCATTGGGTTAGGTTTTTTAGGATCTAGACCGTACTTCTTCAAAGCATCCGCAACCTTGGCGTGTTCAATTTGGCCATCATCAGCAAGAGCTTTCAAAGCAGCAACAGTCACCCAGCGACGGTCTACCTCAAAGAAGTGTCTTAATTTTTCACGGGTATCAGAACGACCATATCCATCTGTTCCAAGAACGCTATAACGCTTGCCAGTATTTTGAATAGCTGGACGAATCTGTTCAGCAAACATACGAACATAGTCTGTGGCTGCAATAACAGGACCGGTTGTATCTTTCAAAAGTTTTTCAACATGAGAAAGAACAGGTTTGCTAGTTGGATTCAACATATTTGTACGCGCAGTTGAATTCCAGTCACGACCTAACTCTGTAAAGCTTGGGCAACCCCAAATGTCAGAAGCAACACCCCAATCATCACGCAACATGTTAGCTGCTTCGATCACTTCACGGAAAATCGTGCCGCTTCCAAGCAATTGAACCCGCTGCTTAGCTTTCGCATCACCAACACTGGTTAACTTATACATACCTTTAAGGATGTCTTGCTCAGAACCCTTCGGCATTGCTGGATGAGCATAGTTCTCATTCATCAAAGTAATGTAATAGTAGACATCATCTTGGTTAGTCATCATGCGACGCATACCGTCTTGAATAATGACAGCTAATTCAAAAGCAAAAGTTGGGTCATAGCTAATACAGTTAGGTATTGCCCCACTCCATAGATGACTGTGTCCATCCTCATGCTGAAGACCTTCACCATTGAGCGTTGTTCGACCTGCTGTACCACCCAACAAGAAACCACGGCTTCTCATATCTCCAGCTGCCCATGCTAAGTCACCAATTCTTTGGAAACCAAACATCGAATAGAAGATGTAGAACGGCAACATTGGAACACCGTGTGTGGAATAGGATGTTGCCGCAGCAATCCAGTCACACATAGCACCTGCTTCGTTAATACCCTCTTGCAAAATTTGACCATGCTTATCTTCTTTGTAGAACATCAACTGATCATGATCTTGAGGGGTATATAACTGACCTAACTGGTTCCAAATGCCCAACTGACGGAACATACCTTCCATACCAAAAGTACGAGATTCATCAGGAACGATTGGAACGACACGCTTACCAATCAACTTATCTTTAATAATGATGTTCAACATACGAACAAAAGCCATTGTTGTTGAGATCTCACGACCTTCAACCGTAGCTTCAAGCAAAGGCGTAAAAGTGTCTAACTTTGGAACATCAAGACTTTCAGCTTTAGTTCGGCGTTGAGGCAAGTAGCCACCCAACTCCATACGTCTTTCGCGCATGTAATTAAGTTCAACGCTACCCTCTTCAAACTTAACAAGTGGCAATTCTTCAATCTTGTCATCAGCTACAGGAATCTTAAAGCGATCACGGAAGGCTTTAACGTCCTCAATATTCATTTTCTTAGCCTGGTGGGCAATATTCATTGCTTGACCAGAGCTACCCATACCATCACCCTTGATGGTCTTAGCCAAAATAACTGTAGGCTGGTTTTTGTGATTATTCGCAGCGTGGAATGCAGCGTAAACCTTGTACGGATCGTGACCGCCGCGATTTAAATTCCAAACCTCTTCATCACTCCAATCAGCAACAAGAGCCTGTAACTCAGGAGTATTAAATACAACCTTGCGAACATAAGCGCCATTCTTAGATTTCATTGTTTGGTATTCACCATCAACAATTTCACCTAGACGCTTCATCAAAATGCCTTTTTTGTCACGCGCAAATAAAGCATCCCAATGCGTTCCCCAAACTAACTTGATCACATTCCAACCTGAACCGCGGAACTCACCTTCGAGCTCTTGAATAATCTTTCCGTTACCACGAACAGGTCCATCTAAACGTTGCAAGTTACAGTTGATAACGAAACATAAGTTATCTAACTTCTCACGACCGGCCATACCAATGGCGCCTAATGATTCAGGTTCATCAGTTTCACCATCACCTAAAAATGCCCATACTTTGCGGCCCTCAGTTTGAGCAAAGCCGCGATCTTGCAAATACTTCATGAAGCGGGCTTGATAAATAGCCATAATCGGGCCTAAGCCCATAGACACAGTTGGGAATTGCCAGAAGTCAGGCATTAACCATGGATGTGGGTAACTTGAGATACCTTGACCATCAACTTCTTGACGGAAATTATTTAAATGCTCTTCAGTTAATCGTCCCAACATATAAGCACGTGCATAAACACCAGTTGCAACGTGTCCTTGAACAAACACCAAGTCTCCGCCGTGTTTATCAGATGGTGCATGCCAGAAGTGATTGAAGCCAACGTCATAAAGAGTAGCTGCTGATTGGAATGAAGAGATATGACCACCAACATTCGTATCTTTGTTGGCTCTAAGAACCATCGCCATAGCATTCCAGCGTGTGTATGCTCGAATGCGTTCTTCAACTTCGTGGTTACCAGGTAGTTTTGCTTGCTGCTCTACAGGGATTGTATTGATGTATGGCGTTTCGGCATGGAATGGTTGAACCACACCATTAACGCGGGCATGAGAAATTTGCTCATCAATTAAATAAGCGGCACGATCTACACCTTCTTTGGCAATAACGCCATTAAGCGCATCAATCCACTCTTTTGTTTCAATTGGATCTATGTCTTGTGCCTGAATTGAGCCTGGTACTTGTTCTTGTCCTGCAGCCATTCTTGTCTCCTCGTTATCCAGCATTAACCGGTGGGCTATTTATCCCCTTACTTATTGTGCAAATTCTAAAAAACAGTGGTTAAGGCAGCAAGTTATTTACCACATAACGGATATCTTTCTCATAATATGGAATATTATTGCTAAGCAGCAGATGATGTTAAATAAATAACAACTAGTACTCTCGGCTCGAATTAAACTCGTGTCTTCTATGGTTTTCCCTAGTCAATGAGAAATAAAAGTTGATCTCAAGAATTGCCTCAAAATTTGAAGAGTTTTTAGACAAACTACTTCCTAAAGCTCTTAATCAGAGAACTAGGTCGTACACCTTCTTATTTATTCCAATTTTGGCCATTGTGATTTTCACAAGCGTCATGGCATTAATTCTTTGGACATTGAATTACCAGGACAAAAACCAACAGCAATACACCTTGTTTAGGGAAACGGCCTACGCAAAACAACGCATCATGATGCGTTTTAGCTCCAACGAAGAGTTATTGCTAGATCTGAGCAGAGAAATCAGTACATCAATGATTCAACTGCAAAATCCTGAAACTTTTTTACGAAGAGCAACAACTCTCATTCAAGATAGTCCAGAAATACTTCATTTGAGGTGGATTGATCAAGATCGAAACAGATTGTGGAATATTCCAGTTGCACTGAATCATCCTGAATGGTTTGAACGCACAAAAATAAAACCCATTCTCGAAAAAGAACTAGCTGGACTAGTTGCCATATCTTCAGAAACAAACAAAGCTGAATATGGTCGAATTTTGACTTTTAACTTTGATGATAAAGATAGCGCAAGTCTAGATAGAGAAAATATTTTCTGGCATGTGACCCCAGTTATACAAAGAGGAAAAGTCATCGGTTCTATAGCGGTGATTTATTCAACCAGAAGAGTACTTAAGCACATGATTCCAACAGAATTAAGTGGCTTATATCGATTCTCCTTGATAGACAGTGCTAGCAAAGAGATTGCGACATCTAACCCCAAAAAAACAAGTGCCAGATCAATCGAGCACAGTGTCACGATTGATAAATTAGGAACACCGCTCAATCTGAATGTCAGCGCATATCCACCACCAACTAACCTCACCTACAGAACACTACTTTGGTTAGTGATCGGTCTAAGCGGGTTTGTCCTTTGGAGCCTATGGTCAGTTTGGAAACAAACCACACAAAGATATGCAGTACAAAAAGACTTACAGATTGAAACCAATTTTCGACGCGCCATGGAAGAGTCCATCACCATTGGTATGCGCGCACATGACATGCAGGGCACTATTACTTATGTAAATCCAGCTTTTTGCGATATGGTGGGTTGGAGTAAAGAAGAATTGATTGGTATGGCGCCACCCTTTCCATTTTGGCCAAACGAAATGATTCCAGACCTGAACAAAAAAATGGCCTTAGCTTTAACAGGCAATAGTCCCAAATCTGGTTTTGAAGCAATTCTTAGAAAAAAAGATGGCGTTGATATCAACATTCGAACCTTCGTTTCTAAGTTAATAGATGAAAAAGGTACGCAAGTCGGCTGGGTCAGCTCGATTGTTGATATTTCGGAACCAGTAAAAGCTAGACAAGAACTTGCACTTGCTCAAGAACGATTTACAACCGTTTTGGAAAGTTTAGATGCGGCGGTTTCAGTCATATCACTTCAAAGTGGACAATTATTGTTTGCCAATAAATTTTATAGAGACCATTTTGGAACAACAACGCAAGCTCACTTAGATTTAGCTGGTCATGAAATTGAACCTAGCGATATTGATGAGTTAGACATTGATAGCGTCGATGGTTTTGTCGGCCTACCTGCTTCTGAATTAACCCCAACACATTCTGACTTTAGAGAAATACAAATTAAAAGTTCTAAGTCCTGGTACGAAGTTCGAAGACGATATATTTCTTGGGTTGACGGTCACCTTGCACAATTAATTGTGGCAACTGACATAACAGCAAGAAAGAATGCAGATGAACTAGCGCGTCAACAAGAAGAAAAAATGCAATTTTCTAGCCGTTTAACAACCATGGGAGAGATGGCATCTTCATTGGCTCATGAACTTAACCAACCACTAGCCGCCATCAGCAATTACTGCACAGGCATTGCTAATCGACTCAAATCGACTCAAGCTTTTGATATAGAGAAAGATATCCTACCTGCGATTGAAAAGGCAACCACTCAAGCTCATAGAGCTGGGACAATTATTCAACGCATCAGGGGCTTTGTTAAGAGAAGCCAGCCCCAAAGTAAGTCTAGTGATATTCAGAACATTATTGAAGATTCCGTTGGTTTGGCTGAAATCGAAGCACAGCGCCATGGCGTCCAGCTGAGCAGCTCAATTGCAGATCATTTACCAATGGTGTCCTTAGACCCAATTTTGATCCAACAAGTACTGGTGAATTTGCTTAAAAACGCCATTGATGCAGTTAAAACAACTCCTAACAACAATCCAAATGCCAAGATCATTGCTATAAATGTGGATATTGATCAATCAGTTAGCCCCGAAATGCTGAGAATTCGAGTGATTGATCATGGCCCAGGAATTCCTGAGGATGCTCTTGAAAGACTCTATGAGCCATTTTTTAGCACCAAACAGGACGGCATGGGCATTGGCTTAAATATTTGCCGATCAATTATTGAGTCTCATAGAGGCAGGCTTTGGGTCACCAATCACAGCAATGAAAAAGATCAGAGTAGCACCGGCTGCACCTTTACAATACTACTTCCACTGGATTAATAAAGAATATGAACACTAAAACTGAAATCGTTTATGTCGTAGATGACGATGAGGCTGTTAGAGACTCATTAACTTGGCTTTTAGAAAGCAATGGCTATTCTGTTAAATGTCAGCCAAGTGCTGAAAGATTTTTACAGTCGCTTCAAGGTGACGACAAAGAAACTGTTTCATGCCTAATATTAGATGTGCGCATGCCAGGCATGTCAGGTTTAGAACTTCAAGAGCGTCTTTTGACTGAAGGTATCCCAATGCCTATCGCCTTCATCACTGGTCACGGTGATGTTTCAATGGCAGTCTCCACCATGAAAAAAGGTGCCGTGGATTTCATTGAAAAGCCATTCAAGGAATCTGAACTCAAAACACTTGTTGAGAAAATGTTGTCTCGCGCAAGAGTTGAGTACGCTAAAGCAGACTCACAAAAGAATACTCAAAATCTTTTGAGCAAACTCACAGGCCGTGAAAAGCAAGTATTAGAGCGTATTGTGGCCGGAAGGTTAAATAAGCAAATCGCGGACGACTTAAATATTTCTATTAAGACAGTTGAGGCACACCGTGCCAACATCATGGAAAAACTCAACGTCAATACTGTTGCCGATTTATTACGCTTAGCCTTATCTGAAACTAATTCTTAATTCATATGTCCGCTCAAATCATCGATGGCAACGCTTTAGCCAAAAAAATTAGAATTGAAATTGCAACACGAACAGCCTCACTCGTTGCTAAAGGTAGCAAACCAGGTTTAGCTGTTTTACTAGTTGGTGAAGATCCAGCAAGTCAGGTTTATGTTCGCAACAAAGTAAAAGCTTGTGAAGATGTTGGAATGCATTCAATCTTGGAAAGACATCCAGCTGATTTAAGCGAAGAGAAGCTACTCCAGAGAATTGATGAACTCAACCAAGATAAGAGTATTCATGGCATCTTGGTACAACTTCCACTACCTAAGCACATAGATAGTCACCGCGTGATTGAATCTATCGCCCCTGAAAAAGATGTGGATGGCTTTCACGTAGCTAATGCCGGCGCACTCATGATTGGTGCACCCCTATTTAGACCCTGCACACCATATGGCTGCATGAAAATGCTCGAAAGCATTGACTACCCTATTCGTGGCGCAAGAGCTGTTGTTATTGGAGCATCCAATATCGTTGGTAAACCAATGGCCATGCTTCTTTTACAGGCTGGCGCAACTGTCACAATTTGTAACAGTAAAACAAGAGACCTATCAGCTCACACCAAAGAAGCAGATATCTTAGTAGTTGCCACAGGAAAACCAAAAATGATCACAGCGGATATGGTCAAGCCTGGAGCAGTTGTTATCGACGTTGGTATCAACCGTTTACCGGATGGCAAATTGTGTGGTGATGTAGATTTTGAATCGGTCCAATCCGTTGCTAGCGCGATTACGCCAGTTCCAGGCGGTGTTGGCCCGATGACAATTACGATGCTACTACTGAACACCTTAGAGGCAGCCGAAAGAATTTAAGCTTTTTGGCTGTTTCAGAAACTATCAGGCGCTTATGAAGAGCGCCTGATTTTTTTGACTTTCGATAGATAATATCCATATGAAAAACCCACTACTCTCATTCGGTCATGGCTTACCAGACTATTCATCCATAAAAGCTGAACACATCAAGCCAGCAATTCAAGAACTTCTAAAAGTCGCTCAAAAGGCTGTTGATCATGCACTTCTTCCTGAAACAAAGAGTACTTGGGAAGATTTGGTAGAACCCTTGGAAAATGCAACAGAGTCTTTAGGAAGATCATGGGGCATCATTGGCCACTTGAATAGTGTCGCTGACACTCCTGAACTTCGTGAAGCCTATGGCGAAATGCTACCGGAGGTAACTGCATTCTGGAGTAGCTTAGGTCAAAACCTTGCCTTATACAGAAAATATAAGGCCCTAAGTGAGTCTACTGAATTCAAATCGTTGAATTTTGCTGAGCAAAAAGTGATTCAAAACTCACTACGAGATTTTCGTCTTGGCGGTGCTGAATTAAGTGATGAGCAAAAACCCCGCTTTGCAGATATTCAAGATGAACAAGCCAGGTTAGCTAAGGAATTTTCTGATCATGTTTTGGATGCAACAGATCATTTCGTGCATTTAATTAAAGATCCCGCAGATCTCAAAGGACTTCCTGAAGACGCCATTGCAGCAGCAAAAGAAACTGCCACATCAAAAGAATTAGAAGGTTGGGCATTTACCCTGCACTTCCCCTCCTACTTTCCTGTCATGCAATTTTCTGAAAACAGAGAATTAAGAAAAACTCTTTATCAGGCATATATTACAAGAGCCTCGGAATTAGGATCTCAGTATGGCGATGGAAAACCAGAGTGGGATAACACCAAGAACATGCTTGATCAACTCAGGCTAAAAGACGAAGAAGCAAAAATGTTGGGCTTTGCGAACTATGCCGCCCTTAGCCTCGCTCCTAAGATGGCTAGAACCGTATCAGAGGTTGATCAATTTCTTGAAGACTTTGGAAAAAGGGCTCGCCCTCATGGTCAAAAAGACTGGGAAGATTTACAAGAATTTGCAAAAACAAGATTAGCTATTGAAAAACTCGAACCATGGGACATGGCCTATGCTTCTGAGCAATTAAAGCAAGAACGTTACTCATTCTCCGAGAATGAATTGAAGCAGTACTTCCCACTACCCCAAGTTTTAAATGGTTTATTTGGAATTATTCAAACATTATTTGGTGTAAAAATCGAAGAAGATTCATTACCCAAATGGCACAAGGATGTTCAATCCTTCAAAGTCACTAATTCAAAAGGTCAGCTCATTGCCAACTTCTATTTAGATCCTTATGCAAGACCAGGAAAACGTGGTGGCGCATGGATGGATGATGCTAGAGGTCGTAGAGTGCTGGCTAATGGAGAAGTTCAAACACCTGTTGCTTATTTAGTATGTAACTTCCCACCTCCAATTACTATCGATGGCGTTACTAAGCAGCCAACTATCACACATGATGATGTGATTACTATGTTCCATGAATGTGGACACGGTCTTCATCACATGTTGACCCAAGTTGGAACTTTAGGTGTTTCAGGTATTAATGGTGTTGAATGGGATGCCGTTGAACTACCAAGTCAATTTATGGAAAACTTCTGCTGGGAATGGGAAGTACTCCAAAAAATGACCGCTCACGTTGAAACAGGCGCCACTCTACCTAAAGAGCTTTTTGAGAAAATGATTGCCGGTAAGAATTTTCAAAATGGTCTTGGAACACTCAGACAACTTGTATTTTCTCTAACTGACTGGAGACTTCACTCCACATTTAATCCACATAAATCTGAAGCTAACGATATTTTGTCTTTATCTAGACAAATTAATAATGCGATTCATGTCACTGCACAGTCAGATATCTCTAGATGGCCCAATACTTTTAGTCATATTTTTGCAGGTGGCTACTCTGCCGGTTATTACAGTTATAAGTGGGCTGAGGTATTGTCGGCTGATGCCTATGCAGCATTTGAGGAAGCCGCCAAACTCAGCGGCAGTATCCTTGATGCCAAAACTGGAGAACGTTATCGCCAAGAAATTCTTGAGGTGGGTGGCAGCCGTCCCGCAGCAGAATCATTTAAGGCATTCCGAGGAAGGGAACCCCAGATTGACGCCTTACTTCGACACGGTGGATTAGCCTAAAGTGGTGATCACGGGAGCGTGGTCAGACGGCTGCTCCCATCCGCGTGGCACTTTATCAATAAAGCTTGCGGTGCATTCATTTTTAAGCTCGTCACTTAATAGAATGTGATCAATCCTGACTCCAGCATTCCGTCTAAAGCCCATCATGCGGTAATCCCACCAGCTGAAGCTTTTGGGTAGCTGATCAAATAAACGATAACTATCGTAAAAACCTAATTCAATAAATCCAGAAAAAGCATCGCGCTCTTCTGGAGTGACAAGATTCTGCCCTTCCCAAGCTTTTGGATCATGAACATCTTCATCAGCTGGAGCAATGTTGTAGTCACCTAAAAGAGCAACTCTAGGATGCTCTTCAATTGTTTCCGTTAACCAGTCATGCAGTCCTGCCAACCAATCCATCTTGTAGGAAAATTTTTCAGTTCCTGGAGCTTGACCATTGGGAAAATAAGCAGAAATAAGTCTGATGGGCGCTCTACCCTTAAAAGCAACTGTAGCCGAAACCAAACGTTGCTGTTCATCGGCAAATTTAGGGTTATTTTTAATTGGTGATAAAAATGCTGTTTCAGCATCTTGCGCTGTAGCTGCTAGGGACGATTTGCGTAAGAGCAAAGCCACTCCGTTATAAGTCTTTTGACCAGCAACAAGTGCAAAATATCCGGCAGCATCTAGTTCTGCAAAAGGAAATTTATCTTCAGTTAGCTTAAGTTCTTGCAAACAAAGAGCATCAATTGGAGCGTCTTTTTTCTCTTGCGATGCTAACCACTGCAACAAGTGCGGTAAGCGAACTTTAATTGAATTGACATTCCAGGTGGCAATACGAATAGAAGACATAGGAACAGGATGAGTCATGTAAAGACTATATTATGAACGTCAAATGATCGTTCGGCAGTCAAAGTTGAAAACCAACCCAACTTCTATGAATCGATGCCCAATTCCTGTAGTTTTCTTGTAATTGTGTTTCGACCAATCCCAAGGCGTTCAGCTGCTTCAACACGACGACCACGCGTCACCTCAAGTGCAGCTGTCAAAAGTGCTTTTTCAAACTTAGACTCAAGGATGTCAAAAACCTCTCTTGTGCCGTCTTGAAGTAAATGTTTAGCCGCTAAAGCCAACCCAGCCTCCCAGTCACTAGCACGACCAGTTTTAAATGTTGAGCTGAACTCACTGATTGAAGAGCCTTCTGGTAGATCAGCTCCCATCACAATAGCATCAGGAGGCAAATCTTGAGAACCAATCACCTGTGCTGGAGCCATGACTGTTAACCAGTGACAAAGATTTTCTAGCTGTCTGACGTTACCAGGAAAAGGCAATTGACCAATAGCAAGCAATGCATCATCAGAGAGCCTTTTAGGCTCCATACCTAATGCCTTTGCAGATGTTTGCATAAAGTGTCTAGCTAGCAAAGGAATATCCTCACGACGTTCGCGAAGTGATGGCAAGCGAAGACGAATCACATTGAGGCGATGAAATAAATCTTCACGGAATAAACCTTCTGCAACTCTGGTTTCTAAGTTCTGATGAGTAGCAGCAATGACCCGAACATTAGATTTCAAAGAATCATGTCCGCCTACACGGTAAAAATGGCCATCTGACAATACTCGTAATAAACGGGTTTGTAGGTCAAATGGCATGTCGCCAATTTCATCTAAGAATAAAGTGCCACCCTCAGCTTGCTCAAAGCGACCTCTTCGCATTGTTTGAGCACCGGTGAATGCGCCGCGCTCATGCCCAAATAATTCGGACTCCAACAAATCCTTTGGAATAGCCGCAGTATTGAGGGCAATAAATGGGCCTGATGCTCTTGGACTATGTTTGTGCAATGCTTTAGCCACTAATTCTTTACCTGATCCTGATTCACCAGTTATCAAGACCGTCACATTGGACTGAGATAAACGACCAATCGCCCTGAAGACATCTTGCATAGCAGGAGCCTTACCAAGAATCTCAGTGGATTCTTGCATACGATCAGCAACATCACGAGTTTGAGTTTGAAGGCGTAGGCTTTCATCAATAGCACGTCTAATTAACTCAACTGCCTTGGATAAATCAAATGGTTTTGTGATGTATTCAAAAGCACCACTTTGAAATGAAGAAACAGCTGAATCTAAATCTGAATAAGCCGTCATGATGATGACAGGCACATTAGGATGTTCGGCTTTCACTTGTTGCAATAAATCGATACCGTTGCCTCTAGGCATGCGAATATCAGAAATTAGAACTTGAGGCTCTTCTTTATTATCAAATGCATCAAGGACATCTTGCGGATTGCTAAAGCTACGATAAGGGATTTTTTCGCGCTGTAAAGCCTTCTCCAATACCCAGCGTATTGATTGATCATCATCCACAATCCAAACTGGCTTCATATCTAATCCCAACATTGATTAAGCTTCTCCGCTTTTCACACGGAAAGGCAATTGCATTTGAAAATCGGTACACCCAGGTTTACTTACGCAGCCTATAAATCCAAAGTGCTGCTGCACATATGTTTGAGCCAATGTAAGACCTAAGCCACTACCGCCTTCTTTACCTGAAACAAGAGGGAAAAAGATTTTGTCTCTAATTTCCTCAGGAATTCCAGGGCCGTTATCTATCACATGCAAGTCCAGTGCCAGTTTGTACCTTTGTTTGCTAATAGTTACATTTCTGGCAACTCTAGTGTTTAGCTCAATGACTGCAGTTCCCAGAGCAATCTGGTCTCGAAGTGCTTGGGCAGCGTTATGAACCACATTTAAGACAGCTTGAATTAAAGCTTCTTTGTCACCCAAAAGGTCAGGAATACTGATGTCATAGTTACGCTTGATGCTCAGGCCTTGAGGGAACTCTGCCAAGACCAAGCTTCTAACACGCTCTAAGACCTCGTGAATATTGACGTCTTCATCAATATGCTTCTTACGATGAGGGGCCAACAAACGATCTACGAGGGTCTGCAGACGATCGGACTCTTTAATAATGACTTGCGTATATTCATGCAGCGCTCGATCAGGTAATTCATACTCCAATAACTGCGCTGCCCCTCGAATACCTCCGAGGGGATTTTTAATTTCATGCGCTAGATTACGCATCAAACTCTTATTCGCTTCAACTTGTTGAACTAATCTAGCATCTCTCTCGCTACGAATCTGTTGATCGAGTGGCAACCACTCGATGAGTACTAAATCAGGATTATCTAAAGCCCCCACAACAACGTGGGCAGTTATAGGTTGATGATCAGCTCTTGATGGACCTGGGCCTAGTTGTAAATCTTGTCTTTGAGCTTCAATCTGATCACCCTTAACGGAATCCAACATCTTGATTAAGTCTGGATGATGCCCAAATAAATCATGAATGCTTAATCCTTCCAAAATCTTTTTGGAAAGATCTAGGCTTACCTCTGCCATGGGGTTGGCATAAACCACCATTTGATGAACATACTCCACTACCAAAACAGCATTGGGTAACTGATCCCAAGCTGCGTAGGGAGAAAAAAGGGCAGCTTTAGCTGCCCCTTTACTTGGTTTGCGCAACATACCTGCGCGACCCTTTTCTCTAATCTCTCAATTAGAGTGAGTAATACATATCGAACTCGACTGGGTGAGCAGCCATACGGAAGCGTGTAACTTCTTCCATCTTCAATTCGATGTATGCATCAATCATTGAATTTGTGAACACACCGCCACGAGTTAAGAACTCACGGTCAGCATTCAATGCCTCAAGAGCTTGATCCAAGCTGTTACATACTGTTGGGATCTTTGCATCTTCTTCTGGTGGCAAGTCATACAAATTCTTGTCAGCAGCTTCACCTGGATGAATCTTGTTTTGGATACCATCCAAACCAGCCATCATCAATGCAGCGAAACACAAGTATGGGTTAGCCAATGGGTCTGGGAAACGAGTTTCAATACGACGACCCTTAGGATTTGATACGTGTGGAATACGAATTGAAGCAGAACGGTTACGTGCTGAGTAAGCCAACTTAACTGGAGCTTCAAAACCTGGAACCAAACGCTTGTATGAGTTTGTACCTGGGTTAGTAATCGCGTTCAATGCACGTGCGTGCTTGATGATACCGCCGATGTAGTACAAAGCTAGGTCTGACAAACCAGCGTAGCCGTTACCTGCGAACAAGTTTTGGCCATCTTTCCAGATTGATTGGTGAACGTGCATACCTGAACCGTTGTCACCAACGATTGGTTTTGGCATGAATGTAGCTGTTTTGCCATAAGCATGAGCAACGTTTTGAATCACGTACTTTTGTAAGATTGTCCAGTCAGCACGTTGAACTAAAGTACTGAATTTAGTACCAAGTTCATTTTGGCCTTGACCAGCAACTTCGTGGTGATGAACTTCAACAGGAATACCTAAAGCTTCCAAAATCAAACACATTTCAGAACGCATATCTTGGAATGTATCTACTGGAGCAACTGGGAAGTAACCACCCTTTTTACCTGGGCGGTGACCAGTATTGCCGTGTTCAAATTTTGTAGCTGATGACCATGGAGCTTCTTCTGATTCAACTTTGAAGAAACAACCTTGCATGTCGTTACCCCATGTGATGCTGTCAAATACAAAGAACTCTGGCTCTGGACCGAAGTAAGCTGTATCACCAATACCTGTGCTCTTTAAGTAAGCTTCAGCGCGCTTAGCGATAGAACGTGGGTCACGATCGTAGCCTTTGCCATCAGATGGCTCAATCACGTCACATGAAAGCACTAATGTTGGCTCTTCATAGAACGGATCGATATAAGCAGTTGTAGGATCTGGTAACAACAACATGTCTGAAGCTTCAATACCCTTCCAACCTGCAATTGAAGAACCGTCAAACGCATGACCGCTCTCAAATTTATCTTCATCAAAGTGTGAAACAGGCACTGATACGTGCTGCTCTTTACCTTTGGTATCTGTAAAGCGGAAGTCTACAAAAGTAACTTCTTTTTCTTTCGCAAGCTTCATTACATCTGCGACGGTCTTCGTGGTCATGCAAATCTCCTGTTAAACAATCTCAAATCAGTCAATGACATGTGTCATTAACCAGCTAATACAAACTATGCACAAAGCATGCCAAAACATGCCTCATATCGTTAATAGCATTTTAGGCTAAAACAATTCTTTTGATCTGATGTAAATGCACTATTTTAGTGCATTTACGCACTGTAATATGCTTTTATCAATATCAAGCACCAATAATGGGCAAATCATGAGTTTCATGACCTAAATCTTGAACTCCTTGACGCAATATTGGCAACACTAATAAAACATCAGCTTCTTTGCCCTTTAAACCAAGCTCAATATGGCGTCTTGCGAAGACACCGCCTTTGCTTGGATCACCAACAGAGGGCAAACTAAAAACCTTAACACCAGGGTGCTTATTTTCAATGCTTTCCATTAGTGGTGTCAAACTAGATTCCATTGCCAAAGGAACAATAAAGCTCTTTTCAATAAAGTCTTGCTTGTGGAACAGATGGTGATAGTGGTGATCCAGTACCCAGCTCATCATCGGGGCAGCCATGACGGGGAAGCCCGGTAAAAAATGATGCTCTTTGATCCTGAAACCGGGAATCTGGTTATAAGGATTTGGGACAATCTCACTACCCTCAGGGAACTCACCCATTTTCATACGCTGGAGGTTATCTGGATTACTAAGATCAGCTTTAAGAGCATCCCCCTCAGCCATCGTAATAATTCGTTGAGTGATCAGTTCTTTAGCTTCTGGGTGCAACTTAAGAGGAAGGCCCAAAGCCGCTGCCGCACATTGGCGGGTATGGTCATCAGGAGTTGATCCAATACCACCCGTGCTGAAGACAATGTCCCCACTTGCAAAGCTACGTTTTAGAGCAGCTGTAATGGCATCACGATCATCAGCGATGTACTCCACTTGGCTCAAACTAAGACTTCGCTCAGATAACAGTTCTATTAATTTAGACATGTGCTTGTCCTGCCTCTTACCAGACAGAATTTCATCACCAATCACAAACAATCTAAATTTTCTACTTTCCGAATTAGTTGACATGAATAACTCCGTTTAGCTCTCTGTATTCTCGAAGAGCTTCTAAAAGATAGTGAGCAAACCACAATGAAGCAAAAATAAAAATGATGGAATAAATCCACAAGGCAAAGAAAGAAACTACAGGAAAGAAAATAAAGGCTACGGCAGATGTAGCCCAGAAAAATGTAGGAACAGCTCCCATCATTCCAGAAAGAATGCCCATCATCAAAAGGGGCCAGTAATGTTTTTTCATTAGTGCCACTCGTTCATCAGGGCTTGCATGCCTCGCTAGGACATCATAAGACATCAATCTCATTGTCAACCATCCCCACAACAAGGGGGGCAAAATGGCCACCATAGGTGGGACCCACCAAAAAGGTAAAGTTAAAAATAATAGAATCAAACAAATAAGGATGGATATCACTGCATATCCGATACTACCTAACAAGCCTCCACCATGGGCCTCATAAATAAGTTCAAAGCGTTGACTCTTCACGAGGTGTTGAATCACAGCAGGAACTGAAGTAAATGCCAAAAAAATTAAGAGAGAAATAGTAATAACTGGAATCAAGATCACAACGAGCAATAGAGGTGCCACTACAGCCCTCAGCTCATCCCAACCACCGGCTGATAGCATCTCAGATAACCAGGTGGTTAAAAATGAATTCGTAATAAATAAACGCATTGATTCAAGAGCTGGCTCCCAAAACAAAAAGAATAGGAAGCCCCAAATTAAGCTCACCAAGATAAAAGGTCTAAAACTCAACCAAAGAATTCTTGGATGCATCAAACCAAGGATTGCAGAACCAAGTGATCTAAACACGGATGCCTTTTAAAAGTTACTTTGAAATAAATGCTTTAACTGAATGAATCAAACCCTGCCATTGATGAACCAAAGGATTATTAGAGACAATCAAACCTCGCACACCAGTTGGATGTATCTTTTCGTCAAAAATCGCAGTGCCCAAAAGCATATCCCACCAAGGAAATAAGATTCCAAAATTACAACCGCCCAAAACTCCTGGCTTACCTGGCACGTCGTGACCCATACCAATAGCGTGATGTAGACGATGAAATTTAGGAGAAATCAAAAGATACTTGATCAAGCCATGATCAAAATTCAAATTGCCATGTTGCCAATTTTGTATCAGCTGACTAATCGCAATGATCCATAAAAACTGAATTGGTTCAACACCAATCATCAGAGCCAATCCTGAAAACACAGCGGCGTGTAATAAGTCATCCAAAACGTGATTTCTATTATCAGTCCAGACAGTCATGAACTGCTGACTATGGTGAAGTGCATGTAACTGCCACCACCAATTCCAGTGATGTGAGGCTCGGTGATAAACGTACTCACAAAAATCAAGAATGATTAGATAAATTAAAAAACTAATCCAAGGCGTTGATGTCACTCCAGGCCACCAATTTTCAACATTTAAACGCTGAAATCCGAGATCGTGGAGTTGACCATCAAACCAAAAGAAGGCATCAGAAAAAACTAAAAATAAAATGAGCTTAAAAATACCTAATCGATGGATCAAGGTATAGAAAAAATCAACCAATTGAAGCTTGATTTTTTGGAACCTGGAATAGTCACTAACGGAAGACTGAACTGGAAACACTTTTTCCAAAGGTTTAAAGATCAAGGCAATGATAAGAATTTGAATGCATCCCAATAAAAACCAATCCAGCCCAGTGACCGCATCATCTGCATAGCCCATGCCGTTTGTAGAATATAAGATTGGTAGGACGATGTTCTGCATCATCGACTCTTGAAGAGCTGCATACCAAGTACTTATCTGATTCATCATCTACTGAATTATTCTAGATAATCGAGAATCCTGCTGAGCATCCAAGATAGTGCCGAAACAAAAACCTTTTTTCTTTAGGCCCATGATCAAAGGTTCTAAAACCGCTGGAGCCCAAGGGTCATTTCTTGACCAAATACCCAAATGGGCCATAAGGACATCACCAGGCTGTATGTTTTTTAGGGCTTTCTCGAGAAGGCTAGCATTGGAAAATTTCTCGGAAGCCAATTCATCACCTAAAAATCCAGCAGGTGACCACCCCACATGCTTGTACGAACAAACATGCCCCATCTCAATATATTGAGGAGAAACCTTACCTCCTGGCGCTCTCCAAATTGGATCTAAAGGCTTACCGGTAATCTTTAGAAAACGATCACTCACCAGCTTTAGCTCCTGACAGAGTTGCTGTTGGTCAGTTACAACCGCTTTACCTGCTTGAGGTCCAAATTGAGGCTTTGTTAAGACTTTGTGCTGACCGAGGTCTTTGATGAAATAGGTGTGGTGAAAAGTATGGTTACCAAAAGCATGGCCTTCTTTTTTGAGATCTTGCCAAAAACCATTCCAAGAATCATCTAGTGAGAAGTCCCCTCTTTTGGTTCTTTCGTTAGCCAAAAAGAAAGTTGCTTTCACGTCATGTTGCTTCAAGGTTTTCGCAACATACTCTGCAACAGCCATATTGCCTGTATCAAAAGTTAAGTAAACAGGCCTAGAACATGTTGCAGCATCTGCCAAAGTGGAAGCCAAGAGTAAAACTAACAGAGCTAAATTGGCTTTCATCATATTTTTCACTTGGCTTAAAAGACTTATTCCCATGAAGCATTAGGGAAGAAGAAAATGCCATGCGGACTCTTACCGACTGGGATGGTAGTGACCAATTGTCGAGTGGCAATGTCAATAATTCCGACTTTTTTCGAGAATCTAAAGGTCACCCATAGCTCTTTACCATCGGGGGTAACATCCATGCAATCGGGGCCAGAAGGTATACCAGTAATGTCAGCAACTTTCTCCAACTTCTCCATATCTAAAATGCTGATCGTAGATGCCACACGGTTTGACAAGAAAATGTGACGCTTATCACCAAGGGGTCTGAAGTTATGAGCACCCTTACCTGTTTTGATTTCTTTCACAATTTTTTGGCTTTTCCAGTCAACAACTTGAACAGCATCAGATCCAGTTAAACCAATCAAAAGATATTTATCACCTGGCGTCATCCAAACTCCAGCGGGCATTTTTCCAATAGGCATGCGCCATAAAATTTCTTGATTGGATAATTTGATGGCAATCAATTCATTGGAATCTTGCAACGTAACAAAAGTAATTTTGCTATCGGCAGTAAACGCTATGTGGCTTGGTGTTTTTGCAGCTTTAACAATTTTTGCCAACTTTAATTCTTGACCATGAACCTCATATACATCAACACGATCTAATCGATTGCCGGCCGCGATAAACCATTTCTTATCAGGTGAATAACCAATATGGTACGGATCCACAATATTTGGGACACGTCTTTGCATGTCACCCGTCTTAGGGTCTAAATAAACAATGTCATTACCAGCAGCATTAGCCACTAAAACTGACTTTTGATCTGGAGTGATCATCAAATGATGAGGCTCCTTACCAACAGGAAAAGTTTTGTAAACCTTTTTCGAAGCCATATCAATCAAACTAACACTGGCATCTCCTGAATTTAGAACAATCGCTGTTTTCTTAACTGACTCGGGTGAGCTTGCAAAAGCAGCGCTACTGGCCATGAAAAACATAAGGGCCAAACTTGGTAAAAAGGACTTTGAGCGTGTGTGTGTGTTTGTTGTGTGCATTCTTCGATTTTAAGACTCAAATTGCTAAAAGTCCTAAAACCAACACAGATTTTATTGATATCCCACAAATATCATCAATCTATAAGATTGCATGCGTTAATGCATCAAATTGTGCTGAACAAAATTAGCCATCACTACTGCAGCAAAGACTCCTAAAATCCATTTGATGGTTTTAATTTCTGAATTGATTGATTTAACTTCCATTTTCACTTCAAAAATTTCGTTCTTACATTCCATGGATACTTTTTCTAGATCTTGCTTGTTAGCAAGATGGCCGTATTGATTCTCTATTAAATCTTTATACATTCCGGTCAAAATTTCAGCTTGCTTAAAGCCCATACCAGTATTAGTAAGATCGTTGACCGATTTCAATGTATCAAAATAATTCATTTTCAACCCTCAATCTCTTATGTTTTTTATAAGTATAAGAGATAATTAAGCCACTTTTAAAGCTAGGGATAAATGAGGGTTATTGACGCAGACTATCTAGTATCTTTTGTAGTCTCTTCGCGGACATAGGTGTTGGAGTTTTGAGCTCTTGAGCAAATAGCGCCACCCGCAACTCCTCTAACTGCCAGCGGAAATCATCTAAACGTGGGTCTAATTGCCCCCCATAGACTTTTTGAGTCTGGAGCAACTTGATCCAAGGGTTGTAAATGGACTGCCACTCAATTTGACATTGCGCATCTCGGCTTGGGTTGGTGCGCAATTTCTCAATACGCATCAGAATGGCTTTCAAGTAGCGGGGAATATGCACCAGTGACTCATATGGCGTTTCCGCAACAAATTTGGGATGAATGAGCTTTTGAACTTGCGCGCTGACATCAGCATGAGCAGAACTAGAAAGAGCTTTCAATTGAGCAAGCTTCTTTTGAAGGTCAGCATGAGCCTGTAAACCAGCTAAAGCATGGCGAGCGATTTCTTGAGCGATCAAAGCTAATTTAGGCTTAGCAGCATCTAAGCGCTCTTTAAATAGTTGGGCATTATTGGGCAAAGGATCCATTAAGCAGGCTCTATCTAATGCAAGGTCAATCACTTGAGTCATTAGTTCATCTGATTGGCCAATACTCATAAATAGTAAGCTAAGGTCTCGCGCTCCAGGCAATTGCTTATGAAGGGCCTTAATGGTCTCACGCATAGGTAGCGCAAATAAACGTCTTAAACCTTGTCGATGAGTCCTTCTGGCGAGATCAGGATCATCAAAGACCTCTAAATCACAATGAGTTTGTTTATCCACCAATGCAGGATAGCCATACAGAGTTTGCTTGCCACGCTTGATCTCAAGCATCTCAGGTAGTTCGCCAAAATTCCAATCTTTGATATTGTCAGTTTGTGAAACATTGGAGGCAGCGTTAGATCTACCCTCTTCCTTTAGGTATGTTTGAGGAGAACTGCCACTTACATTGTTATTTACAGCTGCCGGTGTCAAACGGCCAACAGCACTAGCAGCAACCTCTTGGAAAACTTCTCTTGCAGATTGTGCAAACTCAGCTCTTAACTTGCCCAAATTCCTGTCAAGATCAATTTGTCGACCGTATTCATCGACCAAACGGAAATTCATAAAACAATGAAGAGGTAAATTTTCAGGTCGAAAATCAACGCGTTGAACTTGAACTTGGGTTTGCTCACGAATATCAGCTATCAACGCTTCAAGAAAATCGCCCTCACCGAATGTACTTTTCTCAGTACAGCGCTCCACAAACTTTTTGGCATATTCCGGAAGTGGGACACAGTTTCTTCTGAGTTTTTGAGGTAAAGATTTGAGATAGAGTTGTACTTTTTCAATACACAGGCCGGGAACCAACCATTCACAACGCCGCTGATCAATCTGATTTAACAGAGCTAAAGGTACAACCATCGTCACCCCATCTTTAGGGCTACCTGGCTCAAAATGATAGGTCAACTGAACTTCGCCACCAGCCATCCGCATCGTTTTTGGATATCTATCAAGAGTAATTCCTGCAGCCTCATGACGCATGAGGTCAGATTTATCTAGCTTAAGAATGGCTAAGTTTTTGAGGTCCTCTTTTAACCATGCCTCAAGGCTTGCGCGACTGAATACTTCCTTGGGAAGATGTTGATTGTAAAAAGCAAACAGCAACTCATCATCAACTAAAACGTCTTGACGACGAGAACGATGCTCAAGTGCTTCAATTTGTTTTATTAATGACAAGTTATGCCAAAAGAAAGCATACGCAGGACCAGCTTGCTTTTGTGCCGCTGCCGCTTCTGATTGCCCAAATAATTCAGCCTCGACCAAAGCTCTTTGAATAAATATATTGCGAGCCTCTTCAATATCTTTAGGTGCAAAACGAATTTTTCTGCCGTTATAAATTGGCAACCCATATAAAGTGCCGCGCTCATGGGCCATGACCTCACCTTGACGAGCATCCCAAAATGGATCACTCCAGGACTTAATGAGACGATGAGCAGCCACCTTCTCCACCCATTGAGGTTCAATTTTTGCGATAGTTCGAGCAAATAGTCGACTAGTCTCAACCAACTCAGAAGCCAAAATCCAAGCTCCGGCCTTTTTACCTATAGTTGAACCTGGCCAAATATTTAATTTAATACCTCGAGCACCCTCGTAAATACCGGGTCCATTTTTATCATCTTCTGCACGTTTAGCGATGTTTCCTAACAAACCAGTTAGAAGCGATAAATGTACTTGTTCAAAAGTGGCAGGAGTCGCATTTTCTTTCCAACCCTGCTCCATCAATAAATGATGCAATTGACCATGAACATCGCGCCACTCACGCATACGTCTTGGAGATATAAACTTGCTTTTACATAAGCTCTCAAGCTGCCGATTACTCTGTTTATGAACCAAGGCCTCTTGATACCAATCCCATAACTTCACAAATGACAAAAATTCTGAACGCTCATCTGCAAAAGTTTTATGTGCTGCATCCGCAGCTTGTGCATACTCAATGGGTCGATCTCTAGGATCTTGACTAGCCATGGCTGTAGCAATAATTAACACTTCCCTCAAGGCTTGATGCTCTCGCGCAGCCAACAACATTCGACCCACTCTAGGATCCAAGGGTAAGGCAGCCAATTGCTTGCCAATAGGTGTTAAAGCTCCTTGGCGAGGACCTTCAGATTCCATAGCGCCCAACTCTTCAAGAAGTTGAACTCCATCGCTAATCGCTCGACCTAAGGGCGCCTCAATGAAAGGAAACTCCTGGATACGCGGCAATTTCAAAGCACGCATTCTCAAAATAACTGCCGCCAGAGAACTTCTTAAAATTTCTGGGTCAGTAAATTTGGGTCTAGCCACGAAATCTGACTCATCATAGAGTCGAATACAGATACCATCTGATACACGACCGCAACGCCCTGCACGCTGATTGGCTGCAGCCTGAGAAATTGGCTCGACTTGCAACTGCTCAACCTTGTTTCGATAGGAATAGCGTTTAACACGAGCCAAACCAACATCAATAACAAAACGAATACCAGGGACGGTTAATGATGTCTCGGCGACGTTAGTAGCAAGAACAACTCTACGACCACCACTACCCTGAAAAACTCTCTCTTGTTCTGCCACAGACTGGCGAGCAAATAAACTAAGTACTTCTGGATGGAAACGCTGACTCAAAACATGATCTTTGCGAATAGCTTCAGCACAATCACGAATTTCTCGTTCCCCTGGGAGAAAAACCAATATATCGCCAGCACTATGAGCGCCATCACGCCATAACTCGCCGATGGCTTGGACAACCGCTTCAGGGATTTCTTGGGCTTCTTTCTTTCCCTGCTCCAACAATGGACGATATCTAACTTCAACAGGAAATAAACGGCCACTCACCTCAATAACTGGGGCTGGATGCTCAGGAGTCCCAAAATGCTTTGCAAAGCGGTCAGCGTCGATCGTCGCTGAAGTAACAATCACTTTTAAATCTGGGCGCTTAGGCAGTAATTGCCTTAAATAACCTAATAAAAAATCAATATTGAGACTTCGCTCATGGGCCTCGTCAATAATAATCGTGTCGTATGCCTTTAAAAGCGGGTCCCTTTGGGTTTCAGCCAACAAAATACCGTCGGTCATTAGCTTTATAGAAGCACTTGAGCTAGTTTTATCGGCAAAACGAACCTGATATCCAACATCCTCTCCAATTGGACTCCCCAACTCTTGGGCTATTCGTTTGGCTGTTGATGTGGCGGCAATCCTTCTGGGCTGGGTATGGCCAATGAGCTTCTCTGTGCCATTGGCACGACCGCGCCCCATTGCCAAACAGATCTTGGGTAATTGAGTCGTTTTCCCTGAACCCGTCTCACCACAGACAATAATGACCTGATTCTGTTCCAAAGCCTGGGCAATCTTCTCCCTCTGCCCAGAAACAGGTAAGCTCTCAGGAAACTGAATTTTCAAATTTTTGGTCATTTTTACTGGTTGCACCCTATAATTTTCCACTATGCCTACTAATCAAGTCCAAAATAATTTTCCCTTCGTTGCTTGGCTGCGCGATGTAGCTCCCTACATCCATAGTTTTAGAGGTAAAACCTTTGTGATTGGTTTTGCCGGAGAGCTTGTTCAAAAAGGCGGCCTAGAGGCTTTAATACAAGATGTGGCCATGCTGCACGCCATGGGAATGCGTATTGTGCTAGTTCATGGTTCACGCCCACAAGTACAAGAGCAACTTGATTTAAGAAAAGTGACTAGTCGTTATGGTACAGGCCCCATGAGTGGCTACCGTATCACCGATCCAGCAGCTTTGGAATGCGCTAAAGAGGCTTCAGGCGAGTTGCGCCTAGATATTGAAGCGGCTTTTAGCCAAGGGTTACCCAATACACCGATGGCCGGATCTCGCATTTCAGTTATTTCAGGAAATTTCATCATCGCAAGACCGGTAGGTATTGTTGATGGTGTTGATTTCATGCATACCGGCTTAGTCCGTAAGGTTGATTCTGAATCTATTGCCCATTCACTAGCCAACAATAAGATTGTTCTGATGTCTCCACTGGGTTTCTCACCGACTGGCCAGGCATTCAACATTGCTTATGAAGACGTTGCTACAGCGACAGCTATGGCAGTGAAAGCTGATAAATTGATCTTTTTAACTGAATACAACGGTATTACAGACTTAGATGGCGAATTGATCAAAGAATTTTCATTACGTCAGCTTGAAGAGCATATCAGTGGACTGACATTAGCAGATGCAGATTTAAAGGTTCTTTTACAAAATGCTATTCGTGCCATTAGATCTGGCGTCAGTCGGGTACATTTATTACCTCACGATCGTGACGGCGCTTTGCTTGAAGAGCTATTTACTCACGACGGCATCAGCACGATGATTGCAGCTTCCGATATAGAACATCTCCGTGAAGCAAATCTAGATGATGTTGGCGGCATCTTGCAACTGATTGAACCTTTGGAAGATGAAGGGATTCTAGTGGCACGCGGTCGCGACGTGATCGAGCGAGATATCACTCACTTTTCAGTGATTGAGCATGACCGCGTTTTATTCGGCTGTGCCGCCCTATTCCCATACTCAAACGGTGTTGGCGAACTTTCATGTTTAGCTGTTGATCCAGAGGCCCAAGAATCAGGCGACGGCGAGCGCTTATTAAAACGAATTGAAGCTAGAGCGAGATCATCTGGACTTAAAAAACTTTTTGTTTTAACAACCAGAACTGAACATTGGTTTTTGAAACGTGGTTTTGTAAGAGCTAGCGTTGATGATTTGCCAGCAGAGCGCAAAGAACTATATAACTGGGAACGCAAATCAATGGTTCTCATTAAAAACTTATAATTAATCACTTTAGAAATTACGGAGTAGCAAGATGGCTCGGATGGTTAACTGCATTAAATTAAATAAAGAAGCTGAAGGCTTAGATTTCGCCCCAATGCCTGGTGAATTAGGCAAGAAGCTATGGCAAGAGGTTTCTAAAGAAGCCTGGGCAGGATGGCTAAAACAACAAACCATGTTGATCAATGAGAATCGATTAAATATGGCAGATACCCGTGCGCGCCAATATCTACTTAAGCAAGTAGAAAAATATTTCTACGGTGAAGGTGCCGACACCGCTCAAGGTTATGTTCCTGAGAATAAATAATTCTCAAAAAATATTAAAAAAGGATGCCATGGCATCCTTTTTTAATATATCAATAAATTTGACGCCTAACGCCCTCAGATTCGCCAATGAGTAGCACGTCTGCTTTTCTGCGAGCGAATAAACCATTGCATATAACGCCAGGAATTTGATTGACCTCTGACTCTAATGAAACTGGGTCTGTGATCTTCAAACCACTGGCATCCAAAATCCAACCCTGGTTATCAGTCACAAAAATTTGATCACTACCTTTTATTTTTCTTAAAGAGACTGTAGCGCCTAAACTCTCTAAAAAACGCGTGACTTGAGCTTGAGCCATCGGAATGACTTCAACTGGCAAAGGGAACTTTCCAAGGATATCGACTTCTTTACTGGCATCACAAATACAAACAAAAGATTGAGCTAACTGAGCCACAATTTTTTCTCGAGTTAGAGCGCCACCACCACCTTTGAGCATATGACCCTGGGGGTCAATCTCGTCAGCGCCATCAACATAGATAGGAACACTGACCACTGAGTTACTGTCCAAAACTTTAAATCCATGCTTTTGAAGTCTCTCTGTACTTGCTTGAGAACTAGAAATAACTCCAGAAAAATGATCTTTATGAGGTGCGATAGCATCAATAAATAAATTAGCAGTTGAACCAGTTCCAATGCCCAAAATACCACCAGGTGCCATATTACTAAGCACCTCATTTTTTGCGGCATCCGCTACCATTGCCTTCAGTTGATCCTGCGTATACATAAAACAATGCCCTATAAATGCTGTTTCTTTTAATTTAACTTAATTATTCAGCAAAAATGTCTGCTAAATTCTTTTTATTTACAGAAGCATTCTAAAATACTCCAATGAGCACACTAATAGAACAACTTAAACAATACACCACTGTAGTCGCAGACACTGGCGACTTTGAGCGCATGCAGGCCTTTTTGCCTCAAGATGCCACAACCAACCCTTCTCTGATATTAAAAGCTGCTCAACTTCCGAATTATCAAGCGCTCATTAGCCAAATAAAGTCGCAAAATGCAGGTCAATCAGTAGACCACCTCATTGATGCATTGCTAGTCGCATTTGGTATTGAAATTTTGAAGATTGTTCCAGGTAGAGTTTCTACAGAGGTTGATGCTCGCCTATCTTTTGATACAGAATTAACCATCAAGAAAGCTCGAGAAATTATTAAGGCCTATGAACAAGCCGGAATTTCTCGAAAACGAGTTCTAATTAAAATTGCAAGTACTTGGGAAGGTATTCAAGCGGCTCAAGTTCTGCAATCAGAAGGCATATCCTGCAATATGACTTTGTTGTTTAGCCTAGTACAAGCAGTTGCTTGTGCCAATGCAAAAGCACAGTTAATTTCACCATTTGTTGGTCGAATCACAGATTGGCACAAAAAGTCCATGGGTGCTGACTGGAAAGATGACATTCATGGTGGCGCCAATGATCCAGGTGTTGTTTCAGTTAAAAATATCTATAACTATTACAAGTCTTTTGATATTCAAACTGAAGTCATGGGAGCAAGCTTTAGAAATATCAATCAGATTATTAACTTAGCAGGCTGTGATTTACTAACAATTAGTCCTGAGTTACTGGCAGAACTTCAAAATAAAGACTTAGCGCTTTCTCCGGCACTAAGTCTCAGTAGCGCAAAAGCGACTGGCGCCTCTGCTATTAACGCAGATGAAAAATCGTTCCGCTATCAGTTAAATCAAGATGCCATGGCGACAGAAAAACTTTCCGAAGGCATTCGTTTGTTCTGTGCTGATATAGATAAGCTTGAAAAGCTACTGGCTAATTAAAACAAATAGGCCATAGTCTGATGGCTAGCTAAAAAAGGTGCTCTTGAACTAACAGATCAGGCACCTTTTTTTATTTTTTAGCCTTTGGCAATTCGTTGCCTGCGAGCCTCGTACAAACAGACGCCGCTTGCAACTGATACGTTTAAGCTTTCAACACCTCCGAGCATCGGAATTTTGACCAGCTCATCGCATGTCTCTTTAGTTAACCTTCTCATACCTTCACCTTCAGCTCCCATTACCAAAGCAACTGGGCCGCTCAAGTCAACATCGTATAAGGTTTTTTCAGTTTGATCATCTGTACCAATGAGCCATACCCCGGCTTCTTGTAACTCGCGCATAGTACGAGCAAGATTAGTCACAGCAATTAAGGGCATAGTCTCTGCCGCACCGCTGGCTACCTTACTCACCGTTGCATTTAAATGCGCAGAGCGATCCTTCGGGACGATCACAGCATCAACACCAGCACCATCAGCAACTCGAAGACATGCACCTAGGTTATGCGGATCTGTAACCCCATCCAGTATTAACAACAAAGCTGGACCTTGTAAGGCATCTAGTAATTCATCGAGAGTCTGAACTTTAGAAACAGCATCAGCAAAAGCAACAACACCTTGATGACGATCATTGCCAGCTAAAGTTCTAAGACGCTCGGTATCAGCCTGATGCAATCGTCTACCCAAAATAGGCTCTGCTGACTTAATAAAGTCTTGCATACGACGATCACGTCTTGCGGGATCAACATAAACAGTTCTTAGAGATTCAGGATCTTGACGCAATCTTGCAATAACCGCATGAAAACCAAGAATCATCTGTTTGCCGTCACCACCCTGCCTAGACTCTTGTTTAAAACCTGACTTTTGCTCTCTACCTGACATTAACGACGACCTTTACGAATACTTAGCTCATGCCCTTTTGATTTGGCATTACTAGCTTTTTTTGGTTTTTTCCCAGCCTTTGATGCAGCTTTTTTAGAAGCTGGGGATTTTGATGGTGGTAATGATAAACCTGCACTTGCTCTGGCTGTCGATACATCAGCCGAGGAACCAGTCCTTGATTTAGATTTTCCGGAACCACGCTTAGATGAAGCATCTCTCGAAGCACCACCAGAGCGAGTATCTCGACCAGGTCGATTAGATCTTGAGTTATCCATGGGCGCAAACTTTGCGCCAGCACCAATACCAACACCTTTGTCTTGACCTGGTTTTACCAAGCTAAATTCTATTCTTCTGGCATCAAGATCTACACGACTGACCAAGACATGAACCCGATCGGTTAAACGATAACGGATACCGGTTCTCTCACCACGCAATTCTTGGCGAGCCTCATCATATTGATAGTAATCTCCGCCCAATTCACTAATGTGAATCATGCCCTCAACAAAAAGACTCTCCAACTGAACAAATAAGCCAAAGGTTGCAACGCCAGTAATCGTGCCAGCATATTCTTGACCCAAGTGATCACGCATGTAATAACACTTCAACCAAGCCTCAACATCCCTCGATGCTTCATCGGCTCGACGCTCGTTAGAGGAACAATGAACACCCAATTGAGCCCAAGCGGCCATAGCAGTTGATGCCTCTTGCTTTGCCTTAGAACCTCTTGCCGTCTTAACTGCTGGCTTAGATTTAGCCTCTTCATGTGACTTTTTGGCATTAGCTGCATTCACACGACCTGGACCACTCTTAGGCATCGCCAAATTTAAAACAACTTCTGATGGAATAGCTGGCGAATATTTTTTCTTCGCTAAGATGGCTTTAATGGATCGGTGTACCAATAAGTCAGGGTAACGTCTAATAGGGCTTGTGAAGTGGGCATAAGCGTCATAAGCCAAGCCGAAGTGTCCATAATTATCAGGTTGATAAACCGCTTGCTGCATAGACCTCAACACAACTGACTGCAACATACTAGCGTCAGGTCGCGGCTTAATCTCTTCAATCAATTTAGCAAAATCTTTGGGTCTTGGCTTATCAGAACCACCCAAATGAAGACCTGCCGTTCTTAATACCTGCTTGAGTGTTAATAGCTTCTCAACAGAAGGTTCGGCGTGAACACGGAATAAAGAATCATGGCCATTCTTATCTAAAAAGTCTGCTGCACAGACGTTAGCCGCCAACATGCACTCTTCAATCACGCGATGAGCCTCATTACGAATACGAGGTTCAATGCGCTCGATCTTACCCAATGAATTACTAATAATTTGAGTTTCAGTGGTCTCAAAATCGATGGCGCCACGCTTATCTCTAGAAGCCCTTAGAACCTTATATAAACTATAAAGTCGGTCTAAATTCTTTTTGAGATGCTTAAATCTCGCTGCTTCAGGGCCATTACTATTACTTAAAATTTCCCAAACAGTGTTGTAAGTAAAACGCTGTGCTGAATGCATAACTGCTGGATAGAACTGGTAGGCCTGAACCTCACCATGCAAATCAATCACAGCATCACAAACCATACACAAACGATCAACCTCAGGCTTTAGTGAACAAAGTCCATTGGAGATTTTTTCGGGCAGCATCGGTATAACGCGACGCGGAAAATAGACAGAAGTTGCTCGCGTAATCGCGTCCGAATCAAGCGGTTGACCAGGCTTTACATAGTGAGACACGTCAGCAATAGCAACAATTAATCGCCAAGCTTTTTCCTGACCCCAAGCAACCGGCTCACAATAAACTGCATCATCGAAGTCTCTTGCATCTTCACCGTCAATCGTAACAAGTGGGATATCTCTTAGATCAATGCGACCCTCTAAATCTTCGGCACGAATTTCATCAGGTAAGAGCTCAGCCTCTTTGATTGCTGCCGGTGAAAATTCATGCGGCACGCCATACTTGCGAACCGCAATCTCAATCTCCATACCTGGATCATCAATCTCACCAAGAACTTCAACTACACGACCAACAGCTTGTCGATAACTATCGGGGTAATCAATAATTTCAACAGAGACCACCTGGTTTAACTTGGCATTTCCCTGCCCCTTTGGCGGGATTAAAATATCGTGTCCAATACGTTTATCTTCTGGCGCACAAATAAGAACACCGTTCTCATTAAGCAAACGTCCAATGACAAATTTATTAGCATGATGAATAACTTCACTAATTTGACCTTCAGGGCGACCACGGCGATCTAGGCCAGTCACTTTGACAATGACTTTATCTTGATGCATGACACGAGACATTTCTCGTTCAGTTAAAAAAACGTCCTCACCACCATCATCTGGAATCACAAATCCAAAGCCATCTCGGTGACCTTGGACTGTCCCCTGCTTTTCTGGCAAATTGCGTGCTTTAGCCTCAGATAAGGCCAAAGTTCCTTTATTATTTTTTTTAGTCATGCCCCATTGTCTTATAAGAATGTGTAATCTCACAATACTTTATCAAGTCTTTGATAAAGCAATTTGTATGCCCTCAGATATGGCCGATTTTCACAAGAAAAAAGGCGCTAAAAGCGCCTTTTTAAACTCAATGTACAAAAGCTTAAGCTTCAAATGGATGCTGCAAAAGAATTGTTTCATTTCGATCTGGACCTGTTGAAACCATAGCAATAGGTACACAAGCCACCTCTTCAACGCGTCGCAAATAATTCTGCGCTTCTTTAGGCAATTGATTCCAGTCTTGGATACCAACAGTGCTTCCCTTCCAACCAGGGAAAGTCTCGTAAATTGGTTCACAGCGGGCAACAGCATCTGAACCACGAGGCAAAACATCTAACTTCTTGCCATCAAGGTTGTAGCCTACGCACAAGCCGATTTGCTCCAAACCGTCTAGAACGTCTAATTTAGTCATACATAAGCCACTAACACCACTGATTTGGATAGAGCGCTTTAATGCAGCCGCATCTAACCAGCCTGTGCGACGTGGACGACCTGTCACAGAACCAAATTCCTTACCAACTTGAGCTAAACGCAAGCCGATAGGGTCTTGGGCTTTGGGATTGTCGTGGTCATATAGCTCACTTGGGAATGGGCCTGAACCAACGCGTGTGCAATAAGCCTTAGTAATACCCAACACATAGTGCAAGCTTCCAGGGCCAACACCAGAACCTGCAGCAGCATTACCTGCCACGCAGTTTGAAGACGTTACAAATGGATAAGTACCGTGATCGATATCCAATAAAGCGCCTTGAGCTCCTTCAAATAACAAGTTTTTACCTGCTTTTTGAACGGCATCTAAATCACTAGAAACGTCAGCCACTAATGGGCGTAATTGCTCAGCATAGCTGAGCATGCTGTCTCTCACCTCAGCAAAATCTAAAGCAGGAGCCTTAAAGTACTGAGTGAGTACAAAATTGTGATATTCCAAATTCTCTCTTAGCTTCTCGGCAAAAGATTCTGGGAAGAATAAGTCTTGGACACGTAAAGCACGACGCGCAACTTTATCTTCATATGCTGGGCCAATACCGCGACCTGTTGTACCAATTTTGGCATTACCGCGTTTTACTTCACGCGCATGATCAATGGCGACGTGGTACGGCAAGATCAAAGTCGTTGCTTCAGAAATCTTTAAACGTGAGCGAACATCAACGCCAGCAGCTTCTAATTCACCAATCTCTTTAAACAAGGCTTCTGGTGACAAAACAACACCGTTTCCGATGTAGCAAGTCACGCCAGGACGCATGATGCCTGACGGAATCAAACGCAAAATAGTTTTTTGACCATTAATGATCAAAGTATGTCCAGCATTGTGACCGCCTTGGAAACGAACAACGCCTTCAGCGTGGTCTGTTAACCAGTCAACGATCTTACCTTTGCCTTCATCACCCCATTGGGTACCAATAACAACAACATTGCGGCCAGACTTGCTGGCTGATTTCTGAACGGACATATAAACCAAGAAAAAAGAAAAATTAAATAGAAAATGCAGAAAGGAGCATTTTACGCTCTTGTCTTGACGACCCACGCACCTTTTTGATCAACTAACTCCCGATCGCAATGAAATTCATCGCCATCTTGGTCATGACCAGGTAATAACTGAATAACTACCTCGCCCTGCTGACGCAATTCTGCGATCTGCTGACTGAGTTTTGAGTCATTTGACCATGGGGCCAAAATAGCAGGCTTTCTAGAGTCAATCTTAGATAATCTTGCTAAAGTCATGATATCTAAAGAAAAACCTGTAGCAGGTCTTGACCGACCAAAAGCCGCGCCAACCATGTCATAGCGACCACCTCTAGCTACAGCTGCAGGTAAACCAGCGACATAAGCGGCGAACATAACACCGCTGTGATACTGATAACCTCTGAGATCAGATAGATCTAAATTCAACTGTGGCGCATTAGGCAATACCGAAATAGCCTGACAAAGACGCTCTAAATCACTTAAAGCACTCAATACGCCAGGCAAATTAGGCAAACTTTGACGTGCTGCTTTGAGAACGGGTTCAGGCGATCCACTCAAGGCAACCAAAGCCAAGATAGATTCCTTGATTTTCACAGGCCAGGAAGCCAATAAGGTGCTTAAACCCGGCAAATCTTTAGTTTGTAGGGCGTTGTAAAGGCCATTTAAAGCATCAGATTCAGGTTGATAATCACCCAAAATAGCCGTCAAAAGGCCAGCGTGACTCATATCAAGGGTAACAGTCCCTACTTTGCTCAAATTTAATACTTCATTGAGCAATTTTTGAACTTCTAGATCAGCTTCCCAACCAGCGTGACCGTATATTTCTGCACCCAATTGAAGTTGTTCACGAGACATCGCTCCAGGCGCTGCAAGAGTATGTAAAACAGAACCAGCGTAACAAAGACGCGTTACACCCTGACGATTCAATAAATGAGCATCAATACGAGCAACTTGAGGCGTGATATCAGCTCGCAAACCTAGAGTTCTGCCTGACAACTGATCTACTAGTTTGAAGGTTTTAAGATTTAAATCCTGGCCGGCACCAGTTAATAAAGAATCCAAATACTCCAACATTGGAGGCATTACCAACTCATATCCATATGTTTGGAAACGATCCAATAAGATACGGCGCAATTCTTCTATTTTTCTTGCCTCAGATGGCAAGACATCTG
>JAHEBW010000046.1 GCA_024642065.1 Polynucleobacter sp. | reverse complement strand
ATCTCATCCTGGGGCTGTAGCCGGTCCCAAGGGTATGGCTGTTCGCCATTTAAAGAGGTACGTGAGCTGGGTTTAAAACGTCGTGAGACAGTTTGGTCCCTATCTGCCGTGGGCGTTGGAAATTTGACGGGGGCTGCTCCTAGTACGAGAGGACCGGAGTGGACGTACCGCTGGTGTACCTGTTGTTTCGCCAGAAGCATCGCAGGGTAGCTATGTACGGAAGAGATAACCGCTGAAAGCATCTAAGCGGGAAACTTGCCTGAAGATGAGATTTCCCGGAGGTTTAACCTCCATAAAGGGTCGTTGAAGACCACGACGTTGATAGGTCAGGTGTGGAAGCGCAGTAATGCGTTAAGCTAACTGATACTAATTGCCCGTTAGGCTTGATCCTATAACAAGCACTTTTGTGCGAATATGTAGTGCCGTTTTTGATCGGTCACTCCCAATTGCTTACTCGAATTTGGTTGTTTGTTGAATAAACAAGCAACCTACCCTCTATGCCTGGTGACAATAGCGAGTTGGAACCACCCCTTCCCATCCCGAACAGGACCGTGAAACGACTCTACGCTGATGATAGTGCGGATTACCCGTGTGAAAGTAAGTAATTGCCAGGCACCTTTTAGAAACGCCCAGATCGAATGATCTGGGCGTTTTGCTTTGTAGGGATATTTTGTTTTTTCTTATTACTGTAATTGACAAAAGTCGTTGATTTAAGTAATAATATGCGGTTAACGGGGAGGTGCCCGAGTGGCTAAAGGGGGCAGACTGTAAATCTGTTGGCTTACGCCTACGTTGGTTCGAATCCATCCCTCCCCACCAGATGTATTTGTAGTTGCAGTAAAAAGTTGTGTGTTGTGGGTGAGTGAAGTGCCTGGCGGGTGTCGTATAACGGCTATTACCCTAGCCTTCCAAGCTAGAGACGAGGGTTCGACTCCCTCTACCCGCTCCAGTAATGGTGGCATAAGTTTGCTCATGTGGCTCAGTGGTAGAGCACTCCCTTGGTAAGGGAGAGGTCGGCAGTTCGATCCTGCCCATGAGCACCAGAGTTTGGTATCCAATTAATTGAGGCTGAAAAATGGCAAAAGAAAAATTTGAGCGGACAAAACCGCACGTAAACGTAGGCACAATCGGTCACGTTGACCACGGTAAAACAACTTTAACTGCAGCGATTGCTACAGTGTTGTCAGCGAAGTTTGGTGGCGAAGCAAAAGCTTACGACCAAATCGATGCAGCACCTGAAGAAAAAGCTCGCGGTATTACGATTAACACAGCACACGTTGAGTACGAGACAGCTAACCGTCACTACGCACACGTTGACTGCCCAGGTCACGCTGACTACGTTAAGAACATGATTACTGGTGCTGCTCAGATGGACGGCGCTATTTTGGTTGTGTCTGCAGCTGACGGTCCTATGCCACAAACACGTGAGCACATCTTGTTGGCACGCCAAGTTGGCGTTCCATACATCATCGTGTTCATGAACAAGTGCGACATGGTTGACGATGCAGAATTGTTAGAGCTAGTAGAAATGGAAGTTCGCGAACTGTTGTCTAAGTACGACTTCCCAGGCGATGACACACCAATCGTTAAAGGTTCAGCTAAGTTGGCTCTTGAAGGCGACAAAGGTGCATTGGGTGAAGAGGCCATCATGAAGTTGGCTGAAGCTCTAGACACATACATCCCTACACCAGAGCGTGCTGTTGACGGTGCATTCTTGATGCCTGTTGAAGACGTATTCTCTATTTCTGGTCGCGGTACAGTTGTGACTGGTCGTATCGAGCGCGGTATTGTTAAGGTTGGTGAAGAGATCGAAATTATCGGTATCAAGCCAACATTGAAGACAACATGTACAGGCGTTGAGATGTTCCGTAAGTTGTTAGACCAAGGTCAAGCTGGTGACAACGTGGGTATCTTGTTGCGCGGTACAAAGCGTGAAGAAGTTGAGCGTGGTCAAGTATTGGCTAAGCCAGGTTCTATTACGCCACACACACACTTCACAGCTGAAGTGTATGTGTTGAGCAAAGACGAAGGTGGTCGTCACACACCATTCTTCAACAACTATCGTCCACAGTTCTACTTCCGTACAACTGACGTAACAGGTTCAATCGAATTGCCGAAAGACAAAGAGATGGTGATGCCTGGTGATAACGTCACGATTACTGTGAAGTTGATTGCTCCGATCGCTATGGAAGAAGGTCTCCGTTTCGCGATTCGTGAAGGTGGTCGTACAGTTGGTGCCGGCGTAGTTGCTAAAGTTTTAGATTAATGAACGTAAGGGGCGTAGCTCAATTGGCAGAGTGTCGGTCTCCAAAACCGAAGGTTGGGGGTTCGATGCCCTCCGCCCCTGCCACAGCAAACTGAAAAATATGTCACAGATATCAGTCGAACAAGAAAACAAAACCAGCTGGATGCTAATCCTCGCTGGTCTTGTTGTTATTCTTTCCTTAGTTGCTTATTACACATTGGCATCTCAAACAATTTGGATGAGATTGGCTGTGTTGTTGGGTGGCTTTGCGGTAGCAATTGTTATTGCTGCTGTTTCGGCTGATGGCAAACGCTTTTTAGCGTACGCCAAAGAATCAGTTGCTGAGGCAAAAAAAGTTGTATGGCCAAGTCGTAAAGAAACAACGCAAATGACTCTAGTGGTATTTGCGTTTGTTGTGGTTATGGCGTTGTTCTTATGGACTGCTGACAAACTCATTGAGTGGTTAGTTTTCTCTGTATTCCTCGGTTGGAAGTGAGTTAAAGATGTCTGAGCAAGTAATAGCCAATTTACAAACTAGCGGCAATATGCGCTGGTACGTTATTCATGCATATTCTGGTATGGAAAAGAGTGTGCAAAAAGGTTTAGCAGAGCGTATTTCTCGCTCTGGTATGGCTGAAAAGTTTGGCAAAATTTTAGTGCCATCGGAAGAGGTTGTTGAGATCAAGAGTGGCCAAAAGGCTGTTTCTGAGCGCCGCTTTTTCCCTGGTTATGTTCTTATCGAAATGGAAATGACTGATGAGACATGGCACTTGGTTAAAAACACGCCAAAGGTCACTGGGTTTGTAGGCGGCGTTAGAAATAAACCGTCACCAATCTCTCCTGCAGAAGTTCAAAAAATTATGGACCAGATGCAAGCGGGCGTTGATAAGCCAAAACCAAAAACATTGTTTGAGGTGGGTGAAATGGTTCGAGTTAAAGAGGGCCCATTCACTGACTTTAACGGCAACGTAGAAGAAGTTAACTATGAAAAATCTCGTTTGAGAGTTTCTGTAACGATCTTCGGTCGTGGCACACCTGTAGAGCTTGAGTTCGGTCAGGTAGAAAAGATGTAAAGATTTACAGACCTGTGTAAACAGGTTTGTATGAGGAGCTGAGTTAGGGTTGCCGCTCTAACAAGGCGTTTTACTCAACGGTGATCTTTTATAGATGCACCATTATTGGAGTATAAAAATGGCAAAGAAGATTATTGGCTTTATTAAGCTACAAATCCCAGCCGGTAAAGCGAATCCATCGCCACCAGTTGGTCCTGCGTTAGGTCAACGCGGTTTGAACATTATGGAATTCTGTAAAGCGTTTAACGCGCAAACACAGAGCATGGAACCAGGTCTTCCAATTCCAGTTGTGATCACAGCGTTTGCAGACAAGAGCTTCACATTTGTGATGAAGACACCTCCAGCAACAGTTTTGATTAAAAAAGCTGCTAAGTTGGAAAAAGGTTCTCCACGCCCACACACAGACAAGGTTGGCAAAATTACTCGCGCACAAGCTGAGGAAATTGCTAAGGCAAAAATGCCTGACCTTACAGCCGCAGATATGGATGCAGCTGTTCGCACAATCGCTGGTAGCGCCCGCTCTATGGGTATCACTGTGGAAGGACTCTAATCATGGCTAAAGTTTCTAAACGCGTTGCTGCTTTTCAAGCAAAAGTAGACCGTAATAAGTTTTACCCTATCGATGAGGCTCTAAGCCTTGTTAAAGAATTTGCAACTGCTAAGTTCGATGAGTCTATCGACGTTGCTGTTCAATTAGGTATTGATGCTAAGAAATCTGACCAAGTTGTTCGTGGCTCAGTTGTATTGCCAGCTGGTACAGGTAAGTCAGTACGTGTAGCGGTTTTTGCTCAAGGTGAAAAAGCTGAACAAGCTAAAGCCGCTGGTGCAGAAATTGTTGGTATGGAAGATTTAGCTGACCAAATCAAAGGCGGCAAAATTGATTTTGATATTTTGATCGCATCTCCAGATGCAATGCGTATCGTTGGTACATTGGGTCAGATCTTGGGACCAAGAGGCTTGATGCCTAACCCTAAGGTTGGCACAGTGAGCCCGGACGTTGCTGGTGCAGTTAAAAATGCAAAAGCAGGTCAAGTTCAGTTCCGTGTTGACAAAGCCGGTATCGTTCACGCAACGATCGGTCGTCGTTCATTTGAACCAGGCGCATTGAAAAATAACTTATTAGCACTTTTGGATGCTTTGAATAAAGCAAAACCTGCTGCTAGTAAGGGTATCTATTTGAGAAAAGTTGCCGTAAGCAGCACCATGGGTGCAGGCGTACGTGTTGACCAAAACTCATTAGCAGCTTAATCAGCAGCTAAAAAAAGAACTTTGGGTCAAGTGTGAGAGAAATCTTGCACTTGAACATCAAAGACCGTTGGTGAGTTAGAAATAACACTTAATGCTAGAGATAGTGCCAACGCAGATGGCGATCCTGAAAAGATTTCGCCTGTGTGCAACCCCTAACTGGTAACGGTTAGGTTAATAGGAGTTAAACAGTGCCTTTAAATATGGAAGACAAAAAGGCGGTCGTGGCTGAAGTAAGTGCAGAAGTTGCACAAGCTCAAACCATGGTGCTAGCTGAATACCGCGGTATTCCAGTGGGCGAACTGACTACTCTTCGAGCTCAAGCTCGTGCAAATGGTGTTTACCTTCGCGTTATGAAGAACACTTTGGCACGTCGTGCAGTTCAAGGTACGTCATTCGAATCATTGGCCGGTGAGATGGCTGGTCCGCTTATTTACGGTATCTCCGCAGATCCAGTTGCGTCAGCAAAAGTTTTAAACGACTTTTCAAAAACGCAAGCAGCTTTAGTAATTAAAGCGGGTTCATACAACGGCAAGGTAATGGATGCAGCGGCAGTTAAAGCTTTGGCATCTATCCCAGGTCGTAATGATCTTATCGCTATGTTACTTGGCGTTATGCAAGCCCCAGTTTCTGGTATGGCTCGCGTATTGGCAGCGGTTGCAGAAAAGAAAGCTAAAGAAGCTGCGTAATTGCAGTCTGACTTTAATTAATTAAAGAAATTTGAATTAGGAGTTTTAAAAATGGCAGTTACTAAAGACGACATTCTAGAAGCCGTTGGCAATATGTCTGTAATGGACTTGAACGATCTAGTTAAAGCATTTGAAGAAAAATTTGGTGTATCAGCAGCTGCTATGGCTGTTGCTGCTCCTGGCGCTGGTGGCGGTGCTGCTGCTGCCGCTGAGCAATCAGAGTTCACAGTTGTGTTGGCTGAAGCTGGCGCAAACAAAGTGAGCGTGATTAAAGCTGTTCGCGAAATCACTGGTTTAGGCTTGAAAGAAGCTAAAGACTTGGTTGATGGCGCACCGAAGCCAATCAAAGAAGGCGTTGATAAAGCAACTGCTGAAGATGCTAAGAAGAAGCTTGAAGAAGCTGGCGCTAAGGTTGAACTTAAGTAATAGGTTTGATGGGGCAGCTTATGCTGCCCGGTTTGCTTAGAAGGCAAACCAGATATTAAAAAAGTTTGGTATCTGGTTTGCCTTCTGATACGACTGCAGAAGGCAAGTTTGGTCGGGTTGTGCACGCGCACACCGTCAGCCACGATTGGTAGAGGCCAATCACCAAATCTCTGCTCAGTCGCTTAAATTCGGAGATGACATGGCTTATAGTTTCACCGAACGCAAGCGTATCCGTAAAAGCTTCGCTAAGCGCCCCAATAATCATCAAGTACCTTACTTGTTGACAACGCAGCTTGAGTCTTATGCAAAATTTTTGCAAGAATCAAGAGGCCCTTCTGATCGTTTAAATGAAGGTTTGCAATCTGCATTCACTTCAATATTCCCTATCGTGTCGAACAATGGTTTCGCGCGCATGGAATTCGTACAGTACAACTTATCAACGCCACCGTTTGACGTTAAAGAATGTCAGCAACGTGGTTTGACATTCCATTCTGCTTTGCGTGCAAAAGTTCGCTTGATCATTAATGATCGCGAAGCACCAACTAAAGTTAAAGAAGTAAAAGAGCAAGAAGTCTACATGGGCGAAATCCCGTTGATGACAGACACAGGTTCTTTTGTTATTAACGGTACAGAGCGCGTGATTGTTTCTCAGTTGCACCGTTCACCAGGCGTGTTCTTTGAACATGACAAAGGTAAAACACACAGCTCAGGAAAATTACTTTTCTCAGCACGCGTAATTCCTTACCGTGGTTCATGGTTAGATTTTGAATTTGACCCGAAAGATATTTTGTATTTCCGTATTGACCGTCGTCGTAAGATGCCAGTCACAATCTTGCTCAAAGCTATCGGCATGAACGATGAGCAGATTTTGGAAAACTTCTTCGGCTTTGATGACTTCAAATTGCAAGCTGCTGGCGCACAAATGAATTTTGTTGCTGAGCGCTTAAAAGGTGAAGTTGCGCGCTTTGACATTACTGATAAATCAGGCAATGTTGTTATTGCAAAAGACAAGCGCATCAACGCGAAAAACATTCGCGAACTTGAAGCAGCTAAAACAACAACAATCAATGTGCCAGATGATTATTTGATTGGCCGCGTGGTTGCTAAAAACATTGTTTATGGCGATACAGGCGAAGTTCTTGCAACAGCTAACGAAGAAATCACTGAAACTCTTTTGGCTAACTTAAGAGAAGCAGGCGTTAAAGAGCTACAAACAATTTATACAAACGACCTAGATCAAGGTTCATTCATTTCGCAAACATTGCGCATTGATGAGACTGCAGATCAAATGGCTGCACGTATTGCGATTTATCGCATGATGCGTCCTGGTGAGCCTCCAACAGAAGATGCTGTTGAAGCTTTGTTCCAGCGTTTGTTCTACAGTGAAGATACTTATGATCTATCACGCGTAGGTCGTATGAAAGTGAACAGCCGTTTAAATCGTCCAACAATGGATGGTTTGATGGTTCTTTCAAACGAAGACATCCTAGACACAATCAAATTATTGGTTGATTTAAGAAACGGCAAAGGCGAAGTCGACGATATCGATCACTTGGGCAATCGTCGTGTTCGTTGTGTTGGTGAATTAGCAGAGAATCAGTTCCGCGCAGGTTTGTCACGCGTTGAGCGTGCAGTGAAAGAGCGTTTAGGCCAAGCAGAAACAGAAAACTTGATGCCGCATGACTTGATTAACAGCAAGCCAATTTCATCAGCAATTCGTGAGTTCTTCGGTTCATCACAATTGTCACAATTTATGGACCAAACTAACCCATTATCTGAGATCACGCACAAGCGTCGTATTTCAGCATTGGGCCCAGGCGGTTTAACTCGTGAGCGTGCAGGTTTCGAAGTTCGTGACGTGCATCCAACTCACTATGGCCGTGTATGTCCAATTGAAACACCAGAGGGTCCAAACATTGGTTTGATTAACTCTTTGGCTTTGTTTGCTCGCTTAAATGAGCATGGTTTCTTGGAAACACCATACCGTAAAGTTGTTAATAGCAAGGTAACTGATCAGGTTGATTACTTATCAGCTATTGAAGAAGCTAAATATGTGATTGCTCAGGCAAACGCATCAATTGATAAGTCTGGTAAGTTGACAGACGAGTTGGTTTCATCACGTGAAGCTGGCGAAACAATGATGGTAAGCCCAGAGCGCATTCAGTACATTGACGTTGCGCCAAGTCAGATCGTATCTGCTGCTGCATCATTAGTGCCTTTCTTAGAGCACGATGACGCAAACCGTGCGTTGATGGGTGCGAACATGCAACGTCAAGCGGTTCCATGCTTGCGCGCAACTAAGCCATTGGTTGGTACAGGTCTTGAGCGTACAGTTGCTGTTGACTCAGGTACTGTCGTTATGGCAACGCGTGGCGGTAAGGTTGATTATGCTGACGCTAACCGTATTGTGATTCGTGTTAATGACGAAGAAACTGCGGCTGGTGAAGTTGGTGTAGATATTTACAATCTCATCAAGTACACACGTTCAAACCAAAACACAAACATTAACCAGCGTCCAATCGTTAAAGTTGGCGACATGGTTGACCGTGGTGACGTGATTGCTGACGGTGCTTCAACTGACTTAGGTGAGTTGGCATTGGGTCAAAACATGGTTGTAGCATTTATGCCATGGAACGGTTACAACTTCGAAGACTCAATTTTGATCTCTGAAAAAGTTGTTGCTGATGACCGCTACACATCAATCCATATTGAAGAGTTATCAGTAGTTGCTCGTGACACAAAGTTAGGCCCTGAAGAAATTACTCGCGACATCTCAAACTTGGCTGAAACACAGTTGAGCCGTTTAGATGACAGCGGTATTACTTATATTGGTGCTGAAGTGGAAGCTGGCGACGTGTTGGTTGGTAAGGTAACGCCTAAGGGTGAGACTCAACTAACTCCAGAAGAAAAACTTTTGCGCGCGATTTTTGGTGAAAAAGCTTCTGACGTTAAAGACACATCATTGCGTGTTCCTTCAGGTATGACCGGCACAGTGATCGACGTTCAAGTGTTTACACGTGAAGGTATCGAGCGTGATGCACGTGCGCAAGCAATTATTGACGAAGAGTTGAAGCGTTATCGCTTGGACTTGAACGATCAGTTGCGCATCGTTGAAGGTGATGCATTTAGTCGTTTAGAAAAACTATTGTTGAACAAAGTAGCTAATGGCGGCCCTAAGAAGTTGGCAAAAGGCACAAAGATTGCTAAAGATTATTTAGCTGATCTTGAGAAATATCATTGGTTTGATATTCGCCCTGCTGATGAAGATGTTGCTGCGCAAGTAGAAGCTATTAAAGAAGCTATCGAAGCTAAGCGTACACAGTTTGACCAAGACTTCGAAGAGAAGCGCAAGAAATTAACTCAAGGTGATGAGTTGGCTCCAGGCGTTATCAAGATGGTTAAGGTTTACTTGGCTGTTAAGCGTCGTTTACAACCTGGTGACAAGATGGCTGGTCGTCACGGTAACAAGGGTGTTGTTTCAAAAATCACTCCGGTGGAAGACATGCCTTACATGGCTGACGGTACACCAGTTGATATCGTGTTGAACCCATTGGGTGTTCCGTCACGTATGAACGTTGGACAGATTCTTGAGGTTCACTTAGGTTGGGCTGCGTTAGGTATTGGTAAGCGCATTCAAGAAATGCTAAAGGCTCAAGCGAAAGCAGAGCAGTTACGCAAGTTCATGAAGCAGCTTTACAACGAAACTGGTCGTGTAGAAGATTTAGACAGCTTTACAGATGAGCAAATTCTTGAGTTGGCAAACAACTTAAGAGATGGCGCTCCATTTGCAACGCCAGTCTTTGATGGTGCAACAGAGGGTGAAATTGCCAAGATGTTAGAAATGGCATACCCAGAAGAAGTTGCTAAGAAGCTATCAATGACACCTTCACGTCAACAAATTACATTGTTTGACGGTAGAACTGGTGAAGCATTTGAAAGATCTGTAACAGTTGGCGTAATGCACGTCTTGAAACTTCACCATTTGGTTGATGACAAGATGCATGCTCGTTCTACTGGTCCTTACTCATTAGTAACGCAACAGCCATTGGGCGGTAAAGCTCAATTCGGTGGTCAGCGTTTCGGTGAGATGGAAGTTTGGGCTTTGGAAGCCTACGGTGCGTCATATGTGTTGCAGGAAATGCTCACAGTTAAGTCAGATGACGTTAACGGTAGAACCAAAGTTTACGAAAACATCGTCAAGGGTGAGCACAGCATTGATGCTGGCATGCCTGAGTCCTTCAACGTGCTGGTAAAAGAAATCCGCTCGTTAGGTATCGATATCGACATGGAGCGCAGCTAATATGAAAGCATTGCTAGATCTATTTAAGCAGACGCATGGCGAAGAGCAGTTTGACGCCATTAAGATTGGTTTAGCTTCACCAGAAAAGATCCGTTCATGGTCTTTTGGTGAAGTTCGTAAACCAGAAACAATTAACTATCGTACTTTCAAGCCTGAGCGTGATGGTCTTTTCTGTGCCAAGATTTTTGGACCAATTAAAGATTACGAATGCTTATGCGGTAAGTACAAGCGCTTGAAATATCGCGGTGTTATTTGCGAGAAGTGCGGCGTTGAAGTGACATTGGCTAAAGTGCGTCGTGAGCGCATGGGCCACATCGAATTGGCAGCTCCTGTTGCTCACATTTGGTTCTTGAAATCTTTGCCATCTCGTTTGGGTATGGTTTTAGATATGACCTTGCGTGACATCGAGCGCGTTCTTTACTTTGAAGCATATGTGATCGTTGACGCAGGTTTAACACCTGAAGGCGCAATGCGCCGTGGTCAGATCATGTCTGAAGACGAGTACTACGCCAAGTTAGAAGAGTTCGGTGATGGTGCTTTCACAGCGATCATGGGTGCTGAAGGCGTTCGTGAATTACTACGCTCTATCGACATCGATCGTGAAGTTGAAGTATTGCGCGCTGATTTGAAGGCAACTGGTAGCGAAGCAAAAATTAAGAAATTTGCTAAGCGTCTAAAAGTTCTTGAAGCATTCCAACGTTCTGGTATCAAGCCAGACTGGATGATCATGGAAGTGTTGCCTGTATTGCCTCCAGAGTTGCGCCCATTGGTGCCATTGGATGGTGGTCGTTTTGCAACTTCTGACTTGAACGATTTATATCGTCGCGTGATTAACCGTAACAACCGTTTGAAGCGTTTGTTAGAGTTGCGCGCTCCAGAAATCATCGTGCGTAACGAAAAGCGTATGTTGCAAGAGGCTGTTGACTCATTGTTAGATAACGGTCGTCGCGGTAAGGCAATGACTGGTGCTAATAAGCGTCCATTGAAGTCTCTAGCTGAGATGATTAAAGGTAAGGGCGGTCGTTTCCGTCAAAACTTGTTAGGTAAGCGTGTTGACTACTCTGGTCGTTCAGTGATCGTGGTTGGGCCAACACTCAAGTTGCACCAGTGCGGCTTGCCAAAATTAATGGCTCTTGAATTATTCAAGCCATTCATTTTTAACAAGTTAGAAACATTAGGTATTGCTACAACAATCAAAGCTGCCAAGAAAGAAGTTGAAAACCAAACGCCAATCGTTTGGGATATCTTGGAAGAAGTGATTCGTGAGCATCCAGTGATGTTGAACCGTGCGCCAACATTGCACCGCTTAGGTATTCAAGCGTTTGAACCAATGTTGATTGAAGGTAAAGCTATTCAGTTGCACCCACTCGTTTGTGCGGCATTCAACGCCGACTTCGACGGTGACCAAATGGCTGTTCACGTACCGTTGTCTTTAGAGGCACAGATGGAAGCGCGCACATTGATGCTTGCTTCAAACAACATCTTGTTCCCTGCTAACGGTGAACCTTCAATTGTTCCATCTCAAGATATCGTTTTGGGCTTGTACTACACAACACGCGAGGCTATTAACGCCAAGGGTGAAGGTATGACATTTGCCGATATCAGCGAAGTTATTCGTGCTTACGAAAACAAGCAAGTAGAGTTGGCAACACGTATTGCAGTTCGTATCACTGAATATGATTTGGTTGATAAAGAAGCTGAAGGTGATGCACGCTTTGCTAAGAAAGTGACATTGCGTCACACAACAGTTGGCCGTGCCATGTTGTCAGAAATCTTGCCTAAGGGCATGTCTTTTGACAGCATCAACAAAGCGCTTAAGAAGAAAGAAATTTCTCGCTTAATCAACTTGTCATTCCGTCGCTGTGGTTTAAGAGAAACAGTTATTTTTGCTGACAAACTATTGCAATCTGGTTTCCGTCTAGCAACTCGTGCTGGTATCTCTATTGCGATTGACGATATGTTGATTCCAGCTCAGAAGGAAGTCATTATTTCTGAAGCTGCTGGTAAGGTAAAAGAGTATGACAAGCAGTTCATGTCAGGCTTGGTAACTAATCAAGAGCGTTATAACAACGTTGTGGATATTTGGGGTGCTGCAGGTGATCAGGTCGGTAAGGCCATGATGGAGCAGTTATCTCAAGAAGACGTTGTAGATCGTCACGGTAAAACAGTTAAGCAAGAATCTTTCAATGCTATTTACATGATGGCTGACTCTGGTGCGCGTGGTTCTGCTGCTCAGATTCGTCAGTTAGCAGGTATGCGTGGTTTGATGGCTAAGCCAGATGGCTCAATCATTGAAACACCAATTACAGCTAACTTCCGTGAAGGCTTGAACGTTCTTCAGTACTTCATCTCAACACACGGTGCTCGTAAAGGTTTGGCTGACACTGCATTGAAGACAGCTAACTCAGGTTACTTGACGCGTCGTTTGGTTGACGTGACTCAAGACTTGGTTGTTCTTGATGATGACTGCGGCACAACTAATGGCGTTTCTATGAAAGCCTTGGTTGAAGGTGGTGAAGTCATTGAATCTTTAAGCGATCGTATTTTGGGTCGTGTATGTATCGGTGATGTTGTAAATCCTGATACACAAGAAACAGTTATTTTTGACGGCACAATGTTGACAGAAGATGACGTTGAGTTAATCGACTCATTGGGTATCGACGAAGTTAAAGTGCGTACACCGTTGTCATGCGCAACACGTTTTGGTCTATGCGCTAAGTGTTATGGCCGTGACTTAGGTCGTGGCACGATGGTGAACTCTGGTGAGGCAGTTGGTGTTATCGCTGCTCAGTCAATCGGTGAGCCAGGTACACAGTTAACAATGCGTACATTCCACATCGGTGGTGCTGCGTCACGTGCTGCAGTTGCTAATAACGTTGAAGCTAAATCAAACGGTATTTTGCGCTTCACACCAACAATGCGTTTTGTAACCAATGCTAAAGGTGAACAGATTGTTATTTCTCGTTCAGGTGAGGCATTAATTACTGATGACAATGGTCGTGAGCGTGAGCGTCATAAAGTTCCTTACGGCGCAACGTTAGCGCTTAAAGAAGGCGCTGCAATTAAAGCCGGCGTTACTTTGGCAACATGGGATCCGTTAACTCGTCCAATCATTACTGAGTACTCAGGCGTTGTTCGTTTTGAAAACGTTGAAGAAGGTGTAACGGTTGCTAAGCAAGTTGACGAAGTAACTGGTTTGTCTACTTTGGTGGTTATTGACGGTAAGCGTCGTAGTGCAGCTGCAAAGGGTGTTCGCCCAATGATTCGCTTGTACGATGCGGCTGGCGCTGAAGTGTTGATCGCCGGTACAGATCACCCAGTAACAATTGGCTTGCAAGTGGGCGCCTTGATCACTGTTAAAGATGGTCAAACTGTTCACGTTGGTGAAGTGTTGGCGCGTATTCCAATCGAAGCGCAAAAGACACGAGACATTACCGGTGGTTTGCCACGTGTGGCAGAACTATTCGAAGCTCGCTCACCAAAAGATGCAGCAATTTTGGCGAAAGTCACAGGTACTGTGTCATTCGGTAAAGAAACTAAGGGTAAGCAACGTCTTGTTATTACAGACATGGACGGCGAATCTCATGAGTTCTTGATTCCAAAAGAAAAGCAAATCTTGGTTCACGATGGTCAAGTTGTTAATAAGGGCGAAATGATTGTTGAAGGCCCTGCTGATCCTCACGATATTCTTCGCTTGAAGGGTATTGAAGAATTGGCAACTTACATTGTTGATGAAGTTCAAGACGTTTATCGTTTACAAGGCGTAAAGATTAACGACAAGCACATTGAAGTGATTGTTCGTCAAATGTTACGTCGCGTTCAGATTACTGACGCAGGCGAGACGAAATTCATCACTGGTGAACAAGTTGAAAGATCAGACATGTTGGATGAAAACGACCGCATGATTGCGGATGGTAAGCGTCCAGCGTTGTATGACAACGTTCTATTGGGTATTACAAAGGCGTCATTGTCTACAGACAGCTTCATCTCAGCTGCTTCCTTCCAGGAAACAACAAGAGTTCTTACAGAAGCTGCCATTATGGGCAAAGTCGATACACTTCGTGGCCTCAAAGAAAACGTCATTATTGGTCGTCTCATCCCTGCCGGTACCGGTTTGGCCTACCGTCGCGCACGTAAAGTACGCGAACAGTTGGACCGTGAACGTGCAGAAATGATCGCTGCTGAGGAAGCTAAATCTGAAGAAACAGTAGATTTAGAGTCCACAGGAGAGGCTGAATAAGGCCAAAAAGGACTAAATAGACCTAAAAAGTCAGCTTTTGCCGTCTTGACGGCAGGAGCTGACCGGTCTAGAATGTCGAGTTCTTCGCAAACCGCAGAATTTTCTGCTTTGAAAGTAAGCTATGCCAACAATTAATCAATTACTTAGAAGTCCACGTACTTCTGAGATCGTAAAAAGTAAGAGCCCTGCGCTTGAGAACTGTCCTCAGCGCCGTGGCGTATGTACTCGCGTATATACAACTACTCCAAAGAAGCCTAACTCGGCTTTGCGTAAAGTAGCTAAAGTACGCTTGACTAATGGATTTGAAGTGATTTCCTACATTGGTGGTGAAGGCCACAATTTGCAGGAACACTCAGTGGTTCTTATCCGCGGTGGTCGTGTGAAAGACTTGCCAGGTGTGCGTTATCACATCGTGCGTGGTTCACTTGACTTGCAAGGCGTTAAAGACCGTAAGCAATCTCGCTCCAAGTATGGTGCGAAGCGCGCTAAGAAAGCTTAATAGCTTTTTTGCGTAAGTAGCTAGCTCAATTGGAGCTAGCTAAGTAAGTGGTTACTTCGGATCAATTGTGATCTAGTTGAGTAACTTTGAGGAATGGTCCTCTAACTGAATAAAATTAGGAGTTGTAATGCCGCGTCGTCGCGAAGTACCCAAGCGTGAAATTCTTCCGGATCCAAAGTTTGGAAACGTTGAAGTTGCTAAATTCATGAACGTTTTGATGTTGGATGGTAAAAAATCCGTTGCAGAACGTATCGTTTATGGCGCTTTCGAGCACATCGAAAAGAAAGCCAACAAAGAACCTCTAGAAGTATTCTCAATTGCAATGGGCAACGTTAAGCCTATCGTTGAGGTGAAGAGCCGTCGCGTTGGTGGTGCTAACTACCAGGTGCCTGTTGAAGTTCGTCCATCACGTCGTTTAGCTTTGGCTATGCGTTGGTTGCGTGAAGCAGCTAAAAAGCGTGGCGAGAAATCAATGGCTCAACGTCTTGCTAATGAATTGATCGAAGCGTCTGAAGGACGTGGCGGTGCGATGAAAAAGCGTGATGAAGTTCACCGTATGGCAGAAGCTAACAAAGCTTTCTCTCATTTCCGTTTCTAACAGCTCAGAAAAGACGAGGATAAAGTGGCACGTAAAACCCCTATTGAGCGTTATCGTAATATTGGTATTTCTGCGCATATTGACGCAGGAAAAACGACAACAACAGAACGTATTTTGTTTTATACCGGCGTTAATCACAAGATTGGCGAAGTGCATGATGGCGCAGCTACCATGGACTGGATGGAACAAGAGCAAGAGCGTGGTATCACCATTACTTCAGCGGCTACAACAGCTTTCTGGAAGGGTATGGCTGGTAACTACCCAGAACACCGCGTTAACATTATTGATACACCGGGTCACGTAGACTTCACAATTGAAGTTGAGCGCTCAATGCGCGTGTTGGACGGTGCTTGTATGGTTTACTGTGCTGTAGGTGGTGTTCAGCCACAATCAGAAACAGTATGGCGTCAAGCAAACAAATATAAAGTTCCTCGTTTAGCGTTTGTGAACAAGATGGACCGTACTGGTGCCAACTTCTTCAAGGTATACGATCAAATGCGTGTACGTTTGAAGGCAAATCCAATTGCAATTCAAATTCCAATTGGCGCTGAAGAAAACTTTAAGGGTGTTGTTGACCTAGTGAAGATGAAAGCTATCTTCTGGGACGAAGCATCTCAAGGTACTAAATTTACATACGAAGACATTCCAGCAGAGTTACAAGCAAGTGCTGATGAATGGCGTGAAAAAATGGTTGAAGCAGCGGCTGAATCATCAGAAGATTTGATGAACAAATATTTAGGCGGCGAAGCTTTAACTGAAGAAGAAATCAAAAAAGCATTACGTGTTCGCACAATTGCTGGCGAAATTGTTCCAATGATGTGCGGTACTGCATTTAAGAACAAAGGCGTTCAAGCGATGTTGGATGCTGTGATCGATTACATGCCTTCACCAATCGACATTCCACCTGTAACAGGTGAATTAGAAGACGGTACACAAGGTGAGCGTAAAGCTGCAGATGATGAGAAATTCTCAGCATTGGCATTTAAGATCATGACAGACCCATTCGTTGGTCAGTTAATTTTCTTCCGCGTTTACTCAGGCATCGTGAAGTCTGGCGACACTGTTTACAACCCAATCAAGGGTAAGAAAGAGCGTCTTGGCCGTATTCTTCAGATGCATGCTAACCAACGTGAAGAAATTAAAGAAGTTCATGCTGGCGATATCGCTGCTGCCGTTGGTTTGAAAGAAGCAACAACAGGCGAAACTCTTTGTGATCCAGATAGCGTTATCGTTTTAGAGCGCATGGTTTTCCCAGAGCCAGTTATTTCTCAAGCTGTTGAGCCAAAAACAAAGGCTGACCAAGAGAAGATGGGCTTAGCGTTGAATCGTTTAGCACAAGAAGATCCTTCATTCCGCGTTAAGACTGACGAAGAATCTGGCCAAACAATTATTTCCGGTATGGGCGAGTTGCACTTGGAAATTTTGGTTGACCGTATGAAGCGTGAGTTTGGTGTTGAAGCAACTGTTGGTAAACCACAGGTTGCTTACCGCGAAACAATCCGCAAGGTTTGCGAAGAAGTTGAAGGTAAGTTTGTTAAGCAGTCTGGTGGTCGTGGTCAGTATGGTCACGTAGTTTTAAAACTAGAACCACAAGAACCAGGTAAAGGTTTTGAGTTCGTTGACGCTATTAAGGGTGGTGTAGTTCCTCGTGAATACATTCCTGCGGTAGATAAAGGTATTCAAGAAACATTGAACAACGGTGTGTTAGCTGGTTACCCAGTTGTAGACATCAAAGCAACATTGTTCTTTGGTTCATACCATGATGTTGACTCAAACGAAAATGCTTTCAGAATGGCCGGTTCAATGGCGTTCAAAGAAGGTATGCGTAGAGCTAGCCCAGTATTGCTAGAGCCAATGATGTCTGTTGAAGTTGAAACTCCAGAAGACTTCATGGGTAACGTAATGGGTGACTTGTCTTCACGTCGCGGTATTTTGCAAGGTATGGATGACATTCCTGGCGGCGGCAAGATTGTTCGCGCTGAAGTGCCTTTGGCTGAGATGTTTGGTTATTCAACAGGTTTACGTTCATTGACTCAAGGTCGTGCAACTTACACCATGGAATTCAAACATTATTCTGAGGCTCCAAAGAACGTGGCTGATGCAGTGATTGCTGCAAAGTCTAAGTAATTTTTAATTAACAATTATTTGAATTAGAGGCTGAAAAATGGCAAAAGAAAAATTTGAGCGGACAAAACCGCACGTAAACGTAGGCACAATCGGTCACGTTGACCACGGTAAAACAACTTTAACTGCAGCGATTGCTACAGTGTTGTCAGCGAAGTTTGGTGGCGAAGCAAAAGCTTACGACCAAATCGATGCAGCACCTGAAGAAAAAGCTCGCGGTATTACGATTAACACAGCACACGTTGAGTACGAGACAGCTAACCGTCACTACGCACACGTTGACTGCCCAGGTCACGCTGACTACGTTAAGAACATGATTACTGGTGCTGCTCAGATGGACGGCGCTATTTTGGTTGTGTCTGCAGCTGACGGTCCTATGCCACAAACACGTGAGCACATCTTGTTGGCACGCCAAGTTGGCGTTCCATACATCATCGTGTTCATGAACAAGTGCGACATGGTTGACGATGCAGAATTGTTAGAGCTAGTAGAAATGGAAGTTCGCGAACTGTTGTCTAAGTACGACTTCCCAGGCGATGACACACCAATCGTTAAAGGTTCAGCTAAGTTGGCTCTTGAAGGCGACAAAGGTGCATTGGGTGAAGAGGCCATCATGAAGTTGGCTGAAGCTCTAGACACATACATCCCTACACCAGAGCGTGCTGTTGACGGTGCATTCTTGATGCCTGTTGAAGACGTATTCTCTATTTCTGGTCGCGGTACAGTTGTGACTGGTCGTATCGAGCGCGGTATTGTTAAGGTTGGTGAAGAGATCGAAATTATCGGTATCAAGCCAACATTGAAGACAACATGTACAGGCGTTGAGATGTTCCGTAAGTTGTTAGACCAAGGTCAAGCTGGTGACAACGTGGGTATCTTGTTGCGCGGTACAAAGCGTGAAGAAGTTGAGCGTGGTCAAGTATTGGCTAAGCCAGGTTCTATTACGCCACACACACACTTCACAGCTGAAGTGTATGTGTTGAGCAAAGACGAAGGTGGTCGTCACACACCATTCTTCAACAACTATCGTCCACAGTTCTACTTCCGTACAACTGACGTAACAGGTTCAATCGAATTGCCGAAAGACAAAGAGATGGTGATGCCTGGTGATAACGTCACGATTACTGTGAAGTTGATTGCTCCGATCGCTATGGAAGAAGGTCTCCGTTTCGCGATTCGTGAAGGTGGTCGTACAGTTGGTGCCGGCGTAGTTGCTAAAGTTTTAGATTAATTAGTTTTGCAGAAAACGGTGGCGCGAATGTTGCGTGCCACCGCGCTCTTTAGTTATATCGCGACAACATCGCACTGCTCTTTAGGATAAAAAATGCAAAATCAAAAAATTCGTATCAGATTAAAAGCTTTTGACTATCGTTTAATCGACCAGTCAGCTGCTGAGATCGTAGACACAGCTAAGCGCACAGGTGCGGTTGTTAAGGGTCCAGTACCTTTGCCAACACGTATTGAGCGTTTTGACATCCTACGTTCACCACACGTTAATAAGACTTCACGTGATCAATTAGAGATCCGTACACACTTACGCTTGATGGATATCGTTGATCCAACAGAAAAAACTGTTGATGCATTGATGAAATTAGACCTTCCAGCTGGTGTGGATGTCGAAATTAAGCTTCAGTAATTGCATTAACTGCTATTGCAGGGCCCCAAAAAAGGCGCTACAATAGCAGGCTTCCCAGAAAAGTGTGGGAAAAGTTGTTAAAAAAGTACTATTTATAAATTTCCGCTGGCCAATCGTAGTCAGCATTGGAGTATTAATATGAGCCTAGGCTTGATCGGCCGTAAGGTCGGCATGACCCGCCTCTTCACAGAAGAGGGTGATGCTGTACCGGTCACAGTTATCGATGTTAGCGATAACCGCATTGCGCAAGTTAAAACTGAAGAAACTGACGGCTATACAGCTGTACAGTTAGCTTTCGGAACTCGCCGTGCTTCACGCGTTGTTAAACCTCAAGCTGGTCACTATGCGAAAGCTGGTGTATTAGCAGGTAGCGCATTAAACGAATTCCGCATTGACGCAGCTAAAGCTGGTGAGCTTAAAGTTGGCGACATTATCGGTCTTGATACATTTGCAGTTGGTCAAAAAGTTGACGTGCAAGGTACAACGATTGGTAAGGGTTACGCCGGTACTATTAAGCGTTACCACTTTGCTTCTGGTCGTGCATCACACGGTAACTCACGTTCACATAACGTTCCTGGCTCTATCGGTATGGCTCAGGATCCAGGTCGTGTTTTCCCAGGTAAGCGTATGACAGGTCACTTAGGTGACGTAACACGCACAGTTCAAAACCTTGAAGTTGCTCGTATTGACGCTGAACGTAAATTGCTCTTGATTAAAGGTGCAGTTCCAGGTTCACGTGGCGGCAAAGTCATCATCACTCCAGCAGTTAAAACTGCTGCTGCTAAATAAGGAGCGCGCACATGGAATTAAAGCTCCTACAAGCTGACGGAAAACTGGGTGCAGGCGTTTCTGCTTCTCCAGAAGTTTTCGAGCGTGAATATAACGAAGCATTGGTTCACCAGATCGTTGTTGCTTATCAAGCCAACGCTCGTAGCGGTAACCGTGCTCAAAAAGACCGTGAACAAGTTAAACATACTACGAAGAAGCCATGGCGCCAAAAAGGTACTGGCCGTGCTCGTGCTGGTATGTCATCTTCACCATTGTGGCGCGGGGGTGGTCGTATATTCCCTAACTCACCAGAAGAAAACTTCTCACAAAAAGTTAACAAGAAGATGTATCGCGCAGGTATGCGTTCAATCTTCTCTCAGTTGGCTCGTGAAGGTCGTCTTAACATTGTTGAGACATTCACAGTTGACGCACCAAAAACTAAGCTTTTAGCTGAAAAAGTTAAAGCAATGGGCTTGGAATCAGTTCTTATCATTGCTGATAAGGTTGATGAGAATTTGTATTTAGCTTCACGTAACTTGCATAAAGTTGGTGTGGTTGAAGCTCAGCACGCAGATCCGCTTTCTTTGATTCATTTCCAGAAAGTATTGATCTTGAAGTCTGCTGTTGCTCAAATTGAGGAGATGCTCAAATGATCGCTACACGTAAAAATGATCATCGCTTAATGCAAGTATTGGTTGGCCCAGTGATTTCTGAAAAAGCAACAATGGTTGCTGAAAAGAATGAACAAGTGGTTTTCCAAGTTATGCGCGATGCAAACAAACTAGAAATTAAAGCTGCTGTTGAATTGCTATTCAAAGTGCAGGTTGAGTCAGTACAGGTTGTTAATCAAAAAGGTAAAGCAAAGCGCTTTGGCCGTTTTGAAGGTCGTCGCAACCATACTAAGAAGGCTTATGTTTGCTTGAAGCCTGGTCAAGAAATCAACTTTGAAGCGGAGGCAAATTAATTATGCCGCTAATGAAAACCAAACCGACGTCACCAGGACGTCGCTCGATGGTGAAAGTGGTCAATCCAGACCTGCACAAGGGTAAACCTTTTGCTGGTTTGTTAGAGCCACAACATCAAAAATCTGGTCGTAACAATAACGGTCACATCACAACACGTCATAAAGGCGGTGGTCATAAGCATCACTATCGTGTTGTTGACTTTAAGCGTAATGACAAAGATGGTATTCCAGCGAAAATTGAACGTCTTGAATACGATCCAAACCGCAGTGCAAACTTAGCATTGTTGCTATTTGCAGATGGTGAGCGTCGCTACATTATTGCTCCTAAAGGTGCAGTAGTTGGTCAAGCTATCATGAGTGGTTCAGAGGCTCCAATTAAAGTTGGTAACAACTTGCCATTAAGAAATATTCCTGTTGGTAGCACAATCCACTGCGTGGAAATGTTGCCGGGTAAAGGTGCTCAGATGGTTCGTACTGCTGGCGGTTCAGCAGTGCTTCTAGCTCGTGAAGGTGTATACGGTCAGGTGCGTTTGCGCTCTGGTGAAGTTCGTCGTGTACACATTGAATGTCGTGCAACGATTGGTGAAGTAGGTAATGAAGAGCATAGCCTACGTCAAATCGGTAAAGCTGGTGCAAATCGCTGGCGCGGTATTCGTCCAACAGTTCGCGGTGTTGCAATGAACCCGGTCGATCACCCACATGGTGGTGGTGAAGGTCGTACAGGTGAAGGTCGTGTTCCAGTATCTCCATGGGGCACACCAACTAAGGGTTACAGAACACGTCGCAATAAGCGTACGACAAGCATGATTGCTCAACGTCGTCAAAAGCGCTAATAGAATAAGGAAATAGACATGACGCGCTCAGCTAAAAAAGGCCCATTCTGCGAAGTTAGCCTCGTTAAAAAGGTTGAAACTGCAGTAGCCAACAAAGATAAGAAGCCTATCAAGACATGGTCACGCCGTTCGACCATTCTCCCTGACTTCATTGGTCTCACGATTGCCGTTCACAATGGTCGTCAGCATGTACCTGTGTACATCACTGAAAACATGGTTGGACATAAGCTAGGTGAGTTTGCGCTTACGCGCACGTTTAAAGGTCATGCGGCCGATAAAAAAGCTAAGAAGTAAGAGGACGATATGGAATCTAAAGCTATTCACCGCAGCGCCCGCATTTCTGCGCAAAAAACTCGTTTGGTTGCTGACCAAATTCGTGGCTTGCCAATTGCACGCGCTTTAAACATCCTAACTTTTAGCCCTAAAAAGGCTGCGTTCATCATGAAGAAAGTAGTTGAGTCTGCTATCGCTAACGCGGAGCACAACTCAGGTGCTGATATTGATGAGCTCAAGGTAAAAGCTGTCACAGTAGATAAGGCAACTTCGCTCAAGCGTTTTACAGCTCGTGCTAAGGGTCGTGGCAACAAAATTGAAAAGCAAACTTGTCACATTACTGTGACTTTGAGCAACTAAGGAAGAGACATGGGTCAGAAAATACATCCAACCGGATTTCGTCTCTCGGTAAGCCGTAACTGGACTTCACGCTGGTATGCCAACAGCAACGACTTTGCAAAAATGTTGCAAGAAGACGTTGAAGTACGTAGCTACCTTAAGAAGAAATTGAAAAATGCATCAGTGAGCAAGGTGATCATTGAGCGTCCTGCAAAGAACGCAAAGATCACAATTTACAGCTCACGTCCTGGTGTTGTTATTGGTAAAAAAGGTGAAGACATCGAAGTATTGCGCAAAGAATTACAAAAGCGCATGGGTGTTCCAGTTCACGTGAATATCGAAGAAATTCGTAAGCCAGAAGTTGATGCTCAGTTAATCGCTGACTCAATTACACAACAGCTTGAAAAACGTATTATGTTCCGTCGTGCCATGAAGCGTGCGATGCAAAGCGCAATGCGTTTAGGTGCTCAAGGTATCAAGATCATGAGTGCAGGTCGCTTGAACGGTGCTGAAATTGCTCGTACAGAATGGTATCGCGAAGGAAGAGTACCTCTTCATACTTTGAAGGCTGATATTGACTATGCAACTTCAGAAGCTGAAACAACATACGGCATTATCGGTGTAAAAGTTTGGGTTTACAAAGGCGACACATTAGGTCGTACAGATGTAAACGCAGTTGCACCAGCTTCACCAGAAGCTGATCAAGAGAAAAAAGCTCGTCGTCCAGGTACACGTGCCCCACGTAAAGCCAAGGAAGATGGAGATAAGCCAGCAGGTGATGCTAAGCCAGCCGTAAAACGCGTGCGCAAAGTAACTAAGCCTGCTGAGAAGGCTGGAGAATAATTATGTTGCAACCAAAACGTCGTAAGTACCGTAAGGAACAAAAAGGCCGCAACACTGGTGTTGCAACACGTGGAAGTAGCGTGTCTTTTGGTGACTTTGGTTTAAAAGCAGTTGGTCGTGGTCGTTTAACGGCTCGCCAAATTGAGGCTGCTCGTCGTGCAATGACACGTCACATTAAACGTGGTGGTCGTATCTGGATTCGTATTTTCCCAGATAAGCCAATTTCACAAAAACCTGCTGAAGTACGTATGGGTAACGGTAAAGGTAACCCAGAGTACTACGTAGCTGAAATCCAGCCAGGTAAAGTGTTGTACGAGATGGATGGTGTTGACGAAGTATTGGCGCGCGAGGCTTTTAGACTTGCTGCTGCTAAGTTGCCTATTCAAACTACATTTGTTGTGCGCCAAATTGGCGCCTAATCTGGACGGGACAAAATGAAAGCTTCCGATTTAAACGCTAAAGACGTTAACTCTTTAAACAATGAGTTATCTGAATTGCTAAAAGCCCAATTTAAATTGCGTATGCAAAAGGGCACGCAGCAACTTACAGATACTAGCCAACTTGGCAAAGTAAAGCGCGACATCGCTCGTGTGAAAACTGTTATTGCCCAGAAAGCGAGCCAAAAATAATGACTGAAACTACAAAAAAATCATTGCGCCGTACTTTGATCGGTCGCGTTGTAAGCGACAAGATGCAAAAAACGGTAACCGTATTGGTTGAGCGTCGCGTAAAACATCCTTTGTATGGCAAATATGTTGCTAAATCAAAGAAATACCATGCGCATGACGAAGCTAACCAATATAAAGACGGCGATACAGTTGAAATTGCAGAATCTAAGCCAATTTCACGTAGCAAGTCTTGGGTAGTTACACGTTTGGTAGAAGCCTCAAAAGGCATCTAAAAAACTAAGAAAACAGGCTTGCAAACAACTTGTGAGCCTGTTATAGTAGAGGGCTTTCCAGGATCGTATGTGGAAAGAAATTGATTCAGTAGTATAAATCCGGGGTTTTAGCCGCAAGGCAAAGGGCCCCTCAACGGAACCAAGACTGATTGCCTATGGCGCTCAAGTTGGGGATAAAAAGATGATTCAAACTGAAAGCAGACTAGAGGTTGCCGATAACACCGGTGCCCGCGAAGTATTGTGCATCAAGGTGCTCGGCGGTTCAAAACGTCGTTACGCCAGCATTGGTGACATTATTAAAGTGACGGTTAAAGACGCCGCTCCGCGTGGACGTGTTAAAAAAGGTGACATTTATAACGCCGTGGTAGTTCGCACTGCCAAGGGTGTTCGCCGTCCTGACGGCTCACTAATTAAATTTGACTCCAATGCGGCTGTTTTGCTTAACGCAAAACTAGAGCCAATTGGTACACGTATTTTCGGGCCAGTAACACGCGAATTGCGTACTGAGCGCTTCATGAAAATCGTTTCTCTCGCGCCAGAAGTTATTTAAAGGGTCGATATGAACAAGATTCGTAAAGGCGATCAAGTAGTAGTTATTACTGGTCGTGACAAAGGTAAAAAAGGTACTGTGACACAAATTCTTGAGGGCAAATTGCTCGTAGAAGGCGTTAACGTGTACAAGAAAAACGTTAAACCAAATCCATCAGCTGGTACAACAGGTGGTGTTGTTGATAAGACAATGCCAATCGCTGTATCAAACGTTGCATTGGTTGACGCAAACGGCAAACCTTCACGCGTTGGCATCAAAGAAGCTGACGGCAAAAAGGTTCGCTACCTCAAGACAACTGGCGCTGTGTTAGCAGCCTAAGACGAGGATTAATTAATATGTCAACACGTCTACAAAGCTTCTATAAAGAAAAGGTTGCAGCTGACTTGATGCAAAAGTTTGGCTACAAATCTGTTATGGAAGTTCCACGCATCACCAAAATCACATTGAACATGGGTTTGGGTGAAGCAGTTAATGATAAAAAAGTGATTGAGCACGCGGTTGGCGATCTAACAAAGATTGCTGGTCAAAAGCCTGTTGTTACTAAAGCGCGTAAAGCTATTGCGGGTTTCAAAATCCGTCAAGGCTACCCAATTGGTGCAATGGTGACTTTACGCGGTCAGATCATGTATGAATTCCTAGATCGTTTTATTACGGTTGCATTGCCACGTGTTCGCGACTTCCGCGGTATCTCTGGTAAGGCATTCGACGGTCGTGGTAACTACAACATCGGTGTTAAAGAGCAGATTATTTTCCCTGAGATTGAGTACGACAAAATCGACTCACTACGTGGTTTAAATATCAGCATTACCACTACCGCTAAAACTGATGATGAAGCTAAAGCTTTATTGTCAGCGTTTAAATTCCCATTCCGCAATTAAGAGGTCATCGTGGCTAAATTAGCATTGATTGAACGCGAAAAGAAGCGCACCAAGACTGTCGCTAAGTACGCTGCTAAGCGTGCAGAGTTAAAGGCGATTATTGATGACGTCTCTAAGAGCGAAGAAGAACGTTATGAAGCTCGTTTGAAGTTACAACAGCTTCCACGTAACGCAAGTCCAACTCGCCAGCGTAATCGCTGTGCATTAACTGGCCGTCCACGCGGCACGTTCCGCAAGTTCGGCTTGGCCCGTAGCAAAATCCGTGAAATCGCCTTCCGTGGCGAGATCCCTGGTGTAACCAAGGCCAGCTGGTAAGCGGCGAAAGATTAGGAGAACACATGAGTATCAGCGATCCAATCGCCGACATGCTGACGAGAATTCGTAACGCGCAAGCGGTACAGAAGACAAACGTCGCCATGCCTTCTTCCAAGCTCAAGGTAGCGATTGCCAACGTTCTAAAAGACGAAGGTTATATCGACAGCTTTGAAATTGCTGGAGAAGCGGCTAAACCTGTATTAAATATCAGCCTAAAGTATTACGCAGGCCGTCCAGTTATTGAGCGCATTCAACGCGTTTCAACACCTGGTTTGCGTATCTACAAAGGTCGCCATGACATTCCGAAGGTTTTGGATGGTCTAGGTGTTGCAATCATTTCTACGCCACAAGGCGTGATGACAGATCGTAAAGCTCGCGCTATTGGCGTGGGTGGCGAAGTCATCTGCTACGTAGCTTAATAGGGGGAACGAAGATGTCTAGAGTCGGTAAAAGCCCTATTGAGTTGCCAAAAGGCGCAGAAGTTCAAATCGCTGCAAACCAAGTAACTGTAAAGGGCCCATTGGGTTCGTTATCTCACACATTGCACCCACTAGTTGGTTTGCAACAAAAGGATGGCGTTTTACAAGTTGTTTGCAATGACGAGTCAGCAGAATCAAATGCTTTATCAGGTACAACACGTGCTTTGGTAAGCAATATGGTTAAAGGCGTTACAGCAGGTTTTGAGCGCAAGCTTAGCTTGGTGGGCGTTGGTTACCGTGCTTCTGTGCAAGGTAACGCATTGAAATTGCAATTAGGTTTCTCACATGATGTGATTCATGATTTGCCAGCAGGTGTTAAGGCAGAAACTCCATCACAAACTGAGATCATTATTAAAGGCGCCAACAAGCAACAAGTTGGCCAGGTAGCTGCTGAAGTTCGCGCATACCGTCCACCAGAGCCATACAAAGGCAAGGGTGTTCGCTATGTAGACGAAGTAGTTCGCCTCAAAGAAACCAAGAAGAAGTAATCGGGGTTAGATATGAACAAAAACGAAACACGAGTTCGCCGCGCACGCCAGACCCGCATCAGAATTGCGGAACAGTTGGCGCATCGCTTGACGATTTATCGCTCGAATCAGCATATCTTTGCTCAGCTTTTCAGCCCATGTGGCACCAAAGTTCTTGCTTCAGCTTCTACTATGGAAGCCGATATTAAAAAAGCATTGAACGGCAATGGTGGTAACAGTGCTGCTGCTCAGCAAATCGGCAAAACTATTGCTGAACGTGCCATCAAGGCAGGTGTTACAGAAGTAGCATTTGACCGTGCTGGTTTCCGTTATCACGGCCGCGTGAAAGCGTTGGCAGAGGCTGCGCGTGAAGCCGGCCTTAAGTTCTGATCGCGAAGGCTCAAGGAAATATTATGGCAAAGATGCAAAATAAAGTTCAATCTGAAGAGCGTGATGATGGTTTGCGTGAAAAGATGATCGCTGTAAACCGAGTGACCAAAGTTGTTAAAGGTGGTCGTATTCTCGGTTTTGCTGCACTAACAGTAGTTGGTGATGGCGACGGCGGTATCGGTATGGGCAAAGGCAAATCAAAAGAAGTGCCAGTTGCTGTACAAAAAGCAATGGACGAAGCACGCCGCAAGATGTTTAAGGTTTCATTACGCAGCGGCACATTGCAGCACACAGTAGTTGGTGAGCACGGCGCGTCACGCGTTTTGATTTCACCTGCTAAAGAAGGTACTGGCGTTATCGCTGGTGGCCCAATGCGCGCTGTATTTGATGTGATGGGTGTAACTAACGTGGTTGCAAAATCATTAGGTTCAACAAACCCATACAACATGGTTCGTGCAACATTGGATGGCTTGCGCAAGATGAGCACTCCTTCAGAAATCGCTGCTAAGCGTGGCAAATCTGTAGAGGAGATCCTAGGTTAATCGCCTGGAAAGTAAATATGAGCACAGTAAAAATTCAACTTGTACGTAGCTTGATCGCTACACGTGAAGATCACCGCGCAACAGTTCGTGGCTTAGGCTTGCGTCGCGTGAATTCTGTTTCTGAATTGCAAGACACGCCAGCAGTACGCGGCATGATTAACAAAGTGTCTTACTTGGTAAAAGTAATCAAGTAATACTTAGGGATCGGTTATGGAACTAAATAAAATTAAACCTGCAGAAGGTGCTAAGCACGCTAAGCGTCGCGTTGGTCGCGGCATTGGTTCTGGCTTAGGCAAAACTGCTGGTCGTGGTCACAAAGGTCAAAAGTCACGTTCTGGCGGCTTCCACAAAGTTGGTTTCGAGGGCGGTCAAATGCCTTTGTATCGCCGTTTACCAAAACGCGGCTTTGTGTCATTGAGCAAGCAGTTTGATGGTCAAGTAACTTTGACTGACTTGCAAAAGCTTGGGTTGACAGAAGTTGACTTGGTTGCTTTGAAAAAGAGCGGTCTTGTTTCTGGTTTAACAAAGAGCGTGAAGATCATCAAAACTGGTGAACTTTCAATCGCTATTACTGTTCGTGGTTTGTTGGCAACAGCTGGTGCAAAAGCTGCTGTTGAAGCTGCCGGCGGTAAATTTGTTGAAGCTGCTTAAGGTTTAGTCAGTCAATATGGCCATTGCAACTCCAAACGCATCTAGCTTGAAGTCAGGAAGCAAGTTCGGCGACTTACGTCGTCGCTTGACCTTCTTGATTTTGGCTTTGGTCGTTTATCGCATTGGCGCACATATTCCTGTACCAGGTATTGATCCTGACCAGTTAGCACAATTATTTAATAGCCAAAGTGGCGGTATTTTGGGCATGTTTAACCTGTTCTCAGGCGGCGCATTGTCAAGATTTACTGTTTTTGCTTTGGGCATCATGCCTTACATCTCAGCTTCAATCATCATGCAACTTTTGACGATTGTTTTGCCTTCACTAGAGGCAATTAAGAAAGATGGTCAGGCTGGTCAAAGAAAAATTACGCAGTACACACGTTATGGCACAGTTGTATTAGCAACTTTCCAAGCCTTGGGTATTGCAATTGCATTAGAAGCTCAGCCAGGTTTAGTAATTGATCCAAGTTTCTTATTCAGATTAAACACAGTGATCACTTTGGTTACTGGCACTATGTTCTTGATGTGGTTAGGTGAACAGATTACAGAGCGTGGTTTAGGAAACGGTATCTCAATTATTATTTTTGGCGGTATTGCAGCTGGCTTGCCAAATGCATTGGGTGGATTATTTGAGTTAGTTCGTACAGGTTCAATGAGCATTATTTCTGCGATATTGATCGTAGCTATTGTTGCTGCTGTAACGTACTTTGTAGTTTTTGTAGAGCGTGGCCAACGTCGTATTTTGGTTAATTATGCAAAGCGTCAAGTTGGTAATAAGGTTTATGGTGGTCAGTCTTCACACTTGCCACTGAAGTTAAATATGGCGGGCGTTATTCCTCCAATTTTTGCTTCTTCAATTATTTTGTTCCCAGCAACTATTGCTGGATGGTTTACAGCTGGTGAAACAACTAACCCAGTAACTTTATTTATTAAAGATTTGGCTGCAACATTAGCGCCGGGTCAGCCTGTTTATATTTTGATGTACGCATTAGCCATTATTTTCTTCTGCTTTTTCTACACGGCCATGGTTTTCAACAGCAGAGATACAGCGGATAACTTAAAGAAGAGTGGCGCGTTTGTTCCTGGTATTCGTCCTGGTGATCAAACTGCACGTTACATTGACAAGATTTTGACACGCTTAACTTTGATGGGTGCTGCATACATGGTTCTTGTATGTTTGTTGCCAGAGTTCTTAGTGTTGCGTTGGAATGTACCGTTCTATTTTGGTGGCACATCCTTATTAATTATTGTGGTTGTAACTATGGACTTCATGGCTCAAGTTCAGTCTTACATGATGCAGCAACAATATGATTCACTATTGAAGAAGGCCAACTTCAAAATGGGTAACTCATAAGCTATATGGCAAAAGATGATGTCATTCAAATGGCTGGTGAGGTAGTTGAGAATTTACCGAATGCCATGTTCCGTGTGAAGTTAGAAAACGGTCATGTGGTGTTGGGACATATCTCAGGAAAAATGCGTATGCACTATATCCGTATTCTTCCTGGTGACAAAGTTACAGTGGAGCTAACTCCCTATGACTTGTCAAAAGCGCGAATTGTTTTCCGCGCGAAGTAGTAACTAATTGTATAGAAGAGGTTAATTATGAAAGTTTTGGCATCAGTAAAGTGTATCTGCCGCAACTGTAAGATTATTAAGCGCAAGCGCGTGGTTCGAGTGATCTGTTCATCAGATGCTCGTCATAAGCAGCGTCAGGGTTAATAAAGCAGCCGTCTCAAAAAAGAGGAAAGTTACATGGCACGTATCGCCGGGGTCAATATCCCCAACCACCAACATACCGTCATCGGTCTAACTGCTATTTTTGGCATTGGCAACTCATTGGCTCGCAAGATTTGCGAAGCTTCAGGTGTTGCTATTGATAAGAAAGTAAAAGATCTTAATGATGCAGACTTAGAAAAACTTCGTGAAGAAGTAGGCAGATTCACTGTAGAAGGTGATTTGCGTCGTGAAGTGACAATGAACATCAAGCGCCTAATGGACTTAGGTTGCTACCGTGGTCTTCGTCATCGCAAAGGCTTGCCAATGCGCGGTCAACGCACACGTACTAATGCTCGTACACGCAAAGGCCCTCGTAAGGCCGGTATTGCACTTAAGAAATAATTAGGAAGAGCTGACAATGGCAAAACCACAACAAAATAACGCGGCTCGCGCCCGTAAAAAAGTTAAAAAGAATATTGCTGACGGTATCGCACACGTTCACGCATCATTCAATAACACTATCGTGACTATCACTGATCGCCAAGGCAATGCGTTGTCATGGGCAACATCAGGCGGTCAAGGTTTTAAGGGTTCTCGTAAATCTACACCATTTGCGGCACAGGTAGCAGCTGAAGTTGCTGGCCGTGCAGCGATTGAGTGTGGCATCAAGAATTTATCAGTTGAGATCAAGGGCCCAGGTCCTGGTCGTGAATCAGCTGTTCGTGCTTTGAATGCTCTTGGCATCAAAATCACAGAAATTCAAGACGTGACTCCAGTTCCGCACAACGGCTGCCGTCCTCCAAAACGTCGTCGTATCTAATTTTTTAATCAAGACCACCGTCCATCGCTTTTATAGGGTGGACTCACCATCGGTTCTCGGACTGAAGGCAAAGAAAGGAAGCAATCGTGGCACGTTACATAGGCCCTAAAGCCAAACTATCTCGTCGGGAAGGTACCGACCTTTTCTTAAAGAGCACACGTCGCTCTTTATCTGACAAATGCAAGCTTGACACTAAGCCTGGTCAACATGGCCGCACATCTGGTGCGCGTACATCTGACTACGGTAATCAATTACGTGAAAAGCAAAAAGTTAAACGTATCTATGGTGTTTTAGAGCGCCAATTCCGTCGTTACTTCGCGGAAGCAGAACGTCGTAAAGGCAATACAGGTGAAAACTTGTTGGCTCTTTTAGAGTCACGTCTTGATAACGTTGTGTATCGTATGGGCTTTGGCTCAACACGCGCTGAAGCACGTCAATTAGTTTCTCACAAAGCAATTTTGTTGAACGGTAATGTTGCAAACATTCCTTCAATGCAAGTTCGTCCAGGTGACGTTATTGCTATTCGTGAAAAGGCTAAGAAACAAACTCGTATTCAAGAGTCTTTAGGTCTTGTTGCTCAGTCTGGTGATGTTAGCTGGGTATCTGTAGACGCAACTAAATTAGAAGGCACATTCAAGCAAGCTCCCGATCGCGATGACATCGGTGGCGATATCAATGAAAGCTTGATCGTCGAACTTTACTCACGTTAATGTGTCGCCCTCTTAAGGAATAAATATATGCAAAACACACTGCTGAAGCCGAAAATTATTTCTGTTGAAGCGCTTGCAGAGAACCAAGCGAAAGTAGTTATGGAGCCGTTTGAACGCGGCTATGGCCATACCTTGGGTAATGCCTTGCGTCGTGTGCTTTTGTCGTCCATGGTAGGTTGTGCTCCTACAGAAGTCAGCATTGCTGGCGTTGTACATGAGTACTCAACAATTGATGGCGTCCAAGAAGACGTTGTTAACCTACTTTTGAACCTCAAAGGTATCGTTTTTAAATTACAACAGCGCGATGAAGTAGTTTTAACATTGCGTAAAGAAGGTGCTGGCGTTGTAACAGCAAAAGATATTGAGTTGCCACATGATGTTGAAATCATCAACCCAGATCACGTGATCGCTAACTTGTCTGCAAACGGCAAATTAGATGTACAGATCAAAGTGGAAAAAGGTCGTGGTTACGTTCCTGGTAACGTACGTAAATATCAAGACGAGTCTTCAAAAACTATCGGTAGTATTGTTCTAGATGCTTCATTTAGCCCAGTTCGCCGTGTAAGTTATGCAGTTGAGTCAGCTCGTGTTGAACAGCGTACAGACTTAGATCGTTTGGTAATGACAATTGAAACTAATGGCGTATTAACTCCAGAAGAAGCAATTCGTCAATCAGCAAGCATCTTGGTTGATCAGTTAGTAGTATTTGCACAGCTTGAAGGTACACAAGCTGCTGGCGACGCAGCTCCAAGCCGCTCACCTGCAGTTGACCCAATGTTGATGCGCCCTGTTGATGATTTAGAGTTAACAGTACGCTCTGCAAACTGCTTAAAAGCTGAAAACATTTACTACATCGGTGATCTCATTCAACGTACAGAGAACGAGTTGTTAAAGACTCCAAATCTTGGCCGTAAATCATTGAATGAAATTAAAGATGTCTTGGCCGCTCGCGGTCTGACCTTGGGCATGAAGCTAGACAACTGGCCGCCTGCAGGTCTTGAGAAATAATAGAAAGGAAGAGCCACCATGCGTCACGGAAACGGACTTCGTAAATTAAATCGTACATCCTCACATCGTTTAGCGATGTTGCGCAACATGTCAAATTCATTGTTGCAACATGAGGTTATTAAAACAACTTTGCCAAAAGCTAAAGAGTTGCGTCGTGTAGTTGAGCCGCTCATTACTTTAGGTAAAAAAGATAACTTGGCTAACCGTCGTTTAGCATTTGATCGCCTTCGTGATCGCGAAATGGTAACTAAGCTTTTCACAGAGCTTGGCCCACGTTTTGCAACGCGTCCAGGTGGTTACTTGCGTATCCTTAAGTTTGGCTTCCGCGTAGGTGACAATGCACCTATGGCTTTAGTTGAATTGTTGGATCGTCCAGAAACAACAGAAGCCCCATCTGCAGAGTAATCTCAGATAGCCTCATAAAAAAGCCTGGTTTTGCCAGGCTTTTTTGTTTGGAAGATAATGGGCTATGGATTCGATATATCTAATTATCACAACAATGCCAACTCATGAGCAGGCACTAAGCATGTCAGAGGAACTGGTAAAGCGTGATTTGGCAGCATGCGTGCAAATACAAGCACCGTGTAATTCCTTTTATAAATGGAAAGATGCTTTAGAAACCACAGTGGAATATCCGCTGCACATTAAAACATCATCAAAACAAAAGTTGGCAGTACAACAGCTGCTAGCCAGTAGACATCCGTACGAAGTTCCGGAAATCATTACTATTGAACTTAGCGACGTCAATCAGAGTTATGCCGATTGGGTTGTCTGTCAAACCTCAGAAGGTCGAGCTTAATCATGCTCAAAAAATTATTATTAGCACTAGCTATTTTTAGTATTAATTTGATGCCAGGCGCTGTATCAGCGGCTGACTTTTTACCACCTGAGCAAGCGTTCAAAGTGATCGCACAATCAAACGAGTCAGGTGGTGTGCAGCTCACAGTAAAGCCAGAAGCAGGCTATTACATCTACAAAGAATCTATTAAATTTAAATTGCTCGGCGGCGCTAGCAATGATGCTTTAGGGGTGGCGCAGTTACCGCCAGGAAAAATAAAATTCGATGAAAATTTTGGAAAGAAATTAGAAACTTATCCTAAACAATTTTCAATAACGCTTCCTGTATCTGTTGATTTGGTAAAGCGTGGCTTGATCTTACAAATGGAATTGCAGGGTTGTGCTGATAAAGGGATTTGTTATCCACCGATGCAGCTTAAATTCACGCTATCAGCGCCACAAGTAGTTGTTTCTGGTGTGTTGCTAGATGAAGTGGCTAATGTGCCCAATCAAAGCCCTGGAGGGATTGCTGAACTGTGGGCGGCAAGGGATGACGCTGGACAGTTAACGCAACTCTTAGCCAACATTTCCCCGTTGATATTGTTGGGAGCATTTTTTATTCTTGGCTTAGCTATGGCATTAACGCCATGTGTATTGCCAATGCTGCCCATCATGTCTAGCGTTGTTTTTGGTTCCAAAACATTACGACATCAAAATATATCGAAATGGCGATCAAGTGTATTGGCCATAAGTTATGTATTAGGCATGGCTTTAATGTATAGCTTAGCGGGTATGTTGACTGCTGCGCTTGGCGCCAATATACAAGTGTTTCTACAAAATCCTTGGGTGCTTGCTGGCTTTGCAATCTTATTGCTAGCATTGGCTGCAAGCTTGTTTGGTTTCTATGAGTTGCGATTGCCGCATGCAATACATAATCATTTAGATCGAATCGCTGGAAAACAAGAAGGCGGAAGTATTGTTGGCGCATTTCTATTGGGTGCAATTTCTACACTGATTGCCAGCCCTTGCGTGACTGCGCCGTTAGCCGGAGTATTGGCATTCATCGCACACACAGGATCTATACCTTGGGGTGGTTTGTTATTGTTTGTAATGGCTTTAGGTATGGGCTTACCTTTGATGTTGTTGGCAATAGGGGCAAAGGGATTGCTGCCAAAAGCCGGAGCATGGATGATGACCATCCAAAAAATATTTGGAGTGTTGTTGGTTGTTTTGGCAGCATGGGTTGTGTCACCAATATTTACAAGCAAACAATCAACAGATGCTCAAGCAACCCATCAGTTATCTTCAGGATTAATTTTTGAGCGAGTCACAAGGGTTGATCAACTAGATAAAGCACTGAAGGCTGCTAAAGAAAATAATAAGTTGGTGCTTTTAGACTTTTATGCGGATTGGTGCGTCACTTGTAAAGAAATGGAACTTCTTACTTTTAGCGACGCTCATGTTGTAAAAAAATTAAATGGATATCAATTGATTCAAGTAGATGTCACTAAAAATACGGCTGATCATCAATTAATTTTGAAACGTTTTGGCTTATTTGGCCCGCCTGCAATTCTATTTTTTGATGAGCAGGGGCAAGAAAAAAGCTCTAAGAGAGTTATCGGATTTATGAAACCCGATCGCTTCTTAGAGCGCCTTGATTAATTCTTAAGATTACTTCTGAAGTAGTCGTGCGGCATCTCTTGCAAAATATGTGAGGATGCCGTCTGCACCAGCTCGCTTGAATGCTAGCAATGATTCCATCATCACTGCATCTCCATCAACCCAACCGTTTAATGCTGCGGCTTTGATCATGGCGTATTCACCGCTCACTTGATAAGCAAATGTAGGATATCCAAGTTCGTCCTTCACGCGTCGCACAATATCAAGGTAAGGCATGCCTGGTTTGACCATGACCATGTCTGCGCCTTCTTCAATATCTAAAGCAACTTCACGAATAGCTTCATCAGAATTAGCTGGATCCATTTGGTAAGTTTTTTTATTGCCTTTACCTAAGTTGCCAGCAGACCCAACAGCATCTCTGAATGGGCCATAAAAAGCAGAGGCATATTTCGCTGAGTAAGCCATGATTTGTGTATGAATAAAACCATGCGCCTCTAGAGCATCACGAATGGCGCCGATTCTGCCATCCATCATGTCAGATGGTGCCACCATATCAACGCCTGCTTGAGCGTGCGTTAAGGCTTGTTTAATTAAAGCATCAACAGTTATGTCGTTAATGACATAGCCTTCGTCATCAATAATCCCATCTTGACCATGGCTTGTGTATGGGTCAAGTGCGATATCGGTCATGATGCCAAGGTTAGGAAATTTTTTCTTCAGCTCTTTAACTGCTTGTGGGATGAGACCATTTGAATTGAAAGCCTCTTTGCCGTCAGGAGTTTTTAATTCATGGCTAATAACAGGAAACAATGCGATCACCGGAATGCCTAACTTAACGCAGTCTTCAGCAATTGGAATCAGTAGGTCTAAAGATACGCGGCTAACGCCCGGCATGGATTTCACTTCTTCTTTGCGGCCATTACCCTCTAACAAGAAAACAGGATAAATAAAGTCACTGCTAGTGAGCGTATTTTCTTGTACTAAGCGGCGAGACCAATCGGTTCTGCGTAATCGACGTGGACGGTGAAAAAGTTGCATATAAAACCTTATGATGAAAGTTGGGGTTTTAGGTTCTTAGAAATACGATTTTCATTGCTGGTGTGTGCTGCTGATGCTTCAATGCCAAGCCATCCTGAGACCATTGAATCAGCTTCAACCAGTCCAATGCGTTTGGTGCTTGAGAATAACTGTGCTGTGTAAGGACCATTTGGGTTGAGTTCTTTTAGCTTGTTTTGTAGCTTTTTCAGCGCTAAACGACCTTCAGATTGGTTAAGTTTGTCACATTTTGTTAATAAAACATGAATAGGGCGACCTGTTGGTGTAAACCATTCAATCATTTGCTGGTCTAGGTCGGTCATACCTCTTCTGGAATCCATAATCAGAACCATGCCCTTTAAATTGGGCCTCGTCTGCAAATAGGTGGATAGCAAATTATTCCAATGAGACCTGGTTTTAAAGTCTACCTGGGCATAACCATAACCAGGAAGGTCGACTAAATTCGCTAAATTGGTCTTATCTTTCGTTAAAATGCCGAAAAAGTTGATATGTTGCGTTCTTCCCGGGGTTTTGCTGGCAAACGCTAGCCTATTTTGCTGGCAAAGTACGTTAATGGCCGTGGATTTCCCTGCGTTTGAGCGACCGGCAAAGGCCACTTCAGGGATATCCCAGGTGGGTAAATCAACCAAATGGTTAATCGTAATAAGAAATTGTGCTTGATGTAAGGTCGACATAGGTGTTTAAAAGGTTAGACCTATTGTAAAATCTCTCGTTGATAATTAGTTGTTTAATTAAAAATAAAGATTTTTGAATCTTTCGCATCATATACATAGGGTGAGTGCACATGCGTCAAACAATTTCAGCCACATTAAAGACTTTAGTGATTACTTTGGGTTTGTCATTAGCAAGCGTGAGCTTTGCTGCTGAGCCTGCTGCAAAGCCAGCTGCTCCTGATGCAGCCAAAGGTGACACGCTATATAACAGTGGCGATGCCAAAAGAGGCGTTGTAGCCTGCGTTAGCTGTCACGGTACTAATGGCAATAGTGGTGCAGCGGCGTATCCAAAGCTAGCTGGTCAGCACGCTGCATACACTGTTAAGCAGCTAAAGGATTACAAAGGCGGTAAAGATCGTGTAAACGCAATTATGGGCGCGTTTGCAGGTTTATTGTCTGAAGAAGATATGGCTAACATAGGTGCTTATTTAGAAAAGCAAACTCCAGGAACGGGTACTGCTAAAAACAAGGCAAGTATTGAATTGGGTCAAAAGATCTACCGTGGTGGTATTGCTTCAAAATCAGTAGCGGCTTGTGCAGGTTGTCATGGTCCTAACGGTTCAGGTATCCCAGCACAATACCCACGTATCTCAGGTCAACACGCTGAGTACACAGAAGCGCAGTTGGTTGCATACCGTTCTGGTGAGCGCAAGAACAGCGTGCAGATGAGTGCGATTGCATCTAGAATGTCTGATGCAGAAATCAAGGCTGTAGCAGACTATATCGCTGGCGTACGTTAATAAAACTTCTTTAAGTTTTTCTAATAAGAAGGGCCCACGAACTTAGTTTGTGGGCTTTATTTTTTATAGATTAGGGTATGACTATTTCTTCAACAGATATCAGCGCATTTAAAAGGTTTAATCGTGCCAGCGTAGAGCTTTTGTCATCTATGCGATTTGCGATTGCTTTGTTAACAATTATTTCAATTGCTAGCATCATTGGTACTGTCATCAAGCAAAGTGAGCCCTACGCAAATTATGTGAATCAATTTGGGCCATTCTGGGCCGAGATTTTTAACGGTTTGGGTTTGTTCGCTGTTTACACAGCGTGGTGGTTCCTATTAATTCTGGCGTTCTTGGTTGTATCAGTTTCCTTTTGTGTTTTACGTAATGCGCCAAAAATGTTGGCGGATATTCGCGCATGGAAAGAGCATGTCAAAGAAGGCGGTTTGCGTGCATTACATCACCACTTTGAGTACACAAGCCCGCTTAGTCATCAGGCTGCAGCAGATGCCATTGCTAACCGTTTAGTTAAAGATGGCTATTCAGTAAAAACTCAATTAGCAGATGATCACTCTAAAGTGATGGCCAAAAAAGGTGCGGCGAGTAAATGGGGTTACATCTTCGCGCACAGCGCCATTGTTTTAATTTGTTTGGGTGGCCTGTTGGATGGTGATTTATTCACAAGAGGCCAAATTTGGTTTGGCGGTAAAAGTATTTTGCCTAGCAATACTCAAGGCATGCTCATTTCTGAAATTCCAAGCGAGCATAAGTTAAGCGCTAGTAATCCAAGCTATCGCGCTAATATTTTTGTGCCAGAAGGTGGCACAAGTGCAACAGCTTTATTAAGTGCAACTAGCGGCAGCATTATTCAAGAGTTACCTTTTTCAATTGAATTGAAAAAGTTTCATGTTGAGTATTACAGCACTGGCATGCCTAAACTCTTCATGAGTGAAGTGTTGATTAAAGACCTTGATACAGGTAAAGAGTCCGAAGCAAAGATTAAAGTGAACGAGCCTTTAATCCATCGTGGAGTGGCTATTTATCAATCTAGTTTTGAAGATGGCGGATCAAAGCTGAAGTTGCGCGCCTATCCAATGTTGGGTCCTGCTCATTCTGTAAAGACAAGTTTCATGGTGAGTGGAGAGGTTGGGCAAAGTACAGCATTAAAGTCCAGCAATGGCGCCAGTTACACATTAGAGTTTGTTGGGTTTAGACCAACGAATGTGGAGAATATTTCCAATGCTTCTGGGCAATCTGACGCTAGAGGAGTTGCTACACAATCTGCTGATGCTGGCTTAGCAAAAGCATTAAATAATCGTTTAGGTTCGGGCGCCAAAACAAGCAAGACAACGGATTTAAAAAACGTTGGCCCATCAGTGCAATATAAGCTTCGTGATGCGTCTGGTCAGGCACGAGAATATAGCAACTACATGCAGCCACTTTTCTTAGATGGCATGCCTATGTTTTTATTTGGGGTGCGTGAAAGTGCAGCTCAAGAATTTAGATACTTACGTGTTCCGGCAGATACTAATTTAAGTCTTAATGAATGGCTGACCTTGCGAACTATTTTGCAAGACCCTCGCGCAAGACAAAGAGCTGTTGAACGTTTTGCGCAAACTTTAGGTCAGCAAAAAGGTTTCTCCTCATCACCACAGGCAATTGCGCAATTAAAAGAAAGCGCGATGCGCTCGATAGAGTTATTTGCTGGAGCTAGCGATTTTGCTGTGACCCAAGCCAAAGAAGCGGGCACGATGCCAGGAGGTTTTGCTGCTTTAGGTGAATTTATTGATCAGGCTGTTCCAGAAGCAGAGCGAGAAAAAGCAGCTGAAGTCATTTTGAAGGTTTTAAACGGCGTTATTTGGGAGCTCTGGCAAGAAGCTAGAGCCCAATTAAATTTAGCACCCGCCAAGCCAGATCAAGAGAGTCAAAAGTTCATTCAGGCTGCTACATCAGCTCTATCAGATGCAAACTTTTATCCAGCACCCTTGGTTTTTCAGTTGGATTCCTTTGAAGAGGTAAAAGCAAGCGTTTTCCAGGTAACAAGATCCCCTGGTAAGAACATGGTTTATCTAGGTTGTTTACTATTGGTGCTGGGCATTTTTGCAATGTTCTATTTGCCTGAGCGCAGAATTTGGGTTAGAAGCTTAGGTGAAGGCAAGAATATTTTTGCAATGTCGACGTCACGAAAGACTCTTGATTTTGAAAAAGAGTTTACAAAGTATCAGGAAGATTTAAAAAATGGAAACTAAATACGTTAGTTCAGTTCAAGGTGGTTGGACCCTAACTTTGCGTCAAAGTATTGCGGATGTTTTCAAATCCTTGCAATGGGTTGATTATCTGTTTGCGATTGCCTTGGTGATCGGCGCTGTTGTTGCTGAGATGAAATTCTCAGGGTATATGGACGGTTACGAGCAAGCAATTCTATTTTGTTCTGTTCCTGTTTTAGCATTCTTGGGTTGGTCTTGGGCGCCGTTAAGAAACTTAATGATTGGTGCAACAGCCTTAGCATTTTTAGCGATTTATTTCTATCAAACACCTGAGGGCGGATCCTTAGCGAGATCAGAGCAAGCATTCTTTTTAAAGTACATGCTTTCTAGCCAGTCAGCCATTTTATGGATGAGCGTTTTCTTTGCTTTAAGTACTTTGTTTTACAGCTTAAGTTTTGCACTACGTTCAAATGCAATGGGGCCAGCCGCATCTAAGCTTTCATGGGCTGCCGTTTACATTGGTTTAACAGGTATGTTGGTACGTTGGTATGAGTCTTATTTGATGGGTGCTGATATTGGTCATATTCCCATTTCGAACTTATACGAAGTATTTATCTTATTTTGTTTAATTACAGCACTCTTCCATTTGTACTATGAAGCTCGCTACCAATCGTTGGTTTTAGGCGCATTTGTGCTTTGGATTATTCTGGCTGCTGTTGCTTTTATATTTTGGTACAGCGTGTCACGCGATGCTCACCAGATTCAACCATTGGTTCCCGCTCTTCAAAGTTGGTGGATGAAGATTCACGTACCAGCCAACTTTATTGGTTACGGTACTTTTGCATTAGCTGCAATGGTGGCGATAGCTTACTTACTAAAGTCTAAAAATATACTGGCAGATCGCTTACCAAGCTTAGAGCTGATGGATGACGTTATGTACAAGGCCATCGCAGTTGGCTTTGCCTTTTTCACAATTGCGACAATCTTAGGAGCTCTATGGGCTGCTGAAGCTTGGGGTGGTTACTGGAGTTGGGACCCTAAAGAAACTTGGGCATTGATTGTCTGGTTGAACTACGCAGCTTGGTTGCATATGCGCTTGATGAAAGGCCTAAGAGGCGTGGTAGCTGCTTGGTGGGCCTTGGTTGGCTTGCTAGTAACTACCTTCGCATTCATTGGTGTGAATATGTTCTTGTCAGGCTTACACAGCTACGGAACACTTTAATTTGCGGTAAAAGACCTGCTTAATTATTGAATTAAGCAGGTAGTAGTTTTTCGTTAGCAAAAAGACTTTCAATAGTCTCTCGTTCACGAATCAAGTGAACTTTTCCACCGTCAACCATTACTTCAGCAGCGCGACCTCTAGTGTTGTAATTGGAGCTCATCGTAAAGCCATAAGCACCAGCAGAGAGAATTGCTAGCTGATCGCCTGGTTCAACTTTTAGTTGGCGATCTCTACCTAGCCAATCTCCTGATTCGCAAATAGGACCAACGATGTCATAGGTCATTGACGAAGCTGAGCTTTGATCATTGACTGCCACAATGGCATGGTAAGCCTCGTACATAGCTGGACGCATGAGGTCATTCATGGCTGCATCGACAATACAAAAATTCTTCGTCTCACCTGGTTTGAGATATTCAATCGTGGTGAGTAGTAAACCTGCATTACCAACCAATGACCGACCTGGCTCAAATAAAACTTCTAGATCGCCAAAACCCTTGTCTTCAATATGATTTAAAAGTGTATTGGCAAAGTCAGTGATGGCCGGTGGTGTTTCATTGGTATAGCTAATACCTAAGCCGCCACCGATATCAAGGTGATGAATCTTAATACCCGTCGCATCTAAAGCTTTAATCAAATCTAAAACGCGATCTAAAGCATCTAGGTAGGGACTGATTTCAGTAATCTGTGAGCCGATGTGACAGTCAATGCCAATAATTTCACAGAAAGGCATTTGAGCAGCTGCTTGATAAGTGGCAATCACATCATCATAAGCAATACCAAATTTATTTCCTTTTAGACCTGTTGAAATATAAGGGTGTGTTTTTGGATCAACGTCAGGGTTGACTCGTAAAGAAATCTTGGCTTTAACACCTAAGCTACCTGCTACTTCATTGAGTCGTGTGAGCTCAGGAATGGATTCTAAGTTAAAGCATTTCACGCCAGCCTTGAGCGCTGCAATCATCTCTGATTTGCTTTTACCTACTCCGGAAAAAACAACTTTATCTGCTGAGCCGCCAGCTGCTAACACGCGGGCTAATTCACCAGCGCTAACAATATCGAAGCCTGCACCTAATTTAGCAAACACATTCAAGATTGCTAAATTACTATTGGCTTTCATTGCATAGTGAACGCGGGCGCGTCTAGCGCCATTAGATCGAACGCAGGCTGCTTCATAGGCATTAAAAGCATCAGTAAGAGCTTTTTTGCTGTAAACGTAAGTTGGCGTACCAAATTGCTTTGCAATGTCCGATAGCGCTACATCTTCGGCATGCCAAAGCTTGTTTTTAAGTGAAAAACCATTGAGGTGAGGGATGAGACTCATTTAACTTCTTTCGCAGGCGGCCATTGTTTTTGCATTGGCTCAGCCTTTTCTGGAGGATTGGGCATATTAGGAACATTGGGGTGCGTTAACGGGCCACGTATCCCACATCCGAGAAGGGATATTGCCGCACAAAGAATCCAAGTCCTAGATACAATAAAACGCATATAAATATAAGTTTAAAAGTGATCGCTGACTATAGCATGGCCAATACCGAAAATATGAACAAAAATTTAACTGAAATTGAACCCTTATCTGACTCAAGTTTTTATACGATTGCAGAAAAGACCCTAAAAGCAATTGAAATGTCTTTAGAAGAGGCATTCCAAGAGACAGATTTGGACCTTGATATTGCTCGACAGGGTGGAAATGTCGTCAATATTCAGTTTGAAGATCGCAGCGTGATTGTGGTCAATACACAGGCCCCGCTTCAGGAGATCTGGGTTGCTGCCAAAGAAGGTGGTTTTCACTATCGCTGGGCTGGAACTCTAGTAAAGCCTTTGTGGTTAGACACAAAAACGGGCGCCGAATTATTTGCGGAGTTGAGTCGCTTAGCTAGCCAGCAAGCCAAGGCTAATCTTCAGGTTGTGTATCGCCCTTAATTAGCTTTGACAATAGCTGGTTTATTCAAGAACAGTAGTTCTGCCTAAAAATGGTACGAATTCTGGAATAACCCAGTCACCATCTTGTTGTGAAACACCGGCAGGAGGTGTCCTTGGACTCTCAGGCATTCCACTTAGGGCAGTTTTCATGTAGCGCGTCCACATGGGTAGCGCTAAGCCACCACCGGTTTCTCTATCACCCAAACTCTTTGGTTTATCAAAGCCAATCCATGCTACTGCAACAATATTAGGATGGTAACCGGCAAACCATGCATCCATAGATTCATTGGTTGTACCTGTTTTGCCTGCAATATCGCTACGTCCTAAAGCTGGTCTTGCTGATGCAGCTGTTCCGGTTTTTGTCACTTCTTGTAAAAGACTATCCATAACAAAAGCGGTTCTGGAATCTAAAACTTTAAGTTGGCTGTCACCAGACTTTTGAGGCGTTGCCTCGAAAAGAACATTGCCCTTTGCATCGAGCACTTTGCTAATCAAATAAGGCTCAACACGGTAGCCGCCATTTGCAAACACACCATAACCAGTAGCTAGTTGCAAAGGTGTTACAGAGCCTGCACCTAAAGCCATGGTTAGATAAGGAGGATGCTTTTCAGGTTCAAAGCCAAAGCGCTGAATGTAGTCTTGAGCGTAACGTGCGCCAATTTTGCGAATGACACGAACGGAGACTAAGTTCTTTGATTTTGCTAAAGCAGTACGAAGACGGATTTGACCTTCGAATTTGCCATCATAGTTTTTTGGCTCCCACATTTGGCCGCCAGTTTCTAAGCCGCTAATTGATAGAGGAGCATCATTAACAATCGTGTTGGGCATGATGCCTTTTTCAATGGCGGCTGCATAAACAAATGGTTTAAATGAAGAGCCTGGCTGACGTTGAGCTTGGGATACGTGATTAAACTTATTTCTATTGTGATCAAAGCCTCCAACTAAAGCCCGAATGCCGCCATCATGCGTATCTAGTGCAACAAATGCTGCTTCAACTTGCGGCATCTGAGCAAGTACCCAGCGACCATCTGAAGGAAGCACTCGAATAATTGCGCCTGGCTTGATTTGTTGTTTAGGCTGAGCTTTTTCTGATAGAGCAATGCTTCCTAGTTTGAGGTCATCACCTTTGATGCTGATGGTGTCACCTGTTGCGATGACCACTTTAATTTCTTTGGAATTCACTTCAGTGACAACACCAGCTAACAAATCATCGCTACTTGGGTGATCACTCAAAGCATCATCAATGGCGCGTTGCTTTTCTACAGAACCTTCTGGAAGATTGATATAGCCTTCTGGACCACGGTACTTGTGACGTAGTTCGTAATCCATAATGCCTTTACGAACTGCAGAGTAGGCGGCATCCTGTTCAGACTTACGAATCGTTGTGATGACAGTCATACCTTGTGTGTAAATACTGTCGCCATATTCGCTAATTAATAATTGGCGAGCCATTTCTGCGGCGTAGTCAGCCTTTGTTAAGAACTCTTTGCCCACACCTCGAACATGTAACGTTTCTTGCAAGCCCGATTCATATTGACTTTGCGTAATCATTTTTAGATCACGCATTCTTTGCAAAATGTATTCTTGTCTGATTTTTGCTCGGCGGTAATTCACGACTGGGTTATATGCTGATGGTGCCTTAGGTAAACCAGCAAGCATTGCAGCTTCAGCAATCGATATTTCACGAATGTCTTTGCCAAAGTAAATCTGAGCAGCACTAGCAAAACCATAAGCTCTTTGACCAAGATAGATTTGGTTCATGTAAAGCTCAAGAATTTTTTCTTTAGGTAAGTTGGCTTCAATTTTCCAAGCAAGCAGTACCTCATAAATTTTTCTGCTAAATGACTTTTCATTTGTTAAGAAAAAGTTTCTAGCTACCTGCATTGTGATTGTTGAAGCACCTTGCGATAGTCTGCCGCGCAAATTGGCAAGAGTAGCTCTGAGCACTCCCCAATAATCAACGCCGCCGTGTTCATAAAAGCGCTCATCTTCAATAGCCACCACCGCATTTTTTAAATAGGCGGGCATTTCTTGAATTGACATAACACTGCGACGCTCTTCACCAAACTCACCGATCAACGCATTGTCGGCTGTGTAGATCCTAAGTGGTACCTTAGGTTTGTAGTCTGTGATGGTATCTAAATCAGGTAAGTTTGGTTTGGCAATAATCAGTGCATAAGCAATGACCAAGCCTATTAAGATAAGGCCCGCACTCCCAAGAAAAATTCCCCATCGAATCATGTACTGGCGCCAGTCTCGTTGAGAATTTCTAGGTTGTCTTCCACCGCCAAGACGTGATGGTGGGCGAACAGGGGTGCGTGATGAGCTCATGGTTTGATTATAGAGATAGCTTAGCAATTAGGCTTAAAAATAATGTCAGATGTTTCTGACATAAAAATCTGAAATTGCATACAAAAAACAGGATGGGTCTGATTCTTTTTTGACCTCATTTTTTTCAAAATACTGGGATGTTTAAAAGATCCCTTACTTCCGAAGCATTTGATGCAGTTTCTGTCGAGCAAAAAAGCATTAACTCAACTGCTCAAGTTGACTTTGCTCCTCTTGATAAGTTCTTAAATATTTACTCAGTGCCAATCCATTTAGTTCTCACCATTGGACTTGTCTTTGTACTGATGTATTTAATTTTTGAGCAAGCCGCCCAAGCTGAATTACTTGTCAAAAATGACAGGGCTCGTATCAGCGAAATTCAGGAATTAAAAACACAGTTGCTGAGTCAGTCAGTTCATGCCGAATTACAAAATGAGGCATTGCCAGAAACGCAGCTTTCAATTCTTTATTTAGGGCACATTCAATTGAATCATTTATCTAAGGCTTTGATTGAGTTAGATGGAGAGCAAATGCTTGTCATTCCCGGTCAGGTTCTGAAATTGGGTTGGCGTATTAAAGAGCTTAACGAGCAATACTTATTGCTTGAATCAAAATCTGGTCAGCTTATTAAAGCATTTAGAGAGAGGCCTTAAGCATGATCGGTAGACGAGATTCTTTTAAATACTTTTTGTGGAGCGCCATGCTTTTGTGTGCCCCTAACAAGGCGATTGCAATTGCAAACGACAAAGTGAGGCAAGAGCCTTTGAGTATGAGTTTTACGTCAATAGATATTCGACAGCTATTGCAGATCCTTGCGGACACAAAAGGCATTAATTTGATGTTAAGCGAAAAGGTTTCCGGGCAAGTCAGCATCCATATGAAAAAAGCTTCATGGCAAGCCGTATTTGATTCTGTTTTGGCTAGCCGATCTTTGGGGCATAAATATGATGCAGATGTACTTTGGGTCGCGCCTCATGAAGAAATTGTGGCATTTGAAAAAAGACAGTTAGAGAGAGCTCAACAGCTGAATCAGGTTAATCAAATTCAAACAGAATTAAGACAGGTCATGATTGAGGCTCGAATTGTTGAAGCCGAAAGAAGGTTTGCGAAAAACTTAGGAACCAAGTTGGCTTATCAATCTAGATCAGGTCAGATTTCGGGAACTAATACATTAACTGCTGGTGGCTTGCATGGCTTTGAGCCAGGTGTTGCCGCGATTGGTTTGTTGGGCAAGCAGGCTGGGCAGGCATTACAAATTGAATTATCTGCATTAGAGGCAAGTGGTCAGGGAAATATCATTTCGAACCCAAGGGTATTGGCTGCAGATAACACTCAAGCCTTAATTGAGCAGGGTACAGAGTTGCCCTATCAGTCTTCGGCGGGACAAGGCGCCACAAAGGTGCAATTTAGAAAAGCCAACTTACGTTTAGAGGTTCGTCCACGGATTCAGAAAAATGAAATGATTGTCTTAGATGTCGATATTAATAAAGATAGTGTGGGTCTCAAAACAGAGCAGGGTTTCGCGATTGATACCAAGCACGTGAAGACTCAAGTCTCAGTTGAAAGCGGGGGTACAGTTATTTTGGGCGGAATTTTTCAGGATATGGAGCGAAAAGATAAGGCTAAGACGCCATTTTTTAGTGAAATACCATTTTTAGGCGCTTTATTCCGCCAGGAGTCAAAAACGGTTGATAAGACGGAGCTATTAATTTTTTTAACGCCAACATTGGTTTCTAAGCAAAAGGCTCAGTAGAATCTCACTTGTGAATACGATTCCAGACAATATCTTCTTAGTAGGCCTAATGGGTGCGGGTAAAACTACCGTAGGTCGGCTCTTGGCTAAGAGATTAGGGCGTCGTTTTATTGATACTGATCATGAAATAGAGGCGCGCTGCGGTGTCAAGATCCCTACTATCTTTGAGATGGAAGGGGAGCCTGGTTTTAGAAAGCGTGAAGCGCAGGTCATTGATGAGTTAACTCAAGAAAAAAACTTGGTGTTGGCCACTGGGGGCGGAGCAGTTTTATCTCCAGAGAATCGAGCGAACTTGCATGACCGCGGCGTTGTCTTTTATTTAAGAGCTAACCCACATGAGCTATGGTTGCGAACAAGAAATGATAAGGGGCGTCCTTTATTAAATAATGGGGATGCTAGAGCAACCCTAGAAAAGCTTTATGAAGTTCGAGATCCTCTATACCGTGAAGCTGCGCATCACACAGTTGACACAGGAAAGCCCAGTGTTTCGCAGCTGGTTAATACATTAATGATGCAATTTGAATTGTCAAAATGAAAACACTTGAACTTGATCTTCGTGAGCGCAGCTATCCAATCCATATTGGAGCTCAATTAATTGATCGCCCCGAGCTTTACAAAAAGCATTTAAAAGGAACTTTTACTGCCGTTGTCACCAACGAAACTGTTGCGCCTCTTTATGCTGATCGTGTTGTTAAGACTCTCGAGAGTCTTGGGCAAAAAGTTCGTTTAGTTGTTTTGCCTGACGGGGAAGTTTATAAAACTTGGGAAACCCTACAAAAGATATTTGACGCTTTATTAGAGAGCGGTGCAGATCGAAAAAGTACATTAGTGGCTCTAGGAGGCGGTGTTATTGGCGACATGACTGGGTTTGCAGCTGCCTGCTATATGAGAGGTATTCGCTTTATACAAGTGCCGACTACTTTGCTATCGCAAGTTGATTCATCCGTTGGTGGAAAAACAGGCATCAATCATCCTTTAGGAAAAAATATGGTGGGGGCTTTTTATCAGCCTCAAGCCGTTATTGCCGATTTAGATACTTTAAAGACATTGCCACCTAAAGAGTTGGCTGCCGGTTTGGCTGAAGTGATTAAGCACGGTGCTATTGCTGATGGCGACTTTTTCTCTTGGATTGAAAAAAATATTGATGCTTTGAATACATGCGACCCAAAAGCAATGGAGCATGCAGTTCAACGTTCTTGTGAAATTAAATCTCAAGTAGTTGCCCTTGATGAAAAAGAAGGTGGTGTGCGAGCCATCCTCAATTTTGGCCATACTTTTGGCCATGCCATTGAGGCAGGCATGGGTTATGGAGAATGGTTACATGGTGAGGCTGTTGGTTGTGGCATGGTGATGGCAGCTGACTTATCTGCTCGTCTGGGCCATTTGTCTGAAGCTGAATCACAAAGAATTAAAGCCCTGATTGCTGCCTTGAAGTTGCCAACAGTTCCTCCGCAATTTGGAGTGACTCGCTATATGGATTTAATGAGAGTTGATAAAAAAGCCGAAGGTGGTGAAATCCGATACATCTTGTTGGACGGTATTGGCCACTCAGTTATTAAGCCAGTAGACGAGGCTTTAGTGACGCAGACACTTAGCGCAACAGGGGCTGCATAAATTTGAAGAGCTTGGCTTGCTACGCAGTACAGTCAAACACTACTCTAGGCCGTGTTCATTCTGAGCCAGTTGAACCAACGCAATCGGGTCGCAATCCATTTCAAAGAGATCGCGATCGAATTATTCACTCAACAGCCTTTCGAAGGCTCGAATATAAAACTCAGGTTTTTCTAAATCATGAGGGCGATCACTTTCGCAATCGACTAACCCATAGTCTTGAGGTTGCTCAAATTGGTCGTGCTGTTGCAAGACGACTTCAACTCAATGAAGATTTAGTGGAAGCCATTTCTTTAGCGCATGACTTAGGGCACACGCCTTTTGGGCATGCTGGCCAAGATGCCTTGAATGGTTGTATGAAGGACCATGGCGGTTTTGAACATAATTTACAAAGTCTTTGGGTGGTTGATTTTTTAGAAGAGCGTTATGCAAAATGGGATGGCTTAAATCTGTCTTATGAAACCCGTGAGGGCATTTTGAAACACTGCTCTGCAAAGAATGCGCAAACGCTAGGTTTACTGGGTCAGAGATTTATCAATGGCATGCAGCCAAGCTTAGAGGCGCAGTTAGCTAATCTTGCTGATGAGATTGCTTATAACAATCATGATATTGATGATGGCATTCGTTCTGGTTTGCTAACAATTGAACAAATGGATGAAGTTGCATTGTGGCGTGATCAGAAAGATATTGTTCAAAAAAGTTTTCCCGGTTTAAGTGGTCGACGAATGGTTTATGAGGTTGTTCGACACATCATTCATGTGCTCGTTGATGACTTGGTCAAGGAAACTCAACAGCGCATCAAGGCAGCTAATCCACTCTCTGTTGATGACGTTCGAAAAGAAAAAAGCTTAGTTGCTTTTTCTGGGCTGATGCGAGAGCAAGCAACCGAGATGAAAAGATTTTTATTTAAAAACCTATACCGGCATCCGCAAGTGAATGAGATGACAAAAAATGCTAGCGACATGATCGTTGCACTTTTTAATCATTTTGAGAAGCATCCTCAAGATATCCCTTCTGATTTTCGTCCTAAGGATGAGATATACCGAAGAATCTCTCATTACATTGCCGGCATGACAGATCGTTACGCCAATAAAGAATTCCAGAAACTGATTACTAAATAAATATGGCAAGGCTTCCACGAGTTATTTTGGCTGGATATCCTCTGCACATCATGGTGCGAGGTAATAACTCACAAGAAATTTTTCTTTCTGATGACGAGAGGCGCTCTTATTTAGAGTGGTTGCGAGATGCCGCTAGAGAATATGAGTTAGCCATTCATGCTTATGTTCTGATGCCAAGCTATGTTCATATTTTGGCCACACCCAAAACTTACTTAAGTGCAACAAGAACCATGCAGTCAGTTGGTCGCCGCTACGCACAAATGTTTAATCAAAAACACAAAAGAACTGGCACAGTATGGGAAGGTCGATTTAAGTCAGCCTTGATCGATCCCGAGATGTACTTACTGTTATGCCAAAAATATATTGAGCAAGATCCCGTGCGATCCGGCTTGGTGCAAAACCCTGATGATTGGTCTTGGTCGACTTATCGTCATCATGTGGGGGCAGAGGTAGTGCCCTGGATTTCTGATCATTCGAAGTATTGGAGTTTGGGGAACACACCATTTGAACGTCAGTTAGCCTGGCAAAAGGCAGTTTCTGAGCAAATATCTATAGGTGATTTCGAAAAAGTGAGTAACCACTTAAATTATGGTTGGCCACTAGCCTCACCTGAATTGCTAGCTAAAATAGCCCCTAAAACAACTCGCCCCTTGATCCCTAGAAAGGCTGGGAGGCCTAAAAAGATCGATCCAAGCTGAGTCGATTAGTTTAATTTGCACCAAAATGAATCACCTAAACTCCCTCAATAATTCTACTCTGTCCCTAATTACTAGTTTCTAGTTAGGCAATATAAAATAATTAGTGACAGACACCAATTATTTTATATTGCAAGTACAGGGGTAATCCCCTATAGTTCTTTAAAACCCCGCTGTTGGGGTAGATTTGTCTTCAAAAAGACAAGCGATTACTTACCAAGGAATGATTCCGTGACTACTACGACTTCGTTGCGCCCAGAAGCGCAAGGTCTTTATGACCCAGTAAATGAACACGACGCCTGTGGCGTGGGTTTTGTTGCCCATATCAAAGGTAAAAAAAGCCATGACATAGTGACTCAAGGCTTAAAGATTCTTGAAAACATTGATCACCGTGGCGCTGTTGGTGCAGATCCACTCATGGGTGACGGTGCAGGTATTTTGATTCAGGTGCCAGATCAGTTCTATCGTGAAGAAATGGCCAAGCAAGGTGTGACATTGCCACCTTTCGGCGAATACGGTGTTGGTATGGTTTTCATGCCAAAGGAAAGAGCATCAAGATTAGCTTGCGAACAAGAACTTGAAAGAACTGTTCGGAATGAAGGGCAAGTAGTTTTAGGTTGGAGAGATGTGCCTGTTGATATGAACATGCCAATGTCTCCAACTGTTCGTAAGACAGAGCCAGTTATTCGTCAGATCTTTATTGGTCGCGGCCGTGACATCATGACAACAGACGCGCTAGAGCGTAAGTTGTACGTGATTCGTAAAACTGGTAGCCACGCAATTCAAGCATTGCAATTGCAACATGGCAAAGAGTACTTTGTGACATCAATGTCAGCTAGAACTGTTGTTTACAAAGGCTTGCTATTAGCTAACCAGGTTGGCGCTTATTACGAAGACTTAAAAGATACAAGAGTTGTTTCTGCGCTTGCATTAGTGCATCAACGCTTCTCAACCAACACATTCCCAGCATGGGAGTTGGCTCACCCGTATCGCATGATTGCCCACAACGGTGAAATTAATACTGTGAAGGGTAACGTGAACTGGATCAATGCCCGTACAGGCGCCATTAGTTCTCCAGTATTGGGTGATGATCTACAAAAATTATGGCCTTTAATTTATCCAGGCCAATCAGACACAGCAAGCTTTGATAACTGTTTAGAGTTATTAGTGATGGCTGGTTATCCAATGGCTCATGCCATGATGATGATGATCCCTGAAGCTTGGGAACAGCACACATTGATGGATGACAATCGTCGTGCATTCTATGAATATCATGCAGCGATGATGGAGCCATGGGATGGTCCAGCAGCGATTGCATTTACAGATGGCCGTCAGATCGGTGCAACACTTGACCGAAATGGTTTGCGCCCAGCTCGTTACTACGTAACAGATGATGACTTGGTCATCATGGCTTCTGAGGCAGGTGTACTAACTTTCCCAGAAAACAAAATTGTTAAAAAGTGGCGCTTGCAACCAGGCAAGATGTTCCTAATCGATATGGAACAAGGCCGCATTATTGATGACGTTGAATTAAAAGATGCTTTAGCAAAAGCGAAACCATACAAGAGCTGGATTGATGCAGTTCGTATCAAGTTGGATGAAATTGAAGCGACTAAAGATGACATCAAGGTTGATGCTGAAAACATTCGTCCTGCAGCTAATCTTTTAGATCGTCAGCAGGCATTTGGCTATACACAAGAAGATTTGAAATTCTTGATGGCGCCGATGGCTTCATCAGGTGAAGAAGCTATTGGTTCAATGGGTAACGATAGCCCATTGGCAGTTTTATCAAATAAAAATAAAACGCTTTATAACTACTTCAAGCAGTTGTTTGCTCAGGTAACTAATCCGCCGATCGACCCTATCCGTGAAAACATGGTGATGTCATTGGTGTCGTTCGTTGGTCCTAAGCCAAATCTTTTAGACACCAACAACATCAATCCTCCAATGCGCTTGGAGGTATCTCAGCCGATTTTGGATTTTGATGACATTGCTAAGATCCGTCACATTGAGCATTACACAGGTGGCAAGTTCCGTTCATACGAATTAGATATTTGTTATGAATCAGCATGGGGCAAGGATGGAGTTGAAGCACGTTTAGCGTCTTTGTGCGCAGAGGCAGTTGACGCTGTTAATTCTGGTTACAACATTTTGATTATTAGTGACCGTCAAGTTGCTGCTGATCACGTGGCTATTCCAGCATTGTTGGCTACATCAGCTATTCATCAGCACTTAGTTGAAAAAGGTCTTCGTACAAGCACTGGTTTGGTAGTTGAAACAGGCAGTGCACGCGAGACTCATCACTTTGCGTTGTTAGCAGGATACGGCGCTGAGGCAGTTCACCCGTACTTGGCTATGGAAACTTTAGTAGATATGGCTAAAGGATTAAAAGGTGATTTGTCTGCAGAGAAAGTAGTTAAGAACTTTACGAAAGCTGTTGGTAAAGGTCTGCAAAAAGTGATGTCTAAGATGGGTATCTCCACTTACATGTCTTACACAGGCGCACAAATCTTTGAAGCAATTGGCTTAAACAAAGAGTTAATTGATAAGTACTTCAAAGGAACAGCATCTAACGTTGGTGGTATTGGTATTTTTGAAGTTGCTGAAGAAGCATTAAAAATGCACAGCTTGGCATTTGGTAACGATCCAACTCTAACCAATATGCTTGATGCTGGCGGTGAGTATGCCTTCCGTATTCGTGGTGAAGATCACATGTGGACGCCAGACTCAATCGCTAAGTTGCAGCACTCAACACGCCAAGGTCCAGAAAAAGGCGGTTATCAAACTTATAAAGAGTACGCCAATATCATTAATGACCAAACTAAGCGTCATATGACATTGCGTGGCTTGTTTGAATTTAAGCTTGACCCAAGCAAAGCAATTCCATTGGATGAAGTTGAGCCAGCAAAAGAGATTGTTAAGCGTTTTGCAACGGGTGCTATGTCTTTAGGTTCGATTTCAACTGAAGCGCATGCAACTCTAGCTATTGCGATGAATCGTATTGGCGGCAAATCAAATACAGGTGAGGGCGGTGAAGATAACAAGCGTTATCGCAATGAACTCAAAGGTATCGCAATTAAGAAAGGCGAAACTCTTGCAAGCATTATTGGCGAAGATATTATCCAAGCCGATATTCCATTGGATGCAGGTGATTCACTTCGCTCAAAGATTAAACAAGTTGCTTCAGGTCGTTTTGGTGTAACTGCTGAGTATTTAACTTCTGCAGATCAAATTCAGATCAAGATGGCTCAGGGCGCTAAGCCTGGTGAAGGCGGACAACTTCCTGGTAGCAAGGTTTCTGATTACATCGGTAAATTACGTTACTCAGTTCCAGGTGTTGGTTTGATTTCACCTCCTCCGCACCACGACATTTATTCCATTGAAGATTTGGCGCAGTTAATTCACGATTTGAAGAATGTGAATAGCAAAGCTGACATCTCTGTGAAATTGGTTTCTGAGGTAGGTGTTGGTACGGTTGCTGCTGGTGTTGCAAAAGCCAAGGCTGATCACGTTGTGATTGCTGGTCATGATGGCGGCACAGGCGCATCACCATTGTCATCTATCAAGCATGCTGGTAGCCCATGGGAACTAGGTCTTGCTGAAACTCAACAGACATTGGTGTTGAACGGATTACGAAGTCGTATTCGTGTTCAAGCTGACGGTCAAATGAAAACTGGTCGCGACGTCGTGATCGGTGCTTTATTGGGCGCCGATGAATTTGGTTTCGCAACAGCACCGTTAGTTGTTGAGGGTTGCATCATGATGCGTAAGTGTCACCTCAATACATGCCCAGTTGGTGTTGCAACACAAGATCCAGAATTGCGTAAGAAATTCTCAGGCAAGCCAGAGCACGTCGTGAACTTCTTCTTCTTTATTGCAGAAGAGGCTCGCGAAATTATGGCGCAATTAGGTATTCGCAAATTTGACGATTTAATTGGTCATACTGAGTTTTTGGATACGAAGAAGAGTGTTGAGCATTGGAAAGCTCGTGGCTTAGATTTCACAAAGATTTTCCAAGCGCCAAATGTTGAAGCAAGCGTGCCACGTTTCCAAGTGGAAACTCAAGATCACGGTTTATCAACAGCACTTGACCATACATTGATTGAGAAATCAAAAGCTGCTTTAGAAAAAGGCGAGCGTGTTTCTTTCATTCAGCCAATTAAGAACGTGAACCGTACTGCTGGTGCGATGTTGTCAGGAGAGGTTGCTAAACGTTATGGCCACGAAGGTTTGCCTGATGACACGATTCACATTCAATTGAATGGAACAGCCGGTCAAAGTTTCGCTGCATTCTTGGCTCATGGTGTGACCATGGACTTGGTGGGTGATGGCAATGACTACGTTGGTAAAGGTTTGTCAGGTGGTCGTGTGATTGTTCGCGCGCCTCATGAATTCCGTGGTGACACATCACAGAACATCATTGTTGGTAACACTGTACTTTATGGTGCTATCGCTGGTGAAGCATTCTTTAACGGTGTTGCTGGTGAGCGTTTTGCTGTTCGTAACTCAGGCGCTATTGCTGTTGTTGAAGGCACTGGTGACCATGGTTGCGAATACATGACAGGCGGCACAGTAGTTGCCCTCGGTCTAACAGGTCGTAACTTTGCTGCTGGTATGAGTGGTGGCGTTGCTTATGTTTATGACGAAGATGGCTTATTTGCTAAACGTTGTAATACAAGTATGGCAACACTTGAGCCAGTATTAACAAGCGCTGAGCAAGAAGCAAAATTGCCAAAATCAGAGTGGCATGCTCCAGTGAATGTTAAAGAAGGTGGCGAGCGTTTAACTGATGAGGTGATCTTAAAAGGTCTTATTGAGCGCCACTTCAAACATACAGGTTCAGAGCGTGCTAAAGCAATTTTGGCTGACTGGGAAAAGTCACGTGCACGTTTTGTCAAAGTATTCCCAACTGAATACAAGCGAGCTTTAGGTGAGCTTTGGGAGAAATCTCAAGGTAGCAAAAAAGTAGCTTCTGTTTAAGTTAGATCAGTAAAGAGACAAAGGACTAAAGGAATAAAGATGGGTAAAGTCACTGGATTCATGGAATACGAGCGCCTCAGCGAGCACTACGAGGAACCTAAGAAACGTGTAAAGCACTACAAAGAGTTTGTTTTGGCTTTGACAGATGATGAGGCAAAAACTCAGGGTGCACGTTGTATGGACTGCGGTATTCCATTCTGTAACAACGGTTGTCCTGTTAATAACATCATTCCAGACTTTAATGATTTGGTTTATCAGCAAGACTGGAAACAAGCTATTGATGTGTTGCATTCGACTAATAACTTCCCTGAGTTCACGGGCCGTATTTGTCCTGCACCTTGTGAGGCTGCTTGTACATTAGGTATTCATGAAGCGCCGGTAGGTATTAAGTCTATTGAACATGCGATTATTGATAAAGCATGGGCCAATGATTGGGTTAAACCACAAATTGCAAAACAAAAGACTGGTAAAAAAGTAGCTATTGTTGGTTCAGGTCCTGCTGGTATGGCTGCAGCACAACAGTTAGCACGCGCTGGTCATGACGTTACTCTTTATGAAAAGAATGACCGTGTTGGTGGTTTGCTTCGCTACGGTATTCCTGACTTCAAAATGGAGAAAGGTTTAATTGATCGTCGCGTTGAGCAAATGAAAGCTGAAGGCGTTAAATTTGAAACTGGTACTTTTGTAGGTAAAGACACACCTGGCAAAGAAGTTAAAAATTACTCTAAGAAGGTTGTATCTCCAGAGCAATTACAAAAAGACTTTGATGCAGTGGTTATCACTGGTGGCGCAGAGCAGCCACGCGACTTGCCAGTTCCAGGCCGTGAGTTATCTGGCATTCATTACGCATTAGAGTTCTTGATCCCACAAAATAAAGAAGTTGCTGGTGACAATAAGAATGAAATTCGTGCAGATGGTAAGCATGTGATTGTTATTGGTGGTGGTGACACGGGTTCAGACTGTGTGGGCACCTCAAATCGTCATGGCGCTTCATCAGTATCTCAGTTTGAGTTATTGCCTCAGCCACCAGCTGAAGAAAACAAACCATTGGTTTGGCCATATTGGCCAACTAAGTTGCGTACATCTTCATCACATGATGAAGGTTGTGACCGCGATTGGTCAGTGGCAACTAAACGTTTTGAAGGTAAAAACGGTAAGGTTGAGAAATTGATTGGTGTTCGTCTTGAATGGAAAGACGGCAAGATGCAAGAAATCGCTGGCAGTGAATTTGAAATGAAAGCTGATTTAGTGTTCTTGGCAATGGGCTTTGTATCCCCTGTTCAACAAGTGTTGGATGCATTTGGTGTTGAGAAAGATGCTCGCGGTAATGCAAAGGCAAGCACTGAAGGCGATAAAGCCTATTACACGAACGTTTCAAAAGTATTTGCTGCTGGTGATATGCGCCGAGGTCAGTCTCTCGTAGTTTGGGCAATCCGTGAAGGTCGTCAATGTGCTCGTGCGGTCGATGAGTTCTTGATGGGCAGCAGCGTATTGCCACGTTAATTCAAAGCGCACTTCTGAAGTTGATACACTGCCACTATGACCCAATCGGAAAGCATAGTGGCAGATTCAAATAGAAACGTGAATACACTCAATTCAATCGTATCTCTTAAGGGCGTAGATTTTTCCTACGCACCCGGGGAGAGAACGATTCTTTCTGGTTTGAACATGGAATTCCCGCGCGGCAAAGTAATTGCCGTGATGGGTGGTTCAGGCTGTGGCAAAACAACTGTTTTGCGTTTAATTGGCGGTCAAGTCAGCGCTCAAAAAGGACAGGTTCTTTTTGAAGGCCAAGATGTTGGCGCGATGAATACTTCAGAATTAATGAGTGCTCGTCGACGCATGGGTATGCTGTTTCAGTTCGGCGCCTTGTTTACAGATATGAGCGTTTTTGAAAACGTTGCATTCCCATTAAGAGAACACACCAAAGTTAGCGAAGAAACTTTGCGAGATTTGGTTTTAATGAAATTAAATGCAGTTGGTTTGCGTGGTGCTAGAGATTTGATGCCATCGCAAATTTCTGGAGGCATGGCCCGACGTGTTGCGCTAGCAAGAGCCATTGCTTTGGATCCGCCATTGATTATGTATGACGAGCCATTTGCTGGCTTAGATCCAATTTCTTTAGGAATTACAGCTCGCTTGATTAAGAATATGAATCAAGCTTTGGGCGCTACCAGTATTTTAGTGACGCACGACATTCCAGAGACATTCGAAATCGCCGATTATGTTTATTTCATTGCAAATGGAAAAATTGCAGCGGAAGGAACGCCTGACGATTTGAAGGCTTCATCAGATCCATTTGTAAAACAGTTTGTATCTGCTGAGCCAGATGGCCCTGTGCCATTTCACTATCCAGGTAAAACCTTGGCTGAAGATTTTGGGGCGAGCGTATGAATATCGTTCTAAATACATTAGCAGGGCTTGGCGCATTTGTTCGAGAAAATCTCAATGGCTTAGGTTATGCCACCCGCATGTTCTTGACGATCATGCGTCGTTCTTCATTTTTATTAAAGCGTCCTCGCCTTGTAACTGATCAAGTTCATTTCGTTGGTAATTACTCATTTGTCATTATTGCTGTGTCAGGTTTATTTGTTGGTTTTGTTCTTGGTTTACAGGGTTACTACACCTTAAATCGTTATGGTTCAGAGCAAGCATTGGGATTGTTAGTGGCACTCTCATTAACTCGTGAGCTAGGCCCCGTTGTGACTGCTTTATTGTTTGCTGGTCGCGCTGGTACATCTTTAACCGCTGAAATTGGATTGATGAAAGCAGGCGAACAGCTCAGCGCTATGGAAATGATGGCAGTCGATCCATTGACCCGCGTTGTGGCTCCAAGATTATGGGCCGGCATTATTGCAATGCCTATCCTAGCTGCAATTTTTAGTGCCGTAGGCATCATGGGTGGATATCTTGTGGGTGTGCCTCTGATTGGTGTTGATGACGGTGCTTTTTGGGCTCAGATGCAAGCGGGTGTTGATGTTGCTCAAGACATCGGTAATGGCGTGATCAAGAGCATGGTCTTCGGAGTGGCAGTGACATTTATTGCTCTTTTCCAGGGTCATGAGGCGAAGCCAACGCCAGAGGGCGTTGCAAGAGCAACCACTCGAACTGTTGTGATTGCATCCCTTGCAGTTCTGGCTCTAGATTTTCTTTTAACTGCTGTGATGTTCTCAAGCTGATAAAGTCTTATAAAGTTTATAAAAATATGAAAAAACAATCATTAGATATCTGGGTAGGATTATTTGTAGCCTTAGGCTTACTTGCACTTCTATTTTTGGCATTAAAGGCCGGCAATATGAGCGCATTTACTTTTGAACCTACATATCAAGTAAGCGCCAAATTTGACAATATCGGTGGATTAAAGCCGCGCGCCCCAGTAAAAAGTGCTGGAGTTGTTGTTGGACGTGTTGCGGAAATTCGTTTTGATGATCAAAGTTATCAGGCAACAGTTGTGATGAACTTTGAGCAGCGTTATAAGTTCCCTAAAGATAGCTCTGCCAAAATTTTGACATCTGGGCTTTTGGGCGAGCAATATATTGGCATCGAAGCGGGCGGAGATGAAGCCATGATCAGCCAGGGCAGCAAATTAACTCAAACTCAATCAGCTATTGTGTTGGAAAACTTGATCAGCCAATTTTTATACAGCAAAGCATCCGACTCAGCGCCAGCTGATAAGAAGTAATTATTCAATTTTAAAAAACTCGCCACCATGACAAGCCGAATCATTAATCAATTTTTAAAAAGCTTTGTGGTGTTGACCGTTTTGGCATTGAGCGCCTGTGCTTCCATTCAGCAGACTGAGCGCGTTGCTAAGATCGATCCTTTTGAGCGAGTGAACCGAGCGGTATTTAGCTTTAATGAAGTAGCCGATGACTATGTCATCAAGCCTGCTGCTGAGGCTTATAAATTTGTTTTGCCTGAGTTTGTGAGAACGGGTGTTACTAACTTCTTTAGCAATATTAATGATGTCTTGATTGCAGCCAATAACCTTTTGCAAGGTAAGCCAAGCAACGCAGCAAGTGATATCGGTCGATTTTTAGTGAACTCAACAATTGGTATTTTGGGCTTCTTTGATGTCGCTACGGATATGGGTTTGGATAAAAATCGTGAAGATTTTGGGCAAACACTAGCTGTATGGGGTGTGGGTGATGGCCCTTATGTTGTTTTACCGTTTTTTGGCCCAAGCAACGTTAGGGATACTGTGGGTTTGGTGGTCGATATTGAGACTGACTTCATGATTAATACCAATAAGCTCAATAGTGATGAAAAAGTTGCAGTAAATGGCTTGAGAATTATTAATAGGCGAGCTGACTTATTGGATGCAGGTCAATTGCTTGAAGATGCTGCTTTTGATAAATATAGCTTCTTAAGAGATGGATATATGCAGCGACGTCGTAGCCAGATCTATGATGGAGAGCCTCCTCCTATGAAAGACGATGAGTGACTTTAAGTCACTCAGCCTGAGCCTTTGTGCTCAATAGCTAATACAATTCAATATTACTATTTATTTGATAAAACTGAGAGTTATGCGCGCATCATTTTTAAAAGCTTTTTTAGCCTTACCCCTTTTCCTGATGGTCAATTCATTTGCCTTTGCGCAAAACACAAATACGCCTGATGGTTTGGTGAAATTTGTTGTTGAAGACGTCATGACAACTATTAAAAATGACAAAGCAATTCAGTCGGGCGATTTGAGAAAAATAAATGCCTTGGTGGATCAGAAGATTTTGCCGCACAGTGATTTTCAAAAAACAACACGCTTGTCTATGGGGCGTAATTGGTCAAAAGCTACGCCTCAACAGCAGGCCCAAATTACTCAAGAATTTAAAACTTTATTAGTGCGTATTTACGGTGGCGCATTGGCGCAAGTGAAAGATCAAAAAGTACAGTACAAACCTTTCAGAGCTGCTGCTGATGATACGGACGTGATTGTTAAAACAGCGGTCGTTGGTAAAGGTGAGCCTATTCAGTTGGACTATCGTTTAGAAAAAGGTCCAAACGGTTGGAAGGTTTATGACATCAACATCTTGGGAGCTTGGTTGATTGAGTCTTATCGCAACCAATTTAATGACCAAGTGAGTAAGGGTGGCATTGATGGTTTGGTGAAGTTTTTACAAGACCGCAATACAGCACTTTCTACCAATAAATAATTAATTTATATGAGCACCTCTTATCAATTACCTTTAGTCGTTTCGCATGAGAATGTTGAAGAAATTCTTGCTGCGGGAGTGAAGGTCATTGAGCAATTGAGTGCGGGTAGCGTTTTAACAATAGACTGCCAGTTATTAAAAACATTTGACTCAAGTGCTTTAAGCGTCATTCTCTCTCTGAAGCGAGTTGCTTCAAAACGTGGTGTCATCATTCAGTTGAATGCTATTCCAGAGAAGCTAGCCAGCCTAGCTAAGGTTTATGACCTCGCTGATATTGTGTTGTCATGAGCGCCATAGCATTCGAAGATCTCAGTAAAAATTACGGGTCGCTGAAGGCCCTTGACCACATCAACTTAGAAATTCAAGAAGGCGAATTCTTTGGCCTACTCGGGCCTAATGGCGCTGGTAAAACAACTCTGATTTCTATTTTGGCGGGGCTATGTCGTCCAAGTTCTGGTCGAGCCAAAGTGATGGGGCACAATGTTCAGTTGGACTTTAGGGCAGCTCGTCGCCTATTGGGAATAGTTCCTCAAGAGTTGGTATTTGATCCTTTTTTTAACGTTCGTGAAACTCTTGAATTTCAGTCAGGCTATTTTGGGATTAAAAATAATTCTGATTGGATCGACGAGATCATGCACCACTTAGGTTTAACTGATAAAGCTGATAAAAATATGCGTGCTTTATCAGGTGGTATGAAAAGACGTGTTTTAGTTGCTCAAGCTCTGGTGCATCGTCCTCCAGTGATTGTTTTGGATGAGCCAACTGCTGGTGTTGATGTTGAGCTAAGACAATCTTTGTGGAAGTTTGTAAGTCGTCTGAATCAAGAAGGGCATACGATTGTTTTAACAACTCATTATTTAGAAGAAGCTGAACAATTGTGCGGTCGAATTGCTATGCTCAAAAAAGGGCAAATCGTTGCTTTAGATACAACAGCTAATTTATTGGGCCGCGTAAAAAATAAAGATGCTCGTGATGGTGATTTGGAAGATGTCTTTATGCAAATCATGAGCGAGGATAGTTCATCATGATTCCTCAACAGTCATTCACTGTGGCGAGCGGTTTCTTTGCCCTTTTTTATAAAGAAGTAAAACGTTTTTGGCGAGTTAGTTTCCAAACGGTAGCTGCACCTGTCTTAACTGCCATTTTGTATTTAATGATTTTTGGTCATGTGCTAGAAGATCATGTCAAAGTCTATGACGCGATTAGTTACACAGCTTTCTTGATCCCTGGTCTTGTGATGATGAGTCTTTTGCAAAATTCTTTTGCAAATACTTCGTCATCAATTATTCAGTCAAAGATTACAGGCAATTTAATTTTTGTTTTATTAGCACCTTTGTCGCATATTGAATTTTTCTCTGCATATGTTTTAGCGGCAATGGTCAGAGGCTTGGTTGTTGGTTTGGGTGTGTTTTTAGCAACCTGTTGGTTTACTAATATTCATTTTGAATATCCATTGTGGATTCTCATATTCGCACTACTTAGTTCTGGTGTATTGGGGGCTCTTGGTTTGATTGGCGGTATTTGGGCTGAAAAGTTTGATCAGTTAGCGGCCTTTCAGAATTTTTTCATCATGCCCGCAACTATGCTTTCAGGCGTTTTTTACTCTATTCATACTTTGCCCGCAGTTTGGCAAAGTATTTCCCATTTCAATCCTTTCTTTTATATGATTGACGGATTCAGATTTGGATTTTTTGGCGTATCTGATGTATCGCCTTGGTTCAGTGTCACGGTAGTTGGCGTATTTTTTATGCTCGTTGCGGCAATTGCTTTGCGAATGCTAGCTTCAGGCTATAAGCTACGTCATTGATGAGTTAAGAGAATAAAATGTTACCAACTCCAGAGCAGGTTCAGTCTTATATCGAGCAAGGTATTGCTTGTGACCACATCAATGTTGAAGGTGATGGCCAGCATTTTTTTGCTACGATTGTGAGTAGTGAGTTTGAGGGCTTGCGTTTAGTACAGCGCCATCAAAAAGTTTATGCGGCATTGGGTGATAGGATGAAGGCTGAAATACATGCACTTTCTTTCAAAGCCTTAACGCCTGCAGAGTTTGCGCAAGATAAAGATAAGTAAATATAAATAAGGTTCGATTCAGCTCATGGAGTGTTGGGTCGTCATTTAAGAAACTGTAGAGAGCAATAGTGGATAAGTTATCAATTCAGGGTGGTCAGGCTTTAAAAGGTGAAATCACCATTACGGGTGCAAAAAATGCGGCCTTGCCAATTCTGTGCGCCGCGCTTTTGAGTGCTGAACCTATTACTTTGCGTAACTTGCCTGACTTGCAGGATGTCAGAACCATTCTGAAAATTTTGGCTCAAATGGGTTTGAAGGTGACTTTCCCTAATCCAGATGATCGCTCTGTTGTTATTTTGGACGGCGCAGACATCCACACGCCAGAAGCTTCTTATGATTTAGTGAAGACAATGCGCGCTTCTATTTTGGTTTTAGGACCCTTATTAGCTCGTTTTGGTCATGCCAAGGTTTCTTTGCCTGGTGGTTGCGCTATTGGCGCACGTCCAGTGGATCAGCATATCAAAGGCCTAAAGGCGATGGGTGCTGATATTCATATTGAGCATGGGTATATAGAAGCCAAGTTTGGAAAAAATCCAAACGCATTAATGGGCGCAAAAATACTCACAGATATGATCACTGTGACAGGTACAGAGAATTTGTTGATGGCGGCAGTTTTGGCTGACGGCGAAACTGTATTAGAAAACGCTGCTCGCGAACCTGAGGTCACTGATTTAGCAGAGCTCCTAATTAAGATGGGTGCAAAGATTACTGGCTTGGGTACCGATCGTTTGATCATTCAGGGCGTAAAGGCTTTGCATGGCGCTGAGCACAGCATCATCCCAGATCGTATTGAAACTGGCACATTTATGTGTGTTGCGGGTGCAATGGGTGAATTGGGTGCTGATTTGATGATCAAAAATGCACGACCAGATACTTTGGATGTTGTGATTGATAAATTGCGTGAAGCTGGTCTTCAAATCGAATTAGGTCCTGATTGGATTCATGTGAAGATGAATCAACGTCCTAAAGCGGTGAGCTTTAAAACATCAGAATACCCAGCATTCCCAACTGATATGCAGGCCCAATTTATGGCCATGAATGCTGTTGCATCGGGTACATCACGTGTAACAGAGACAATTTTTGAAAACCGCTTTATGCACGTTCAAGAATTGAATCGCTTGGGTGCCAATATTGTTATTGAAGGTAATACTGCAACAACAGAGGGTGTTGACAGTTTATCTGGTGCCGTTGTGATGGCTACAGACCTTAGGGCATCTGCCAGTTTGATTATTGCTGGCTTGGCTGCAAAAGGTGAAACGATTGTTGATCGTATTTATCACCTAGATCGTGGTTACGACCGTATGGAGCGAAAATTGGCTGCAGTGGGCGCCAATATCGCGCGCGTGAAATAATAGAGGCATGTCTAATATGATTACCTTAGCCCTATCCAAAGGCCGCATCTTTGATGAAACTTTGCCCATGTTGGCAAAGGCCGGCATTACTGTTTCTGAAGATCCAGAATCTTCACGTAAATTAATCCTGCCAACCTCTAGCCCTAATTTAAGAGTCATCATTGTTAGAGCTTCTGATGTGCCAACATACGTGCAGTATGGTGCTGCTGATATCGGAGTGGCTGGTTATGATGTTTTGGCTGAGCATGGCATGGATGGTTTGTATGCTCCGATAGATTTGGGCATTGCTAAATGCCGTTTGTCAGTAGCCGTTCGTGAAGGGTTTGACTACGCTAGTGCCGTTCGCCAGGGCGCTCGTTTACGAGTAGTGACTAAATATGTTCAGCAAGCTAGAGAGCACTTTGCCAACAAAGGTGTTCACGTTGACTTAATCAAACTCTATGGCTCAATGGAGTTAGGTCCTTTGGTCGGTCTGGCTGATGCGATTGTTGATTTAGTTTCAACTGGAAATACTTTAAAAGCCAATCATTTGAAAGAAGTTGAAGTGATTGGTCAAATCAGCTCCAGATTAGTAGTTAACCAGGCTGCGTATAAGCGCCGCCGTGAAGAGTTGCAACCTTTGTTAGACGCATTTTCAAAGGTTTAATCAAGATAGCTTATGTCCACAACTATTGTTCGCCAATTAAATAGCCAAGATGCTCATTTTTCAGCAGATCTAAAAAAGCTCTTAGCTTTTTCTGCTGAAGATGATGCGGCCATTGATATGGCGGCAGCTCAAATCTTGGCTGATGTTCGGGCGCGAGGTGATGCAGCTGTTTTGGAATACACCCAAAAGTTTGATCGTTTAACAAAGGATCAAGCTAGCTCAGTAAAGGCTTTAGAAATTTCAAAAGCTGATTTATTGAGCGCTTTAAATTCTTTACCGAAAGATCAAAAAGAAGCGCTTGAAGCTGCTGCAGCTCGCGTTAAGAGTTACCACGAACGTCAAAAAGTAGAGTCAGGTTGTCATAGCTGGGACTATGCGGATGAAGATGGTACTCGTTTAGGTCAAAAGGTGACGCCATTAGATCGCGCGGGCTTATATGTGCCTGGTGGTAAAGCGGCCTACCCATCGTCTGTGTTGATGAATGCTATCCCTGCCAAAGTGGCTGGCGTTGCAGAAGTCATTATGGTTGTGCCAACACCTGATGGTGTTCGCAATCCTTTAGTGCTTGCAGCAGCTGCAGTTGCTGGTGTTGATCGTGCTTTCACAATCGGTGGCGCTCAAGCGGTTGGAGCCTTGGCTTACGGTACTGAAACTATTCCAGCAGTAGACAAGATTGTTGGTCCTGGCAATGCTTATGTGGCAGCAGCTAAACGCCGAGTATTTGGCACCGTTGGCATCGATATGATTGCTGGCCCTTCAGAGATTTTAGTTTTATGTGATGGCAAAACCAACCCAGACTGGGTGGCTATGGATTTGTTTTCACAAGCAGAGCATGATGAATTGGCACAGTCTATTTTGTTATGCCCTGATCAAAATTTTATCGATCAAGTTCAAGCTAGCATCCAGAAATTCTTGCCAGAAATGCCAAGAAAGGCAGTGATCCAAAAATCACTTCAAGATCGCGGTGCGATGATCTTGGTTAAGAATATGGAAGAGGCTTGCGAGATTGCTAATTCAATCGCTGCAGAACATTTAGAAATCTCTGCAGAAAACCCACGTCAATGGGCAGAATTAATTCGTCATGCGGGCGCCATTTTTATGGGCCCTTACACCAGCGAATCTTTAGGTGATTATTGCGCTGGGCCTAATCACGTTTTACCTACAATGAGAACAGCTCGCTTCTCATCACCACTTGGTGTTTATGATTTCATTAAGCGATCAAGCATGATTGAGGTGAGTCCAGCTGGCGCTCAAAGCTTAGGGCAAATTGCGAGTACTTTGGCTCATGGTGAAGGCTTGCAGGCGCACGCACGGGCTGCAGAATTAAGACTTAAGAAGTAATCAGTCTTAAAAATCAAATTTAAAAACAAGCATTAATAAAAAATAAATTAGTAACAAAAGTAATGCCACACAAATGGTGTGCCATTACTTTTGTTGATTTGATTAATTACTTATAAAAACTATAAAATTATATTTTAAGAGGAGATCAAAATGAGCAACGTCGTGTTTAGTACTCTGCAGTACGCTAAATCATTGCAAGCTGTTGGGTTTAATGCAGCTCAAGCAGAGGCTATAGCTGAAGGCGCAGGAATTAATCATCACGCTATGCAAGACTTTGCAACAAAAAAGGAGTTGTATGAAGTCAGAGATCAGCTCAATCACAAGATTGATGAAAAGTTTTCTCATTTAGATGAAAAGTTCAATTATTTGGATAGCAAGGTTTCACATCTAGAAGAAAAAATTAATTGCATGGCTGATGTGTTAACAAGCAGGCTATTTAATAGGCTTGGTGGTTTGATGGTTGCCTGCATGTCCATTGGTATTGGACTTGTGACGTTGATGGTGAAGGGGACTTAAGTCGATGGATACCTATAAAACAGTTAAACGAATGGAATTAGCAGGTATTCCAGAAAATTATGCTGAAGTGATAACTGCGGTAATTAACGAGGCCACAAATCAATCAGATCTTGTAACAAGAAGCGATCTTAAAGAGTTTCGTCATGAGATTCATTTTGAGATGAAGTCTTTGGAGCAGCGAATGACGAATAAAGTTGGCGCAATTGTTATAGGTACGGCTAGTGTGATGATGTTTTTAGATAAGTATTTAGCTTATTTCTAAAGTCAGCATACTTATCTTCAGATTTAAACTATTTCTTTGAGAGCGTTAACTAAAGAGGCGCATTGTTCATCGGTACCAATCGTGATTCTGAGGTATTGATCAATGCGTGCCATCTTGAAGTGCCGCACAATGATGTGCTTTTCCCTTAAAGCAGTTGCAATTGCTGCAGCATCTTTAGAGGGGTGCTTCGTGAAAACAAAGTTGGCTTGCGATGGAATAGTTTCAAAACCGAGTTGAGATAAATCTTTGACGAGTGTCTCTCTAGTTTGAATTACCGCTTTGCTGATGCTGTGCAGATACTCTTGATCTTCAATAGCAGCGACAGCTCCAGCCATTGCTAATTTGTCGATAGGGTATGAGTTAAAACTATTTTTAACGCGCTCAAGAGCTTCAATCAAATCTGGGTGACCCACCGCATAACCCACACGAAGGCCTGCTAAGGCATATGACTTTGAAAGGGTGTGTGTGACTAATAGATTCGGGAATTGATTAACCAGGGTAGCTGCAGATTCTGTTCCGTAATCAACATAAGCCTCATCAATAACAACAACGCTTTCTGTATTTGATTCAAGAAGGGCTTTGATGTCGCTTAATGGAAGGGCTCTGCCAGTGGGTGCATTCGGGTTCGGGAAAATAATGCCGCCGTTTTTACGAATATAGTCCTTCGTATTGATGGCAAAGTCCTCATCAAGCGGAATGTTTTTAAAAGAGATGTCATATAGATTGCAATAAACCGGATAAAAGCTATAAGTGATATCTGGGAAAAGAATCGGTTCTTCGTGTTTTAGCAAACCCAAAAAAGCATGCGCCAGGACCTCGTCTGAACCATTCCCAACAAAAACTTGATCACTTTTTAGCCCATGAACTTTTGCAATGGCTTGTTTTAAGGAGTCAGAGTTAGGGTCCGGATAGAGTCGTAAGCCATCAGTATTGGCGCTTGCAATAGCAGCTAATGCCTTGGGAGATGGCCCATAAGGGCTTTCATTGGTATTTAACTTGATCAATTGGCTCAGTTTGGGCTGCTCCCCTGGCACATAAGGGGTTAAATTTTTGACAGTTTTGCTCCAAAAACGGCTCATCTTGATGTCTTACCTTGTTTTCTGAATAGTTTTCAACGATTTTTAGCTAAATTCTTTATGAATCAGCGTCTTCAAGAGGGTACCACGGGGTGGAATTTCATGAGGACGGTGATATTATGACGGCATGCGCCAAGTAGATGTCACAAGAAACACTTCAGAGACCCAAATTCAGATTGCCCTCAATTTAGACGGCACGGGTCAAGCTCAACTTAATTCTGGGGTACCTTTCCTAGATCACATGCTCGATCAGATTGCCCGTCACGGCATGATTGATTTGGCAGTGACCGCTAAAGGTGACACACATATTGATGATCACCACACTGTAGAAGATGTAGGTATTACATTAGGCCAAGCAATTGCGAAGGCAGTGGGCGACAAAAAAGGCATCACACGTTATGGCCATTCTTATGTGCCTTTGGATGAAACTTTATCTCGCGTGGTTGTCGATTTTTCAGGTCGTCCAGGCTTAGAGTTCCACGTTCCTTTTACGCGCGCACGCGTAGGTGATTTTGATGTTGATCTCACTATTGAGTTTTTCCGCGGATTCGTTAATCACGCTGGTGTGACTTTGCACATCGATAACTTGCGTGGCATCAATGCTCACCACCAAATTGAAACGGTATTTAAAGCCTTTGGCCGCGCATTGCGTATGGCTTTGGAATTAGATCCGCGCGCTAGTGGCGTTGTGCCTTCTACCAAGGGTAGTTTGTAAGACTTCAAACTTCTCACTCACCCTTCAGTATTTAGGTTCATACCTTGTCTAAAAATTCACCGAGCATTGCTATTGTTGATTACGGCATGGGTAATCTGCGTTCTGTCGCTCAAGCATTAATTCATGCGGCACCTGAAGCTAAAGTTGAAATAGCCTCTACTCCTGAGCAAATTAAAGCAGCAGACAAAGTAGTTCTTCCAGGTCAGGGTGCCATGCCTGATTGCATGACGCACCTTAGAGATTCTGGTTTATTAGATGCTGTTTTAGAAGCTGTTAAAAATAAACCGATGTTGGGTGTTTGCGTTGGTGAGCAAATGTTATTTGATAGCAGTACTGAAGTGCGTTTTGATGCGCCAGCTGGTACTGATGTCACGCTAGGTCTTGGTTTGTTGCCAGGTAAAGTTATCCGATTTGATTTGGCAGGCAAAAGCCAGGCAGATGGTTCGCATTTCAAGGTTCCACACATGGGGTGGAACCAGGTTCAGCAAACAAGGGCTCATCCACTATGGGATGGCATTCCAGATAACAGCAGCTTTTATTTTGTGCATAGCTACTATGCAGTGCCAGATAATTCAGCTCATACTGTAGGTTCTACAGATTATGGAACTTTGTTTACATGTGCCGTAGCCAAAGAAAATATTTTTGCGACACAGTTTCATCCGGAAAAAAGTGCACATTTAGGTTTGCGCTTGTATCAAAACTTTACGCGTTGGCAGCCATAAGAAACTAAGTATTCTTTTAACTATTACTTTAACTACTCTTATTTAACTATTCATCATGTTGTTAATTCCAGCTATTGATCTTAAACAAGGCCACTGTGTTCGCTTAGAGCAAGGTGATATGGATAAAGTAACGACCTTCTCTGAAGATCCAGGTGCGATGGCCAAGCATTGGGTTGAGCAAGGGGCACGCCGCTTGCACTTGGTCGATTTGGATGGCGCCTTTGCTGGCAAACCAAAAAATGAATCCGCTATCAAATCAATCTTGAAAGCTGTTGGTGACGATATCCCTGTGCAGCTGGGCGGTGGTATTCGTGATTTAGAAACGATTGAACGTCTTTTAGACGACGGTATCAGTTATGTGATTATTGGAACTGCAGCTGTTAAAAATCCAGGCTTCTTGCAAGACGCTTGCGTCGCATTTCCGGGACACATCATTGTTGGTCTCGATGCTAAAGAAGGCAAGGTGGCCACTGATGGTTGGAGCAAGTTGACTGGCCATGAAGTGACTGACCTAGCTAAAAAATATGAAGACTATGGTGTGGAAGCGATTATTTACACAGACATTGGTCGCGATGGCATGTTGCAAGGTATCAATATGGATGCAACAGTGAAGCTTGCTCAAGCAGTGAATATTCCAATTATTGCTAGTGGCGGTTTAACAAATATGAAAGATATCGACGCACTCTGTAACGCTGAACCGGAAGGTGTCATGGGCGTTATTGCTGGCCGCGCTATTTATACGGGTGATTTGAAATTAGCTGAAGCGCAAAAATACGCTGACGCCAATAAAAAGTAACCCAAAAGTAAAAAAAAATTCACTCATGCTCTCAAAAAGAATCATTCCCTGTTTAGATGTCACAGCTGGTCGAGTTGTGAAGGGGGTGAATTTTGTTGAGTTAAGAGATGCCGGTGATCCGGTTGAAATTGCAAAGCGCTATGACGATCAGGGCGCTGATGAAATTACTTTCTTAGATATCACAGCCACTTCTGATGGACGCGATTTAATTCTGCACATTATTGAAGATGTGGCATCTCAGGTATTTATTCCGTTAACAGTTGGTGGCGGTGTGCGAGAGGTGGCGGATGTGCGTCGCTTATTAAATGCTGGTGCCGATAAAGTGGGTATGAACTCAGCTGCAGTTGCTAACCCGGATTTAGTCTCAGATGCCGCTGCAAAGTATGGCTCGCAGTGTATTGTTGTTGCCATTGATGCAAAGCAAACTCAGCCAGGACTTTGGGAAGTCTTTACACACGGCGGCAGAAAAAATACAGGTATCAATGCCATTGCATGGGCGATAGAAGTGGCTAAGCGCGGTGCGGGAGAAATTCTTTTAACCAGCATGGATCGCGATGGCACTAAGAATGGTTTTGATTTGGACTTAACTCGTGCAGTTAGTGATGCAGTGCCTGTGCCAGTGATTGCATCAGGCGGTGTGGGTAATCTGCAACATTTGGCAGATGGCATTACTAAAGGCCATGCTGATGCTGTTTTAGCTGCCAGCATTTTTCACTTTGGTGAGCATACAGTGGGTGAGGCTAAGCAGTTGATGGCTAGTCAAGGCATACCAGTTCGCTTATAAGTTCAGATAGACTGATTTAAGCTAAGCAAACAGAATCTTTATTCCAATCAATTAAAAGTACAAATCTCCATGACTGAAGTAAATCAAAGCAATCAAGCAGACTGGCTATCTCAAGTAACCTGGAATGATCAGGGCTTAGTGGCGGTCATTGCGCAAGAGGCTGATACTGGTGATGTATTGATGATGGCTTGGATGAACCATGAGTCTTTAAAGCTCACTTTAGAAAAAGGTGAAGCAGTTTATTGGTCTCGTTCTAGAAAAAAGATTTGGCACAAGGGCGAAGAGTCTGGTCACGTCCAGGTTATTAAGAGTATTCATTTAGATTGTGATGGCGATACTATTTTGATTAAGGTTGATCAAAAAGATCGTATTGCTTGCCACACTGGCGCACATAGCTGTTTTTTCTTGAACTTGGAAAAAACATCAGACGGCCCAGTTTGGAAAAAATAGTTTAGAGTGCTTCAATCAATTTAATAAAAGAAATAACAATGACAGATCAAACAAAGTCGAATGACGTAAACAATATGGATGCCATCAAGCGTTTGGCTGATGTTGTCGATGCTCGCAAAGCTGACTTTTTGGCTGGCCGTGCTGATCCTGATGTTTCTTATATTGCAAAGTTATTCAGTAGGGGCGATGACGCCATCTTGAAAAAGATTGGTGAAGAAGCCGCTGAAACTGTGATGGCTGCCAAAGATAGTCGTTTTGCTAATTTGGCACCTGAGATGCAAACAAAATTAGTGGGTGAGATTGCAGATCTTTGGTTCCACTGTTTTGTGGCTTTGGCGCAATTTAATTTACGCCCTGAAGATGTTATCGCTGAATTAGAGCGCCGCGAGGGCGTTTCTGGGATTGCTGAAAAAGCTTCCAGAAAATCTTAATTTATCAGTTACAACAAAAAATTATCACCTTAGACTAAGTCATGAGCTCACAAGAACAATTAGGCCATTCCGAGAACTGTATCTTTTGTAAGATCATCGCAGGCAAGATTCCTAGCAAAAAAGTCTATGAAGATGAGGAAATATATGCCTTCCATGACATTAATCCATCTGCCCCAGTTCATTTTTTAATGATTCCTAAGCGCCATTTTGCAAATTTAATGGATGCAAGTAGCGCAGATGAGGCATTACTGGGTAGAATGATGGCAATTGCACCGCGCCTTGCTCTAGAGCAAGGATGCCGCCCTGGCGACACCGGGGGCTTTCGTGTGATGATCAATAACGGTGCTGATGGTGGTCAAGAGGTTTACCATTTGCATATGCACGTGATGGGTGGTCCCCGTCCGTGGAATAAAAACTAATTAGGAGCAATCATGGGTTCATTTAGCGTTTGGCATTGGATTATTGTTTTAGTTATCGTTCTTTTAGTATTCGGTACTAAGAAGTTGCGTAACATCGGTTCAGATTTGGGTGGTGCTGTTAAAGGCTTCAAAGATGGCATGAAGGGTGGCGAAGAAAAGCCAGCTGATGCTGTTGCCCCATCTAGCCAAATTCCAGCTGATGGCAAGACAGTAGATGTTCAAGCTAAGGATGTGAACAAGGCCTAAGCCTTTAGCCATCAAATACTTGATGGCTACTCACATTCAACTACACATAAAGTTCATTTGACATGATCGATCTTGGAGTTTCCAAGCTCGCCCTCATTGCGGTAGTCGCATTGGTGGTCATTGGCCCTGAGCGTTTGCCTAAGGTAGCCCGTATGGCGGGCAACCTGATGGGGCGTGCTCAGCGTTACATGTCGGAGGTGAAGTCTGAAGTCAATCGCCAGGTAGAGTTAGACGAACTCAAGAAAATGCAGGAAGCAGCTACTTCCGCCATGAAAGATGTTCAGTCAAGCGTCAATCAAGTTGAGTCGAGTCTTTCTGAGGTGGGGCAAAACTTAAATAATACTGATACAGGTAGCAATACTTCATCAAGTAGTTCATATGGGGATTACGATGATTTTGCAGATAACGGCGGTTATTCTGTGCGTGAGCCTAAATCAAATTTAAGGCAAGGGCGCGACAGTTGGGGTGTTAAAAAATCAGCAATGCCGCAGTGGTACAAGCGTAGCGCTGGAGTTAAAACAAGAGTTCAATCAGGCGCTGCTCGCGTGAAGCGTTTCCGACGCTCAGGATCTCAGCAACGTCCACCTAAATCTTTTTTCTAAAAAATAAGATAAAAATAAATTTAAAAGAAATTATTTAAAAGATGACGCAGAACTCAAGCCAAGACTCTCAACAACCTGAAAAAGAAGATGGGATTCAAGAAACCTTTCTTTCTCATTTGTTTGAGTTGCGCGATCGTTTAATTAAATCTGTTGGTGCTTTGTTATTTGTTTTCTTGTGCTTGGTATATTGGGCGCCAGATATTTTTCACCTATTCTCAAAGCCCCTATTAGATGCATTGCCTAATGGCGGCAAGATGATTGTGACGGATGTCACTGGCTCATTCTTTGTGCCAATGAAGGTCACGATGTTGGTGGCATTTTTGGGCGCCTTGCCATTCATCATGTATCAAATTTGGTCATTCATTGCTCCTGGTTTGTATAACCATGAGCGTCGTTTGATTTTGCCAATCGTTACAAGTAGCTATCTACTATTTGTTGCTGGTATGGCGTTTGCATATTTCTTGGTATTCCCAACAGTATTTCAATTCATGGCGCATTACAACGCACCACTTGGTGCTGACATGGCGACTGATATTGATAAATACTTAAGCTTTGCTATGACAACTTTCTTGGCCTTCGGCTTAACCTTCGAGGTACCTGTTGTGGTTGTGGTTCTTGTTAAGTTGGGGATGGTTAGGATTAAGAAACTGAAAGAGATTCGTCCTTACATCATCGTTGGTGCATTTGTGATTGCCGCTGTTGTAACGCCACCAGATATTTTGTCTCAGCTTTTATTAGCTATTCCGCTTTGTATTCTTTATGAGTTGGGTATTTTGGTTTCTAGATTCTATGAGCCTAAATTAGATCCAGCTGATTTAGAAGCTGAAGCTAAAGAGGAAGCAGAAGCTCAAGCTTCTAATAGTCTCTAAATAATACTTACTCGATATCCTCAGAGTCTTCTTCTGAAGGATCATCAGATGAGATATTCAGCATTTGCATTAATTTCTCTAGGCGATAACGACGTTGCCTCAAATTACCTTCATCAACAATGTAATTACTAAAAGCATTTGCAAATGCTTTGCTAGCCATCATTAGGGCTTTACGTTGCTCTAGGGTTTCAATCAAAATTAATTTGGGGACTGAGCGGGGAAGGTGTTCCCTAATATCGATCACAGCACCATGTTCATGTTGAGCGCTAGCAATATCCGTGAGCAACAACTCCGCTTTAGATAGATTGAGTTGATTGGCAACAATCACGCGATGACAAATTAATAGCATGTCCCCTGTGAAGCGATGCGAGCTTTCATTTAATGCTTTACTAGTTTCTAACGCTAAAGCTCTCCATCGATTTTGATTCGCATCTGGGCAACTGATCATCACTTTCGATAAAAGTTCTTGGGCTGCATTAACCCCCTGTTGCGCTGCATGCCAAATCCAATAAGAAGCCTGAAAGCCCACAATATCCTCATCCGATTGGCTACGCTTGCGCCAAAGAGCTGCACCTTTGCGGTATTGCGCTTCTGGGTGACCTAGATCAGCTGCCTTATCAAAGCAAGCATCACTATCTTCAGCGCTGTATGCCGAGTATTGAGGCATACGATTAATGAGACCAAGGGCATACCAAGCATCACGCTCACCTTTATTGGCAGCTTGCTTTAACCAATACACTGCACGTTTCAAGCGAGCGTTGCCGCCGCTTTCAACTTCAGTAGTTTGCTCATTAATATCACTTGGATCCTTTAGATCAATTTTTGCCAAGCGCAAACCGAGTGCTAATTGCGCTGGCGTATAAGAAAGTTCAGCTGCAATTTCTAATGCATCACTATTATTTAGATATTTCCAGCCTGACCAATAAAGCAAAACATAATCGGCAGATGGTTTCTTGGCCAACAGCAATTGAGGTAAATGGACTTTAAGAGCAGGGATTAAATCTTCATCAATATTGCTTGCAAATGAACGCAAGCTATTAAGTCCTACTTCATTAGGCTTAATAGCTAAATGAATCATGATCTTTTTAGCTCGAGCAGCATCAAGCACACCCAATCGCCCATCATGTAAACACTCAGACAGTAATCGTTGTGCTGCAGTTTGTTCTTTAAATGAAGATAGATCCGCTAATTCTTCTAAATAGCGATGCGCATGTACTTTGAAGCTCTCCATGCCGCCAGCATCTGCCCAATTCTTTTCAGTCATCTGAGTAAATGCCATTGCTGTAATAGGGGCAGCAGAGCCAGCATGTTTGCGTAAGCTAAAGTGCGCAACAACTTGAGCAACCAACCATCTGGCTCTGCTGTGGCCTGTGTTGGCAGCACTTAAAAGGCACTTCCATGCAAAAGGTGCTTGCTCTGAGGATAGGTTGAAGGCCAAATCCAAATGATCAGACACTAATATAGAAATATCCTCAATAAATCCTACACTTACAAATGCTTTTTCAAGCCATAACAAAGCATTTTGTTGGTTTTGAGGTATACCATCACTGCCAATAAGGTAATTTTCACCTATTTTCTGTTGCGCCAAAGCATCACCAGAACGGGCTAATTTCATAAGTTTCAGAAAATATCTACTTGCCATGTGACAAAACCACCATATTTATTAGGGTTAATATGTATTTAACACCTATTTTCCCTTGAAATATAGACAAAAAAATTAAGTTTGTTGCACAGATGCAACACTACTTGGAAAAGAAGTGAAAATCGACAGAAACAATGGGGTTCAGACCCGCAAGCACCTAAGAGCAGTCTTTAACTAGGAGCAATATACCTAAGTCCCTAAAAGAACTAGGTACGTTTATTTCACATTTTTGGAGATTTACGAATGAAAAAATTATTAATCGCTACTGCTGCAATGGCAATGGTTGCTGGCGCACAAGCTCAGTCATCAGTAACTGTTTACGGTAACGTAGACTTAAACTGGGCTTCTGGTGAAACTGGCAGCACAGGTGCAAACTCTGCAATGGGTGAGTCTGGTTTATCAACTTCACGCATTGGTTTCAAGGGTACTGAAGACCTAGGTGGTGGTTTGAAAGCTGAATTCCAATTGGAATCAAGACTTGATGCTACTTCAGGCAAGTTAGGTACTAATACATCTACATTCGCTGGAACATCTGCTTCATTATCTGGCAACGCTCAGTCTTATACGCCTGCAGGCACTGTTTCAACTACAAACTCAGTTTTCAACCGTGAAGCTTGGGTTGGTTTGTCATCAGTTAAATTAGGTTCTATCCGTGTGGGTACAACTGATATCACTGGTGCTCAGGGCCTTGACTCAACAGTTGGTCAAGCTGGTAACTTCTCTGATGCATCTAGCAACTTGGGTACTGACGTAGCCAAAGTGGTTCGCTATACAACTCCAACATTTGCTGGTTTATCAGCTCAACTTGGTCACTCTAACGCAGATGCTACAACTACTGCTGAAGCACAGAACGGTCGCTTAACTTCTGCTTACGTTCAATATGAGGCAGGCAACCTTGGTGTTTATGCAGGTACAGTTGAAAAGAAAATTTCAGCGACTTATGACCAAAAAGAAACAACATACGGTGCTAAGTACAACTTTGGTTTCGCAGCAGTTGGTGCTTATCGTAGCGTAAGAGAGGCAGCTACAGAAGCAACAGTTGCAACTAAGGGTGATTTAACTCAGACAATCTTCTCAGTATCAGCTCCTTTAGCAGTATTGGGTTCTGGGGTAACTGCTCACGGCGTTTACTACAAGAATGAGTATGATGTAGCTAATAACTCTGGTGATGTTGACGGTTACAAATTAGCATTGTCAAAAGCATTTAGCAAGCGCACTACTGGTTATGTTGCTTATGCTGATCAAAGCACAAATAACGCAACAGACAAAGATTCAAAAACATATTTGATTGGTGTTAACCACGCTTTCTAATTCCTCGCTGGCCTAGCCAGTTTGAAATTAGCTAGTACGTAAGTGCTAAGCAGTAAATAGAACCCACTCTTCGGAGTGGGTTTTTTCATTCTTGATCTAGTTGTTTCTACTAACTTGTTGGGCTTGTGAATTAGTCGTAGCATGACTTCATAACTAGAGGAGATGTGATGAAATCATTCAATTTTTTTAGAGTAGTTCGAGCATTAGTTTTTACGGGCCTTGGTTTAGCGGCCTCCTTTGCATCTGCGGAGGCTCTGCAAACTAAGCAACTCAAAGAAGTTCCAGGCAAAGTACTTTATGCGGGTAACAGTTTTTTCTATTACAACAACAGCATGCATGGTCATATCCGTGAAATGGTCATCGAGGGTATGAAAGGTCATAAATACAATGGCGTTTCTGTTTCTATCAGTGGTTCAGGTTTAGATTGGCACGACATGGCCTCTTACTTCAGACCGGATGGCATTGGTAGATACTCATTCACCACTAAAAATGAAGTGGTTTTTAATCCGCCTACAGGCAAAGTTTTTGATGTGGCAGTCATGATGGATTGCAGCCAATGCCCAATCCATGACCAACTAAAAGTGACTTTTGTAGAATATGCCAAGAAACACGTCAAAACGGTTCGCAAAAATGATGCAGAACCAGTTTTCTTTATGTCATGGGCGTATCAAGATAAACCAGAGATGACACAGCAATTGGCAGATGCCTATACAAAGATGGCGAACACACACAAAGCCATGGTTATCCCAGCTGGTTTAGCTTTTGCCAAATCAATCGCATTAAAGCCAGAGATTAATTTATATGCTTCTGACAAACGTCATCCAAGCTTGGCGGGAACATATTTAGCAGGTTTAGTGACTTACGGTGCTTTATTTAAAGTAAGCCCAGTGGGCCTTAAATACAATGCAGGCTTGACACCAGAGGTTGCTCAACATTTACAAAATGTGGCTCAAGATACATTAAAGACTTATTTAGGTAGATAAGTTATCTGGCCAGATTATTAAATTAAGTTAGAACGGAAACCCACGCTTTTGCGTGGGTTTTTCTTTTTGTTCTTTTTTGTTGCTTGTTTTATTAGCTTTTTTTTAATTATTCTTTGTAGTGCTTATACAAGACCTAGCGCACCTAAGATCGCTCCGAATGCCAGCATCCAAAGAATATGAATTTTGGTTTTGAGTGTTAATAGCGCAATCAAACTGGCTAACAGTAACAGCGGCCAATCAAGTAATAAATCTCTGTGAGGGGTTGTTAATAACCAGCAGGTTGCGAGTAGCATGCTGATGACTATAGGCGCCATCCCTTGCTTAAAAGCTCTAACTACTTTTAGTTCTTTATTTTTTTGAGCCCATTGAGCCGCAAAGAAAGTTAATGTGGTGCTTGGTATCAAAATGCCAAACAAAGCGATCAGCGCCCCCATCAAACCAAGGATCGGCTGAAAATAAATTTCCTGTGTGGCATTGAGGCCAACATGCCAACCAAATAAGGCCACAAACAATAAATTAGGTCCTGGTGAAGCTTGGGCAATGGCAATCGATGCGTTAAATTGAAGATCGTTGATCCAGCCTTTTTCAAGCACTAAGAATCTTTGCATCTCCGGGGCCAGCGTAATAGCTCCACCAACAGCCATCAATGACAAAGATGCCATATTTAAAAATAGGCTCAACCAATCTATGAATCCCATGGTGATCATGAATCTAGCTTTCGATAAGTTAGGAACATGGCACTAGAACCAAAAATGAGAAGTGCATAAACAAGTGATAGTTTGAAATATGTCACCCCAATGAAACACAAGGCAACAATCAACCAACACAAAGGACGCTTCAGAGGATGTTTTTTAAACGTACTCGCTAGTTTGAGCGATGTCCCTGCAATCAATCCTGCAGCAACCGCAGCCATGCCCTTTAGCGCACCAATAACATATGGGTTGTTACTGATGCTTGAGTAAAAGAAAATTAAAACAAGCACCAAGCACAGCGGAAACAAGAGCAATCCAAGAAGTGCCGCTAAGCCACCCTTTAAGCCAAAGTAGCGGTTACCAACAATGAGTCCTAAATTGACGACATTCGGGCCAGGCATTACTTGGGCTACAGCCCAATCTTCCACGAACTCTTCTTTTGTTAACCACCGGTGCTTTTCTACCAATTCTTTTTGGGCAACCGGGAAAACACCGCCAAAACCTTGAAGCGCTAACCATGAAAATCTCCAAAAGATTTCTTTGCAAGATTGTGGTTGTTGACGTTCCAAAATGCTGTCCTGATTGAGTTTTAGGTAATTTGAGTGCTTTTGCAGTATTGTCTTAACGATAACTACTTTTTTATAAATATGGAACTAAAACAACTCAAATATTTTGTTGCGGTAGTTGATTGCGGCACCATGAGTCAGGCAGCGATTCAGCTCGATATGGTGCAACCAGCATTGAGCCAACAAATATCCAGATTAGAGGCCGAGCTATCAACAAGATTGCTCAATAGGAGTAATCGCGGTGTTAGCTTGACTGAACCGGGCGTTGCTTTTTATAGAGAGGCTGTGTTGGCTCTTAGGCATGCAGAAGAAGCCGCAAGAGTAGCTAAACAAGCGAGACTCACTGGATCAGTGAGTATTGGCTTATCACCATCCATCTGCGCGCTTGTGGGTCTGCCATTGATGTTATCGATGAAAGAGAAGTATCCAGATGTGAGATTGCACATCGTAGAAGGCATGTCCGGGCATTTGACTCAAATGCTTAATGCTCGACAGATAGATTTAGCCATTCTTTTTAATGACAAAGATGCTAAACGCTGGAGTGTTACTCCCTTGTTGCAAGAAAAGTTGTTTGTGATTGGTAGTCGCCAGAACTCTTCTAAGAAAGTCGCTAATCAGCCTGCTGAAAAGGCGATTGAGAAAGTTGGCTTGCAGGCTCTCAAGGATTTGCCATTGATACTGCCAACAGCGGGTCATGGTCTTCGACAAGCCATTGATTTGGCATTTGCCCAAACAAAAATAAAACCTAAAGTGGTTGCAGAGATAGATTCGCTTGATTTACTCATGGCTTCAGTGGTTGCAGGCTTAGGGCACACGATTCAACCTTGGGGTGCAGTAGTCAAGATCCCAGATTTTTCTTCGAAGCTCGCCATTTCAGAAATCAAAGATCAATCTATATTTAGACCTAGTCTTTTATGCAGTTTGTCAGATGATGAATTGTCCCCATCAGCCCTTGCAGCAAGGGTTTTGGTCAAAGAGTGCGTAGAAACCCTAGCTATATCAGGGGCCTGGAAAGGTAGTAGTCTATTGGGTGGATATAACAAATTGTGATAGTGCAATAGTCTTAACGGACTAGGCAAGCAATGTTTGTACAACTAAATTAATAAACAATCAGTAAAGGAGCAATGAATGAGTGAGATGAATAACAACAGACGCGATTTTTTAATCAAAACAGGTGGTTTAGCACTAGCGACTGCATACGGCAGCCATGCGGTTGCTCAAGATGTTGCTTGGCCAACAAAACCAGTTCGATTTGTGGTGCCATTTGCGCCAGGCGGAACATCTGAGATTGTTGCTCGTTCAGTTGCTGCTGAAATGACAAAAGCGCTTGGTCAAAGTGTTTTCGTAGAAAACAAACCGGGTGGCGCAGGTGTGGTTGCTATGCAAGAAGTATCAAAGGCAGCACCAGATGGTCACACAATCATTTTGGGTCACGTAGGTACTTTAGCTGTTAACCCATACATGCTTGCTAACCAACCATATGACGTCAACAGAGACTTTGTGCCAGTTACCCTGCTAGCAAAAGTTCCAAATATGTTTGTGATCCATCCAGATGTACCAGCTAAAAACTTTAGAGAGTTTGTGGCTTATGTGAAGAAACATCCTGGTCAATTAAGTTATGGCTCAGCAGGCAATGCAAGTGCTGGTCACTTAGCGATGGAATACTTAAAGCTAGTAACTGGTATGTTCATGACACACATTCCATACCGCGGTACAGGCCCACAATTAACAGACTTAATCGCAGGTCGCACACAAGCTTCATCTGCAGGCTTGCCAGCTTTAGCACCACATATCCGCTCTGGAAAATTAAGAGCTATTGCAGTTGGCGCGCCAACTCGTTTGAAATCAATGCCAGATGTGCCAACAGTTGCTGAGATGGGTTTCAAAGATTTTGAAACATCACAGTGGTACGGCATCATGGCTCCAGCAGGTACGCCACCAGCTATTGTGAAGAAGATTCAAGAGGAAGCTCAAAAAGCATTGCGTTCTAATGCTGTAACAGAACGTTTTGCTGCTGATGAAGCTGTTAGCGGCGGAGCGCCAAGCAAAGACTTTGCTAATTTCATTGCTAGAGAGCAACGCATCTGGAAAGAGATCGTTGGCAAGGCGAAGATTCAGGCTGACTAAATATGTATGACTTATTAGTAATTGGTGGTGGTAATGCAGCTTTGTGTGCTGCCATCAAAGCCCGTGAAGCTGGATTATCAGTTTTGGTATTGGAGTCTGCCCCACGCGAATGGCGTGGCGGTAACTCCATCCACACTCGTAACTTGCGCTGCATGCACGATGCTCCTCAGGATGTTCTAACTGAAGCTTATTCAGAGGAAGAGTATTGGCAAGATTTGCTCAAAGTAACGGGCGGGCTAACTAATGAGAAGTTAGCTAAATTAGTTATTAGAGAGTCATCGAAGTGTCGTCCTTGGATGATGAAGCACGGCGTTCGGTTTCAGGGCTCACTATCAGGAACATTGCACTTAAGTAGAACAAACGCCTTCTTCTTGGGCGGCGGCAAAGCTCTCGTGAATGCCTACTTTAGAAGCGCTGAAAAATTAGGTATTGAGATTCGTTACGAAACCAATGTCACTTCATTAGATGTCAAAGATGGCACTTTTTATGGCGCCTATGTCGGTGATGAATACATTCAAGCTAAAGCATGTGTTGTAGCTAGTGGTGGTTTTGAATCTAATAAAGAATGGCTCCGAGAAGCTTGGGGCCCTGTTGCCGATAACTTTTTGATTCGTGGCACTCGTTACAACATGGGTGTTGTTCTTAAAGATTTACTAGCGCACGGCGCAGATCAAATTGGTGATCCAACGCAAGGTCACGCTGTCGCTATTGATGCACGTGCCCCTGAATATGATGGTGGTATTTGCACACGTATTGATTGTGTATCACTCGGTATTGTTGTTAATAAAAATGCAAAGCGTTTTTATGACGAAGGTGAAGATTTCTGGCCTAAGCGTTATGCCATCTGGGGTCGCTTAGTTGCTGGCCAGCCAGATCAAATTGCTCACTCCATCATTGATCAAAAAGCGATTGGTCGTTTTATGCCACCAGTTTTCCCTGGTGTGGTTGCCAATACACTAGAAGAATTGGCCGAAGGTCTTGGTTTAGATGTTCAAGAGTTTGTTAAAACTGTTACTGACTATAACAATGCTTGCACAGTAGGTTCATTTGATCACTCTGTTTTAGATGGTTGCCAAACTCAAGGTATCGAGCCTGCCAAAACCAACTGGGCACAACCGATCAATCATCCACCTTATTACGGTTACACCTTACGCCCTGGTATCACCTTTACATATCTAGGCGTTCAAATTGATGAAAACGCCAGAATTCTATTTGGTGGACAACCTAGCAATAATTTATTTGCTGCGGGCGAAGTTATGGCGGGCAATGTTTTAGGTAAAGGCTACTTAGCTGGCATCGGAATGTCCATTGGAACAGTTTTTGGTCTTGTTGCAGGAGAGTCTGCTGCTAAGGAGTTATTAGGTGCAAGAGTCTAGTTTTTCAATTATGAATTTAGGGGCTAACGAGAAAGAAGTTTCTCGTATGCTGCACATTTGTAATGGCTGCCGTTATTGCGAAGGTTTTTGTGCTGTATTCCCGGCCATGACAAGACGCTTGGAATTCAATCAAGCTGATGTTCATTATTTAGCGAATCTTTGTCATAACTGTGGCGCCTGTTTGCACGCCTGCCAATATGCACCTCCGCATGAATTTGCAGTCAATATTCCTAAGGGCATGGCAGCACTTAGAAAAACAACTTACATTGATTACGCTTGGCCTCAGGCCATGGGCCAAATGTATCAACGCAATGGATTGTTTATTGCATTGATGTTATCTACTGCTTTGGCATTTTTCTTAGGTTTATCTGCTTATCTCAAGGGGGGATTATTTTGGGCCCCTACAGAAACAGGTAATTTTTACCAAGCCTTCTCACATAACACTTTAGTTTGGATGTTTGGTTTGGTTTTTGGTTTTGTTGTTTTTGCGATGGCCATGAGCATCGCAAAATTTATTAAAAATTCACCATTAGAAAAAACATCTTGTGACAGCATTCAGGAAGCAGTGACATCAATTGCTACCTTGAAATACTTAGATGGTGGGCATGGTGAAGGTTGTAATGAAGAAAGCGATCGATATACCAAGATTCGACGCGTGTTTCATCACTTCACTTTTTACGGATTTTTACTTTGCTTTGCAGCAACCTCCGTTGCAACTATTTACCATTACTTTTTAGCTTATCCAGCACCGTACCCTTATTTCAGTCTTCCAGTTATTTTGGGAACATTAGGTGGTTTTGGTTTAGTGATCGGCCCAACAGGATTGCTATATCTCAAATTAAGAAGACATCCATTACACGGCGACCCAAGCCAAAAAGGTATGGATGTTGGATTTATCGCTTTGCTTTGGTTAACCGGACTGTCAGGTCTTGTACTCTTGGCATTGAGAGACACTTCTTGGATGCCTTTGACACTATCGATTCACCTTGGATGTGTGATGGCGTTTTTCATCACCATGCCTTACGGTAAATTCATGCATGGCATTTATCGTGGCGTTGCTCTATTAAAGTGGGCCATTGAGAAGAGACTGCCTACTAACCTCAAGCTAGGCGCGGACTAATTAAGTCTTCAGTTTTCCCTTTTTAGTTTCAGGTAAACCACCAATTATTAGGCTTTGATATTTTTATCAAAGCCTAATAACAACTCATAGAGTCTTTCAGCAGCAGGTGAAAAGCTTCTACCTTTCCGTTTAATCAGCCCAATGCGTCTTGATACCACTGGATTAATTAATGGCACGCTGGCTAATACCGCATGGTCTTTAGATGGCATAGCTAGTGCTGGAACGGCAGCGATCCCCATACCGGCCTCCACCAAACCTAATAAGGTGGTCACGTGCTGAGCTTCATACACTATCTCTGGTTTAGCACTTGTTCCTGCGAGAGCCATATCAAGCAACATTCTGTTGCCCGATGATTTCGATACAGTCATGAAGTCGTACTTTTTAAGTTCTTCCCAGGTAGCTACTTTCTTTTTGGCTAATGGATGATCTTTCTTGCACGCGGCCACAAAGCGCTCTTCAAGAATTGTTTGAAAATCAATGCCTGGCTCATCATCACCAATAAAGTTCACACCAAAGTCTGCTTCGCCACTGGCAACAACAGATAGCACCTGATTAGCACTGGCATCGTGCACTTTAATTTTGATTCTTGGGTAACTCGCATGGTACTGGCGTAGCACTTGAGGTAAGAAGTAATAAACAGCGGATGGTACACAAGCGATGGTAACTTGACCCATGCGAGCGCCGCCCACTTCTTCAATACTTAATAGCGCCTCATCCAAGTTATCCAGAATATGTCGAGCTTTTCGAGAGAAGTCTCTCCCCACATTCGTGAGCTCCATATTTCTTGTATTTCGATCAATCAGTTTGACCCCAAGTGATTGCTCTAACTTTTCAATTCTTCTGCTGAAGGCTGGCTGTGAAATATTGACGAATTCAGCAGCCTTGCGAAAACTTTTGAATTCAGCAACAGCCACAAAGGCTTGCAGGTCATGTAGATCAAAATTGATGCTCATTTAGCCCACCTTTTATTAATGCGTTAAACGCAATAATAATTCATAAAATTGCAATTAACAAAATGATGGTCTCAGCCCATAATTCCAACACATGAAAACAACAACACCTTGCGTATTAATGAGGGCAGGCACCTCAAGAGGGCCATTCTTTCTAAAAGAATGGTTGCCAGAAGCTATTGAAGATCGGGACCACGTACTAATTAGCGCCATCGGTGCAGGACACGCAACGCAAATCAATGGTTTGGGTGGTGGCACGACTCTTACTAGCAAGGTGGCGATCGTTTCAAAATCAGATCGTGACGATTGTGATGTTGATTATTTGTTTGCTCAGGTGGGCGTGGCGGAAGCCGTGGTTGATACCCGCCCTAACTGTGGAAACATGTTGGCCGGTGTTGGTCCGTTTGCAATAGAACAAGGTTTGGTTTCTCCTGTTGAAGGTGAAACGCTGGTACGCGTATTTAATGTCAACACCAATGCTCGAATCGATGTCATCGTTAAAACTAACAATGGCAAAGTCATCTATGACGGTGATGTAGCTATTGATGGCGTTCCCGGAACTGGTGCGCCCGTTTACTTAAGTTTCTTAGATGCATGGGGCGCTGTTACTGGAAAAGTATTCCCAACTGGTAATCGAGTTGATGTGATTGATGGCATTGAAGTAACTTGCATTGATGCTGCCATGCCGATGGTGATGATGCGCGCAGAAGCGATGGGTTTAAAAGGAACTGAAACATCTGCTGATCTTGATGCCCACCCAGGACTTATTGATCGTTTGAATGACATTCGTTTAAAGGCTGGTCAATTAATGGGCTTAGGCGATGTAACCGATAGCGTTATTCCAAAACCAGTTTTATTAGGCAAGCATGATGATGAACTTGCTATCCACTCACGATATTTCACACCTAAGAAATGTCATACATCCCATGCAGTTACTGGCGCGATCGGTTTAGCAAGCGCCTTCGTACTACCGGGAACTGTGGCCAATAAATCAGATATTCCCCCAGGTGATCACGTGGTGAATATTTGCCATCCTTCAGGAAAAATTCAGATCGCGTTAAAGGTTAAGTTGAATGAAGGTGAAATTGCTCTTGAAAGAGCATCAGTTGTAAGAACTGTTAGAAAAATCATGCAAGGTGATTTAGTTATTCCCCCAAAAGTTAATTAGGAGAAAGTAGAAATGACAAAAACAAAATTAATTGCTGCATTAGCCCTTAGCGCTTTAACAGCAATCGGTACCAATGTGGCACAAGCCCAAAGCTTTGCTAATAAAACAGTAACTATTGTTGTACCAACAGCTGCTGGCGGCGGCAATGACGCTATGGCCCGCATCCTATCTCAAAAGATGGGCCCATTGCTAGGTCAAACAGTGATTGTTGAAAACAAGCCAGGCGCAAACGGTGCAATTGCCGCTGAATATGTAGCTAAAGCTCCAGCAGATGGTCACGTTGTTTTATTTGGTTATGTTGCGACGCATGGCATGAACCCAGCTTTGCAAAAATTAAAGTATGACCCTATTAAAGACTTTGAGCCTATCGGTTTGGTTGGTTATTCACCAACATTGATGGTTGCATCAGGTACTTTAAAAGAGAAAGACTCTAAGTCTGTGATCGCTTATTTGAAGGCTAACTCAGGCAAAGTAAGTTATGCCTCAGCAGGTAATGGCACAGCACCACACTTCGCTGCAGAGTTATTCAAAATGAATACAGGTATCGACATGTTGCACGTTCCTTATAAAGGTTCAGCACCTGCGGTAACTGATACGATGGCTGGCCAAACACAAATCATGTTCCCAAGCTTATTTACAGGTGCTCCTCACGTGAAAAGCGGCAAGTTAACTGCAGTTGCGATTGCAGGCGATAAGCGCTCACAAGTATTGCCAAACGTGCCAACATTAAAAGAATTAGGCATCAATGGTGTAAATGTGACTCAGTGGTATGGCTTGTTCGCTCCAGCTAAAACACCTAAAGCAGTTGTTCAACAACTGAATGCTGCCATGAACAAAGTGTTAAATGAGAAAGCTGTGATCACACAAATTGAAGGTCAAGGTACTGATGTTGAAACAAGTACACCAGAGCAATTCAAGAAATTGATTGCAGATGACTTAGCAAAGTGGAAAAAAGTAGTTCAAACAGCAAAACTATCTGCTGATTAATGTTTTATTAAAAGCAGTTCAAGAAAAGCCTATCTTAGATAGGCTTTTTTCATAGGGATAAAAATGTCTAGATCGAATACAACGCTAAGATTTTTAGCAGAACCCAATACAGTCAATTTTGGCGGCAAAGTTCACGGCGGCACAGTCATGAAGTGGATTGATGAGGCTGCCTATGTTTGTGCTTCAGGTTGGTCAGGCCTCTATTGCGTGACCGCTTCAGTTGGCAATATTGATTTTATTAAACCTATTTCAATTGGGGATTTGGTCGAGGTTGAAGCCAGCATTGTTTCAACAGGTAATACCAGTATGAAAATTAAGGTCGAAGTACGCTCAACACATCCTACTGATTTTTCTTTTCACAAGGCCACCGAATGCGAAATAGTCTTTGTGGCAGTTAATCAGCACGGCAAACCAACCCCAGTGAAACCATTCCCTGTTTATGGGAGATTGGCAGTCAGAAACTAAGGTTTTAACCGATGACATTCTAAGCAAATTGTTTATACAATGAGCTTATGAATGTTAACCAGGTACACATTAGTGAAGTTGGCCCTCGTGATGGATTGCAATCCATTAAGAGCGTTATGCCGACAGAGAAAAAATTTCAATGGTTAGAAGCATTGTTTGCGGCAGGACTTGAAGAAATTGAAGTTGGCTCATTTGTGCCAGCTCACTTACTACCTCAAATGGCGGATGCTACAGAAGTAGTTAAATATGCAAAATCATTACAGGCGGGCACTGTCCTTGCTTTAGTTCCCAATCTCAAGGGAGCTCAAGCAGCTATTAGTGCTGGTGTTGATAAGTTAACCATTCCTGTATCTGCTAGCGAAGCTCATTCACTAGCCAACGTCAGAAAAACACGAGAAGAAATGATTCAGCAAGTGGCTGAAATTATTCAATACAAAAATACTGTTGCTCCACATATTAGTGTTGAAGTAGGTATTTCAACTGCTTTTGGTTGCACTCTACAAGGAACTGTTCCTGAAGCAGAAGTCATTGCAATGGCTGTTTCACTAGCAGCTGTGGGTGTTGATGAGATTGGATTGTCAGATACCACTGGGTATGCCAATCCAGCGCAAGTAAAACGATTATTTAAGCAGCTCTATCAAGAATTAGGCCCTAGGGCTGGCGCTGCCCATATGCACAACACGAGAGGCTTAGGTTTAGCCAATTGTCTAGCCGCTTATGAAGAAGGTGTTCGCACTTTTGACGCTTCTCAAGGCGGCATTGGTGGCTGCCCCTATGCACCGGGAGCATCAGGCAATGTGGTGACAGAAGATTTGGTATTTATGTTTGAAGCTATGGGCATTAAAACTGGTATCAATTTTGAAAAACTACTAGAAGCAAGAAAAATACTTCAAGCAGCGCTACCTCAAGAACCAATTTATGGAATGACCCCGGAAGCGGGCATACCTAAGGGATTTAATATTAATGGCTAATCAGACACTGCCCTACGAGGGGATTCGGGTTGTAGAGTTCACACACATGGTGATGGGCCCAACCTGCGGGATGGTCTTAGCTGACCTTGGTGCTGAAGTTATTAAGATCGAACCGATTGAGGGCGATAGAACAAGAGATCTACTTGGTTCTGGCGCAGGATTTTTTTCAATGTTTAATCGCAATAAGAAAAGTATTGCTGTTGATCTGAAAACTCAAGAAGGCAAAGAATTAGTAGAAAAGTTAATTGCTAGCGCAGACATTATTAGTGAGAATTTTAGATCGGGCATGATGGCCCAATTTGGATTTGACTACAGCACGCTATCAAAAAAATATCCCAAGATTATTTATGTATCGCATAAAGGCTTTTTACCGGGCCCCTATGACCACCGTACAGCTTTAGATGAAGTGGTCCAAATGATGGGTGGGCTTGCCTACATGACTGGCCCTGAAGGCCGTCCTTTAAGAGCAGGCAGCTCAGTTAACGACATCATGGGCGGCATCTTTGGTGCGGTTGGGGCCATGGCTGCCTTAAAACAAAGAGAGCAAACAGGTATAGGGCAAGAAGTTCAATCCTCTCTTTTTGAAAACAATATTTTGTTAGTTGGTCAACACATGATGCAGTATGCGTCTACTGGGAAGGCGGCATCTCCTATGCCAAGCAGAATATCCGCTTGGGGCATCTACGATGTTTTCAAAGTTAAAAATGATGAGCAAATATTTTTGGCGGTGGTTTCAGATAGCCAGTGGGAAATATTTTGTAAAGCATTTGGCTTGAATGATTTGAAGCAAGATGAACGCTTTTCAACTAACAATTTAAGAGTTCAGCATCGAAGTGTCATGATGCCCATTTTGCAAACATTGCTTGCAGACAAGACGGCTAATGAGATTGCCACTATTTTTGAAGATAACGGCTTGCCTTATGCGCCCATCACCAAGCCTCATGAATTATTAGATGACCCACACTTAAACGCTACTGGAGGTCTTGGTGAGGTGGTCATGAGTTCAGGTCCTAATGCGGGCAACACAACAAAGACGCCTTTATTACCGATTACTCTAGGCGGCAATCGCTTACCTATCAGGCTTAATCCTCCCAAGCTGGGGGAACACACGAAAGAGTTGCTAGAGGAAATCGGTTACTCAGATTCTCAAATAGACGATTTACTCAAGAAGAAAATCATTCAATAAAAAAAAGCCCTTTATGAGTTTTCCATAAAGGGCTTTAACTTAACTTGCTTAACACCCAATTAGCAGTGCAAGCAAGACCTAAAATAAATTATCTTAGAACGTGACCAACACGTTTAATTTTGATCATCTTGATGATTGGTGGAATCACTAACAATGCCACCGCAATGAACATAATGGAACCTGAAATTGGTCGAGTAAAGAAGGTGCTCCACTGTCCTTGACTAATGGTCATCGCTTGACGCATGGATTGCTCTGCCATCGGGCCCAAGATCAAACCAATGATCATTGGAGCAGCAGGGAAGTCAAAGCGCCGCATCACAAAACCTAGCAAACCAAAGAAGAAGAGCAAGCCCACATCAAATGCTGAGTTACCTGAGCCATAAACACCTGCCGATGAAATAACAATGATGCCGGCATATAACCATGGCGGAGGAATTTTGAGTAGCTTCACCCACAAGCCCACCAAAGGTAAGTTCAGAACAAGAAGAATCACGTTACCGATATACAAACTAGCAATGAGAGTCCAAACCAAACCACTCTGCTGAGTAAATAACTGCGGTCCCACTTGAATGCCGTAAGATTCAAAGGCAGACAAAATGATCGCAGCAGTTGCTGATGTTGGAATGCCTAATGTCAGTAGCGGCATCAATACACCGGCTGCAGAAGCGTTGTTGGCGGCCTCTGGACCAGCTACACCCTCAATAGCACCATGTCCAAATTCTTCAGGATTTTTAGACAGTTTCTTTTCGGTGTAATAAGACAGCAATGTTGGTAATTCTGCGCCGCCAGCAGGCATAGCACCAACTGGGAAACCAAAGAAAGCTCCTCTTATCCATGGCTTCCAAGAACGCTTCCAATCCTCTTTACTCAACCACAAGCTGCCAGATACTTTTAGCACTTCTGAGTTTTTATTTTCTTTGCCTTGCCACGCTAGGTATAGAGCTTCACCAATCGCAAATAAACCAACAGCTGCAATAGTGACCTCAATGCCATCCAAAAGCTCTGGCTGACCAAAAGTAAATCGTGCCTGACCTGTTTGTAAATCAATACCAACCAAGCCAAAAAGCAAGCCAGCAAATAAGCTGATTAAACCTCTTAATGCTGAATTACCAAGTACGGCTGAAACCATGATGAGCGCAAGAACCATCAAGCTGAAATATTCAGCTGGGCCAAAAGCTAAAGCAACATCAACTACCATTGGCGCAAAAAATGTTAGTGCAATCGTGCCGATGGTGCCAGCAATAAAGCTACCAATCGCAGCCGTTGCTAAGGCTGGGCCTGCGCGACCTTTTCTGGCCATTTTGTTACCTTCTAGTGAAGTAACAATAGTTGCTGATTCACCAGGAGTATTTAACAAAATAGAAGTTGTAGAGCCACCGTACATCGCGCCATAGTAAATACCAGCAAATAAAACAAACATCGCAGTTGCAGGCACCTTAAATGTCAGAGGTAATAACAATGCGATTGTCAGTGCTGGGCCGATACCAGGCAAAACTCCAATCAGAGTGCCGACTAGGCAACCAATGAAACCATACATCAATGTCATTGGTTGCAAGGCAACAGCGAAGCCTTGCATTAAAGAGTCAAATGAACCCATATATTTTCTTAAAAAGGAAGTTTAAGGAGCGGGCCTAAATCAACGCCTAGCAAAGCGGAAAACAATCCCCAAAAAGCTAGAGTAATAGATAGGCAAATAGAAATCGTTTTGATATTCAATGGTGCATCAAATGCTTTGGCAACACCCACGCCACATATCGTGGCTGGAATAAGAAAGCCAATTGGTTTGACCAATAGAATGAAGAGCATTCCTGAAACTAGGAAATAAAATACTCTTTGATTACCACCCTCTAACGGAACATCTTCTTCAGACTCAATGCAATCAGGTGATTTGCCTTTAAGAGATGTTAGTAAATAAATAATTCCCAATATTGTCAAAGCTCCAATGACTACTGAGGGGGCCAAAATTGGCCCAACCTCAGAGTACATGGTTGACTCAGGAATAATTGTTACTTGCCAAATGCCAATAGCACATAAGGCTAACAATAAACCGGAGACAATTTTTGTGTTCATGCTAGGCCAAGCTCTTTCAGAACACTTTCTGTATCAGCAATGCTTTGTTTGATTTGTGCATCAAATGCAGCGCCAGCTGTGAACACGTCAGTCCACTTTCTCTTTTCTAAAGTTTCTTTCCAACCTTTAGAGGCATGCATCTTTGTTACCAAATCAACTAATGCAGCTTTTTGCTGAGCATTAATGCCAGGGGCAGCAAACACACCACGCCAGTTAGCTGCAGTGACATTAACACCCAATTCTTTTAGTGTTGGTACGTCAACGCCTGGAATGCGTTTGTTACCTGAAACAGCAATCGCACGCATACGACCAGCTTTGATTTGTTCTTCAAACTCTGACCAACCAGAAATACCAGCAGTAACTTGGCCGCCCAAAATAGCAGCATTAGCAGGACCACCGCCAGCGAAGGCTACATAAGCAGCATCTCTTGGGTTTTTACCAAGGGCTTTAATGATGAGGCCAAGTAATTGATGGTCTGTACCACCTGCGCTACCGCCAGCAACTGATACTGCTTTTGGATTGGCTTTAAATGCAGCCTCAAGGTCTTTCCAGTTTTTGATCTTGCCATCAACAGGAACTGCAATCACGCCAGCTTCTTCTGTCAATTTTGCAATCGGCGTTACGTCTTTCATTGTTACTGGACTCTTGTTAGTAATTGCTGCACCAACCATCACTGAACCGCCCACCATCAAAGTATTACCTTGACCTTTACGTTGGTTCACAAAGCGAGGTAAGCCAACCATACCGCCAGCGCCACCAACGTTTTCAAATTGGAATGCACCTACTAGACCAGCTTCTTTAGCTGCCGCTTCAATTGCGCGAGCTGTGCCATCCCAGCCACCACCAGGTGCAGCAGGAACAAACATATTGATAGAGTCAAATAATGGTTTTGCTTGTGCAAAAACATTGAAAGGCAACATGCTGCTTGCACCTAGAGCAGTGCTATATGATAGAAAATCTCTACGTGATAATTTCATTGATAACTCCCATTTACTTAATAAATTGGTTAAATTGCTAAATAACAAAGGTCATATAGCTATGACCATGAAATCATTACAAATGCCACTGTCAATTTGCTGTCAAAAGAGCTAAGGTTTTACCCTAATGAAAGTTTTACTAGTCGAAGATACCCAAGAATTAGCCCTATGGCTCGGTTCTGCCCTCAGAAAGATGGGGCTCGACGTGACTTTGGCGATGGACGGTAGTGAAGCAGCTCAACTACTGCTTAACCATGATTACAAGCTGGTTATTTTGGATCTCAATTTACCCAAGCGAGATGGTTTGTCAGTTTTACAAGAAATTAGAGCCAGAAAAGACTTTGTACCTGTTTTAATTTTGACGGCCAGAGCTGACGTGGGCGATCGCGTTAAGGGTCTTAATGCCGGTGCAGATGATTATTTGCCGAAACCGTTTGATTTAGAAGAGTTAGATGCCCGAGTGCACGCTCTTTTACGAAGAGCCCCGCAAATGGTCAGCGATATACAGTCCTATGGTGCCATTAGCTATGACAAAAGCAATCAAAGCTTCTTTCATAACCAGGAATTAATTCCTTTAACACCCAGAGAAAGCACACTCTTAAGCATCTTATTTGAGAGAAAAGACAGAGTGGTCGCCAAAGAATTCTTGCATGATCAAGTCTTTCAAAATGAGGCGGCAGCAGTTGATGCTGTGGAAGTACTTGTGTATCGAATTAGAAAAAAGATTAATCAAGAATGTGGCTGTGAAATTTCTACAGTCAGAGGCATCGGCTATATGCTGAGGATTCAATAATGACAGGTCCCATCAAGTCATTAAAGCAGGCGTTATTTATTTGGCTGGTATTACCACTAGTACTTTTAATATTTATTAACGCGTTTTTTTCTTATAAAAATGCTGTTGATGCAGCTAATGCTGCTTACGATCGCTCTCTTTACATTGCGGCTAGAACTGTTGCTGAGGAACTCAAGCTTGCAGACGGCCAATTAAAAGTTGAAGTACCTCAATCGGCCACCTATCTTTTTGAAAACAACATTGGCTCTAGATTTTTTTATGAAATCATGGATTTCAATGGCGAACATTTAGTTGGCAATGCAAGATTACCGGCTTCTGGTGAAGCCGCAGCAAATACAGTTAATTACTTTTCTTTGGTCAGCTTTTACGATCAAGAAATTGATGGCACCCCTATTCGATTGGCCGTCTTAAAACACTCCTTAGTGGAAAGCAGCAATCCCAAAGCAAGGCCTGATATCAAGGGTTTGGTGACGATTAAGGTGGCCGAGACACTTGAAGCTAGAAAAATATTGATCTCTCATATTTTGCGAGAATTGCTGACTGGTCAAACATTATTGTTGATTGCTTTAACCGGTTTAATTTGGTTAGCTATTAGTAAAAGCTTAAAGCCGATCAATGGATTAAGTCAGTCTTTAGCCAAGAGAGAAGAATCCGATTTATCCATTATTGACAGTCAGCGCGTTCCCAAAGAATTGATGCCTTTAATAGAAAGTTTAAATATTTATCTATCAAGGCTTACCAACTTGGTTAATCTGCGAAAAATATTTATTGGCAATGCAGCTCATCAATTAAGAACGCCGTGGGCGATTGTTAAGACGCAAATTGGCTTAGCTAAAAAGGAGGCAATGAATGAGGAATTATCAAAAATAATTGATGGGCTCTCAAAAACTGCTGATGCTTCTGTGCGGCTAACTGAACAACTGCTATCAATGACAAAAGCCGAGCACGGCTATGAAATAGATTTAAGCAAAGAAGTTGATTTGGTAGCGCTCTGTAAACAATTGGTGATTGATAACTATGCTAATGCTCAAAAATTAGGTGTTGATTTGGGGGTGGATATCCAGATAAGCCAATTGAAGATTCAGGGCTCAGAAGTTTTGTTATCTGAATGTATAGGCAATCTTATAGATAATGCTATCCGATACTGCCCAAGAGGGAGTCACGTCACAATTAAGCTGGAGGATGATTCTCTAAGTGTGATCGACGATGGCCCGGGTATCCCATCCCAATATCAAAATAAGGTATTTAATCGATTCTTTAGGGGCGATAGTAAGGAGCCTGGAAGTGGATTGGGTCTGTCTATTGTGAAAGAGATTGCTTTGCAACATGGCTTGACTGTCAATCTGGATAGCCCATACAGCTTAGATGGGGATAGCTATCAATCAGGCACCAAGATTAGCTTGGTTCTACGCTAGTAATTACCTAAATAGGGGCCTACCCCACTCCCTTTATTCCTCAAAATCTGCTAAAAACTATATATCTGGCTTTTGCCTGATTAAGGGTATGACTTTTTTAAAAGTATGACGTTAGCTGTATCAATAACAATGAAGGAGCAGTGATGAAAAAGAATTTATTAGTAGCCGCCATGTTGGGTTTAGGTTTGATTGCTTCAGCACAAGCTGACACTCTTGCCAAGATCAAATCATCTAGCGCTGTAACAATGGGTGTGCGTGAATCTTCAGGCGCATTGTCATACACAGTTGGCGATGGTAAATATGCTGGTTACCATGTTGAAATCTGCCAACGTGTATTAGGCGATGTTCAAAAACAATTGAAATTAAAAACTCTTGATATTAAATATCAAGCTGTAACTTCACAAAACCGTTTACCTTTAGTTGCTAACGGCACAGTGGATATCGAGTGCGGCTCTACAACAAACAATGCAACTCGTCAAAAAGACGTAGCATTTGCTGTAACAACATACGTTGAAGAAGTTCGTATCGCCGTTAAAGCTAACTCTGGCATTACTTCATTGGCTCAGTTAAACGGTAAAAAAGTTGCTACAACAACAGGTACAACATCAGTTCAATTATTGCGTAAGCATGAGCGTGCAACTGGCGTGAACTTTGATGAAGTATTCGGTAAAGACCACGCTGACAGCTTCTTGTTGTTAGAGTCAGGTCGTGCTGATGCATTCGTGATGGATGGTTCAATCTTGGCTGGCAACATTGCTAACTCAAAAAATCCTGCTGACTTCAAATTGGTTGGCGAGGTCATTGCAGTTGAGCCTATCGCCATCATGATTCGTAAAGATGACCCAGCTTTCAAGAAATCTGTTGATGACAGCATCAAGAAGATGATGAAAGACGGCACATTGGCTAAGTTGTGGGATAAATGGTTCTTACAACCAATTCCACCAAAAGGTAATAAAGTTGGTTTAGCTTTATCAGCAAGTACTAAAGATGCTTGGGCTAATCCAAACGACAAACCAGCTGAAGAGTACGCTAAGAAGTAATTAGTAGAATTAATTCCCTAACTAAGAAGTAGAAGGTAAATAAATAAGATGTCTTGGAATTGGGAAGTATTTTGTAAAAGTACTCTAGAAGAAGATTTCTCCCCTGTATGTTTTGGTACAGGTGGAGAAATTACTTACTTAGACTGGATGTTATCTGCCTGGGGCTGGACCTTATCGGTTTCAGCCCTTGGTTTATTGGTGGCCATGATTTTGGGTATCCTGATGGGTACTTTAAGAACGCTACCGCCAGATAATTTGCTCACGAGATCACTCACCACCTTAGGTAATGTTTGGGTGGAGCTATTTAGAAATATCCCTGTTTTGGTTCAGGTATTTCTTTGGTACCACGTAGTACCTGCGTTTATTCCTGCCATGAAGGGTTTCCCTTCATTTATTTTGGTGAGTTTGGCACTTGGCTTCTTCACTTCTGCGCGTATTGCAGAACAAGTAAGAGCTGGCATTGGGGCCTTACCAAGAGGGCAACGCTACGCAGCCATGGCAGTTGGTTTAACTACTGCACAGTCATATCGTTATGTCATCTTGCCGATGGCACTTCGCATTGTGATTCCTCCATTGACCTCAGAGTCAATGAACATCATTAAAAATTCATCTGTGGCTTTTGCTGTTTCTGTCGCAGAGCTCACTTTATTTGCGATGCAGGCTCAAGAAGAAACATCTAGAGGTATTGAGATTTATCTTGGCGTCACTGCTTTGTATGTCATTTCTGCTCTAACTGTTAATAGAGTGATGGCCTTTATTGAATCAAAAACCAGAGTGCCTGGTTTCATCGCTGCCGCTAGCAGCGGCGGTCATTAAAAGGAAGATGATTCTATGAATATTGATCTATCCTTTTATAGCTGGGAACTCATTCAAAGTTATGTGCTCAGCGGTTTCTTATTTAGCATTCAATTAACTGTTATTGCTACCGTTGGCGGCATCTTCTTCGGCACGCTCTTGGCCTTGATGCGTTTGTCAGGCAAACCATTCTTGGAGATTCCTGCAGGGGCTTATGTCAACATGATGCGCTCGATTCCATTGGTCATGGTGATTTTGTGGTTCTTCTTGTTAATGCCTACGATCTTGGGAAAACCGATTGGAGCAGAAGCATCGGCCATCATTACTTTTATCGCTTTCGAATCAGCTTTCTTCTGCGAAATCATGCGTTCAGGTATTCAATCAATACCAAGAGGGCAAATTCATGCAGGGCAAGCAATGGGCATGACCTATTCGCAGAATATGCGTTTAGTAATTTTGCCGCAGGCCTTCAGAAACATGATTCCTGTATTGCTGACTCAAACGATTATTTTGTTTCAAGACACGTCTTTGGTATATGCGATTGGCGCCTACGACATGCTTAAAGGATTTGAGGTGGCAGGCAAAAACTTTGGTCGCCCTATTGAAACCTATTTAGCTGCTGCAGTCATTTATTTCTTGATCTGTTTTGGCTTATCAAGATTGGTCAAAGTATTACAGCAACGTGTTGCGATTATTCGTTAAACATCTGAACATAAAAATAAACAATAAAGACATAAGAGATCACCATGATTGAAATGAAAAACGTCTCCAAGTGGTACGGCAACTTCCAAGTGCTAACGGATTGCACCACTGACATTAAAAAAGGTGAAGTAGTTGTTGTGTGCGGCCCATCAGGCTCAGGCAAGTCAACTCTGATTAAAACTATTAATGCCTTAGAACCATTTCAGCAGGGCGAAATCACTGTTGATGGTATTGCTGTTCATGATCCTAAAACTAATCTACCCAAATTGCGTTCGCGCGTTGGTATGGTTTTCCAACATTTTGAATTATTTCCTCATTTATCAGTTACTGAAAACCTGACTTTGGCTCAAATCAAGGTCCTGGGGCGCAGTAAAGAGGAAGCCATTGCTCATGGTCTTAAATATTTAGATAGAGTTGGCCTGTCAGCCCATAAAGACAAGTTTCCCGGGCAGTTATCTGGCGGTCAGCAACAACGTGTGGCAATTGCCCGAGCATTGAGTATGGACCCAATTGTGATGTTGTTTGACGAGCCTACATCAGCGCTAGACCCAGAGATGGTTGGGGAAGTGTTAGATGTGATGGTGCAGCTAGCTAATGAAGGTATGACTATGATGTGTGTCACTCATGAGATGGGCTTTGCACGCAAGGTTAGCAACAGAGTGATCTTTATGGATCAAGGCAAGATTGTTGAAGATTGCGCTAAAGATGATTTCTTTAATAAGCCTGAAGAACGCTCACCAAGAGCAAAAGATTTCTTATCGAAGATCCTGGCGCATTAATCGACAAAATTCATTTAACAACTTAGCGCCAAAATTTATATAGGCCTTCTACTTTGTAGCAGGCCTATATTCATTTCTGGGGTTAGTTGACTTGCATAGACTGCAAATGAGGATCCTCTGTGAGCCTTTTAAAAGGTTCACATCTTATTGATCTGAATCAATATTGTTTGGCCGCGGAATTGACCTAGGTCAATTAGTTAATGCTTGAAACTATTTAATCTCTTCTTGTGGGAATTATTAATAAGGAAGAGAAAATGAAAACAAAAACAATCAGCAAATTAGCTTTAGGTCTTTTGGCAGCGTTGTCATTTGGCGCAATGGCTCAAGAAAACCCATGGATGGTTCGTGCACGTGCGACTCATTTGAATTGGGATAATAAGCAGGATGCGCAATTAGCGTCAGCGAACTTAAATGTGAACGCTAAAAATCAAACAATTCCAGAGGTTGATATCACTTACTTCTTTACTAAGAATATTGCTGCTGAGTTGGTTTTGACTTATCCGCAGCGTGTGGATGTTAGATCTGGTCAGACATCTTTGGGTACGGTAACGGCACTTCCACCATCATTGTTAGCTCAATACCACTTTACTAATTTTGGGCCATTGAAGCCATACGTGGGTGCTGGCGTAAATTACACTCGCTTTGGCAGCCGTAATTTGGCATCTGGCGATGTTTATTCAGTTGAGAAATCAAGCCTAGGTTACGCTGCTCAAATTGGCGCAGACTACATGCTGACCAAAAACTGGGGTATTAACTTAGACGTTAAGTATCTTCAAATTGAAACTGATGTCATTGCTAATGCAAGTAATGCATCTGCAGGCACTTTGAAGTTGAGCCCAATTGCTGCTTCAGTTGGTGTTACATACAAGTTCTAAATGTTTTGTAACTTGTTATGAGAAAGGGGCCCTTGGCCCCTTTTCTATTTCTTCTTCGGTCCCGGTCTCTTGCCTACCTGAATCTCAAGTTCTAGATCTTTATTTTTTCTATTGATGATGGCTTTTACTTTGTTGCCTGGAGTCACTTGAGAAATCTTGTTGAGTAACTGAGTAATGTCATTGATGGATTGACCGTCAATACTTTTTAAAACATCACCCGGTTTGATGCCAGCTTTATCAGCCGGACCACTTTGGAGGGTGCCCACAATCAGAACGCCATTCTTTTCGATCTTTAGTGTTTGAGCCAGTTCGCTCGTGATGTTTTGTGGCTCCACGCCAATCCAGCCTCTGATCACGCCACCATTTTTGGTAATCGCTTCCATCACTTCTTTGACGGTATGAACTGGGATAGCAAATCCGATACCCATTGATCCACCGCTTCGAGAGTAAATGGCCGTGTTAATGCCGATCAAGTGCCCCCTGGTATCAACTAAGGCGCCACCTGAATTACCGGGGTTAATGGCGGCATCAGTTTGAATAAAGTTTTCAAAGGTGTTGATGCCTAAATGATCTCGACCAAGCGCTGAAACAATTCCGGAGGTCACTGTTTGACCCACACCAAATGGATTACCGATGGCTAATACAACGTCACCCACTTTCACTGATTCAATTTTTCCAAAAGTAATTGAGCTGGGTAAATTAGCAATTTGTATTTTTAAGACAGCAATATCTGTGTCTGGGTCGCTACCGATAACTGTGGCTTTGGTTTTTCTGCCATCTGCTAAGGCAACTTCAATCTGGTCCGCTCCATCAATCACATGTTGGTTAGTGATGATGAGGCCTTCTGAACTGACAATAACGCCAGAGCCTAGGCTTGGATTGATATCCTCTTGACTCTCTGGGGTATCGCTAAAGAAAAATTTGAACCAAGGGTCATTCTGATGTGGATCACTTTTCTTTTTACTTTTAACTTTTGTTGAATTTTTGCTGGTAAAGATATTCACCACAGATGGCATCGCTTTTTTAGCGGCTTCATGATGTGACCCTGGATTAGGAGTGCTTGGGTCAATATGCGATTCTTTAATTGTGATTGTTCCTGAGCTACCCCAGTGACCAAAACCTGTAAAACCACTACTATCTAACCATTGCGGTTTGAATGTGCTCACAATAAATAAAACTGCCAGTAGGGCAGTCACCATTTGAGCAAAGAGTAACCAGAGTCGTTTCATCATGCTGTTAGATTAACGGAATGTTGGGAAAAATTCAGCGAAATATGAAATCTAATAAAACAAAAGTATCTATAAGCAAATCTTCACCAAGATCTTCTAGGTCAAGCAACTCTGTTAAATCTGTTCAGAGGGATCAACTAGAAAATCACTTGGCTGATTTATTAAACGTTCATGCTATCAAAGATTACTGTCCGAATGGTTTGCAAGTCCAAGGTAAGCCTGTGATTAAGAAAGTTGTCACAGGTGTCACGGCTAGTTTGGCCCTCATTGAGGCCGCTATCCAAGAAGGTGCAGATGCCATTGTTGTTCATCATGGCTGGTTTTGGAAAAATGACGATGTGAGGGTGGTTGGCCAGTTACATGCCCGTCTTAAATTGCTCATGGACCATCAGATCAGTTTGTTTGCCTACCACTTGCCGCTAGATTTACACCCTCGCTTGGGAAATAACGCTCAGTTGGCTAAATTGATGGGATGGACACAAGCTAATGGCGTTAGTTCGGTCGGTGGTGGGTCTATGGATGGTTTGATTTGGAGTGGAAAGCCAAGCCCATCTCAGAAGAATTTGGGTCAATTGGCAAGAAGTTTGGCTAGTCGTTTGGGGCGTGATCCCTTGGTGGTGGGGGATTTAAGTCGCCCCATTAAAAACATTGCTTGGTGTACTGGAGCAGCCCAAGGATATATAAATGAAGCTGTTTCAATGAAAGTGGACGCTTACATCAGTGGTGAAATTTCTGAGCCAACCTACCATATTGCCCAGGAGATGGGGGTAGCCTACATTGCTGCAGGTCACCATGCTACGGAGCGCTATGGGGTTCAGGCGCTAGGCCAGGAAATCGCCAAAAAGTGGGGAATTACCCATCAATTTATCGATATTCACAACCCGGTTTAAGGCTTTTTAGCGTTTCTAAGATTTTTACTGATTCAGTAAGTCTTTGTAAGTTGATGACTTTTTTGCATCTTTTACGTCTTTTTTGCCTCAATGGGGTTTAAATCGGGGTGTCGCTTTCGCTATAATCGCTTGTTGACGTGAAAAATAGCCTTTCTAGAGGAAAATCAGTAATGAGTGATCAATGCATGGATAAGAGCCGTCGTAATTGGCTCATCGCAACATCAGTTGCGGGTGGCGTGGGTGCAGCAGCAGTAGCGGTACCCTTAGTGAGCACATTTGCTCCATCAGAAAAAGCCAAAGCAGCTGGTGCTCCAGTTGAAATGGATATCGCAGGTATGCAGCCTGGCGAAATGCGCACAGTTGAATGGCGCGGCAAACCGGTTTGGGTCGTACGTCGTACACCTGAGATGGTTGAGTCACTCAAGAAAACAGAATCTGAAGTTGCTGATCCAAAATCAGAACGTAATCCAAAAGATTTAACGCCAGAGTACGCGCGTAACCAATACCGTTCTATCAAGCCTGAGTATTTGGTAGCTGTTGGTATTTGTTCACATTTGGGTTGCTCACCAATTACTAAATTTGAAACAGGTGCACAACCATCATTGCCAGATAACTGGACTGGTGGCTTCTTGTGTCCATGCCATGGTTCAACATTTGACTTGGCTGGTCGTGTATTTAAAAACAAACCTGCGCCAGATAACTTAGAAGTGCCGCCACATATGTACGTGAGCGACACAAAGTTGATCATTGGTGAAGACAAGAAAGCGTAAGGGGTTCAGACATGGCATTTCATGAAAAAGAAGTTCCAGCGAATGCTTCGCGCGGAACAAAATTATTGGCTTGGGTGGATTCACGTTTTCCACTAACAGCAACAATCGAAGGTCACTTAACCAAGTACTACGCTCCAAAGAACTTTAACTTTTGGTATTTCTTTGGTTCTTTAGCGATTTTGGTTTTGGCGCTACAAATCATCACAGGTATTTTCTTGGTGATGCATTACAAGCCAGATGCTGAAAAAGCATTCCAGTCAGTTGAATACATCATGCGCGAAGTACCTTGGGGTTGGTTGGTTCGTTACCTCCACTCAACAGGCGCATCAATGTTCTTCGTGGTTGTTTATTTGCACATGTTCCGTGGTTTGATCTACGGCTCATATCGCAAGCCACGTGAATTAGTTTGGATTTTTGGTTGCGCGATTTTCTTGTGTTTGATGGCTGAAGCTTTCATGGGCTACTTGTTGCCATGGGGTCAGATGTCATATTGGGGCGCTCAAGTGATTGTTAACTTGTTCGCTGCTATTCCATTGGTTGGCCCAGATCTTTCATTATGGATCCGTGGTGACTATGTGGTTGGTGATGCAACATTGAATCGTTTCTTCTCATTCCACGTGATTGCAGTACCACTAGTGTTGATTGGTTTAGTGGCTGCTCACATCATTGCTTTGCATGAAGTAGGTTCAAACAATCCTGATGGCGTTGAAATCAAAGAAAACTTGGATGCTAATGGCGTTCCTGTTGATGGCATTCCATTCCACCCTTACTACTCAGTGCATGACATCATGGGTGTTGGTGTGTTCTTGATGATCTTTGCGTTTATCGTGTTCTTTGCTCCAGAGATGGGTGGTTACTTCTTAGAGCACAACAACTTCATTCCAGCAGATCCATTGAAAACACCTCCGCACATTGCGCCGGTTTGGTACTTCACACCTTTCTACTCAATGTTGCGTGCTGTGACATCTGAGTTCTTGATCCCGATGTGGTTATTTGCTGCAGTACTTTTAGGCAAAGTGATCCGCGGCACGCAAGATAAGAAAGTTCAAGCTATTTGCGTTGGTATCTTGGTTGCATTGGCTGCAGCCTTCTTCTTGTTTGATGCGAAGTTCTGGGGCGTGATGATCATGGGTGGTTCAGTAGTTATTTTCTTCTTCTTGCCATGGTTGGATAACTCACCAGTTAAATCAATTCGCTACCGTCCGCAAGGTCATAAATACATCTACGCTGTATTCGTAGTGACATTTATTATTTTGGGTTACTTGGGTATCCAAGCACCTTCACCAGTTGGTGAAAAAGTGTCTCAATTGGGTACATTGATTTACTTCGGTTTCTTCTTGGCAATGCCATGGTGGAGCAAGTTGGGTCAGTTCAAACAAGTTCCAAGTCGCGTTACTTTCGTTAAGCACTAATCGCGAACCCATAAGGAAATAAGAAAATGAAAACATTGGTATGGAAAATTCTCGGTAGCTTAGCTGTAGTAGCTACGATGGGTTCAGTTCAAGCGGCGGGTGGCGGTCATCCTTTGGATGCAGCGCCTAAGCGTGTTAATAGCCAGGCTGCATTGCAAAATGGCGCTAAGCTATTTGTGAACTATTGCTTAAACTGTCACGGTGCAGTGAGCATGCGTTACAACCGTCTTCGCGAAATTGGTTTAACTGATGAGCAAATTAAACAGAACTTATTGTTTAGCGGCGAAAAAATTGGTGATTTGATGACAGTATCAGTTTCACCAAAAGATGCTAAAGCATGGTTTGGTGCAATGCCTCCTGATCTATCAGTGATTGCACGTGCTAAGGGTGCAGATTACCTTTACACATATTTGCGTACTTTTTACAAAGACGATACAAAAGCAACTGGCTGGAACAACTTGGCTTTCCCAAGCGTTGGTATGCCTCACGTGATGTGGGAGCTTCAAGGTGTTCGTACGGCGAAGTATGTTGATGAAAAAGATCCGCATGATGCTACTAAAACAGTTCATGTATTTAAGGGTTTCGAACAAGTAACTCCTGGCAAATTAAAACCGCAAGAGTTTGATGATGCTATGGGTGACTTGGTTGCTTATCTCCAGTGGATGGGTGAGCCTGCGCAGTTGGATCGTAAGCGTTTGGGCGTTTGGGTATTGATGTTCTTAGCAGTATTTACAGTATTGGCTTGGGGTTTGAATAAGTCTTACTGGAAAGACATCCACTAAAAATAATTAGGAGATTGACCCTATGATGGTTTTATATTCGGGCACTAACTGCCCGTTCTCTCAGCGTTGCCGTTTGGTTTTGTTTGAAAAAGGTATGGACTTTGAGATTCGCGATGTGGATCTCTTTAACAAACCAGAAGACATCTCTGTGATGAATCCGTATGGCCAAGTACCTATTTTGGTTGAGCGTGATTTGATTCTTTATGAATCAAACATCATTAACGAATACATTGATGAGCGTTTTCCTCATCCACAGTTGATGCCGCCTGATCCGGTGGCTCGTGCACGCGCACGTTTATTCCTTTTCAATTTTGAAAAAGAACTTTTCGTTCACGTTTCAACTTTGGAAAACGAAAAAGGCAAAGCTGCAGAAAAGAATCATGAAAAAGCGCGTTTAGCGATTCGTGATCGTTTGACACAGTTGGCACCTATTTTCATCAAGAACAAATACATGTTGGGTGATGACTTCTCAATGCTGGATGTGGCTATTGCTCCATTACTATGGCGTCTAGAGCATTACGGTATTGATTTGTCACGTAATGCAGCGCCTTTAATGAAATACGCTGAGCGTATTTTTAGTCGTCCTGCTTACATCGAAGCGCTAACTCCATCTGAGAAGGTGATGCGTCGCTAATTTGGCGGCCAACCTCTAGTGGACTTCATGAGCGAAGCTCCTAGCACTAAACCTTACCTAGTCCGCGCACTGCATCAGTGGTGCGTGGATCATGGTTTCACACCGTACATTGCAGTATTTGTGACGGAGCAGGTGCAAGTTCCAATGGACTACGTTAATAACAATGAAATTGTTTTAAATGTCAGTCCAGATGCTTGCCAGGATCTTTCTTTAGATAATGACTGGATCAGTCTCAAAGCCCGTTTTGCTGGTGTGCCAAGAGATATCTATGTGCCGATGGCTAACGTCATGGCTATCTATGCCAAAGAAAATGGCCAAGGCATGTCATTCCCTGTTGAGAGATTTGAGCCAACACCAACAGAGCCAAATTCAGAGAAAAATACAACAATTCCTAAAGGAAGACCTAGCCTAAAGCTAGTTAAATAAGTTAGAATATCTGGCTAGGCAGTAAAACTAGCAGCAGTATTATTCAAGTAATAGCGCTGATAGCCCCCTTAGTTAAATGGTATAACACTTGACTTGTAATCATGGATTGGCAGTTCGATTCTGTCAGGGGGCACCAAAAAGTTGCATCAAGCTTATCTAAAAGCGACTTTATTCAAGAAAATCCCCATAAAAATCAAAAACACCATTTCTCATTATGAGAAAAGTATCATTTTTGACGCAATGCAACAAAAATAGCTTGAAATCCCTCTTGGAATCCCTAAAATAGAGTTTGTGCAGTGCAATATATGCACCGCAATAATATTAACCAACCTATTTTGGAGTACACAATGAACCAAGACCAAATCACAGCAAAATTCGCAGAAATCCAAGGCGAGAGCCTAAACACAGCATTCGCTTTAAGCACAAAAGCTTTAGAGCGCGCTCAAGAATTAGCTGACATCAATTTCTCAGCATCTAAAGCAGTTATCGAAGAAGCTCAAGACGGTTTAGAGCAAGCTTTGACTGTTAAAGATCCACAAGCTTTTGCTTCATATGTACAAAGCGACGCATTGGCACCTTTAGGTAACAAATTAGCAGCTCATCAACGTGCTGTTGCTAAGATTGTTCGCGAAGGTCAAGTTGAGTTGGCAGAAGTTGCTGAAGCTCAAATCGAACAGTTCCAAGCTGGTATCCAAAACTGGGTAGACACATTTGCAGCTAATGCACCTGCTGGTTCAGACGTTTTTGTTAACGCATTGAAAACTTCAGTTGCTACATCATTGCAAGGTTTCGAGCAATTCCAAGCTGCTGCTAAAGAAGCTGCTGCTGTTGCTGAAGCAAATGCTGAGCAAGCTGTTGAAGCGATCCAAGGTTTTGCTAAGCAAGCTAAATCAGCTGCTGCTGTTAAGCCAGCAACACGCGCTACTGTAGTTAAAAAAGCTGCTGTTAAAAAGACAGTACGCCGTGGTCGTAAGTAATTAGATCAACGATCTAAACATCATCAGCTTGATTAGTTAAGCTGATGAAACAAAAAACCCGCAACATGCAAATGATTGCGGGTTTTTTAATGCCTAAAATTTATAGGTAAAAACTAAGTATTAAGATCAATCGTCGTCGGCCACATCGCTGAGTTTGCTTGGTAATGACTTGTTCGGCTTAACACCAAGCTTTTTAACATTCTCAGCAGTACGAATTAAGTTGCCTCTGCCAGTCTTGAGTTTGCCTACAGCATCGGAATAACTAGTTTGTGCTTGCTCTAAGCGTTGTCCCACCTTATCCAAATCTTCAACAAAGCCAACAAACTTGTCATAAAGCATTGCACACTGGCGAGCAATCTCTTGCGCATTTCTGTTTTGATGTTCTTGGCGCCATAGGTGGGCAACCGTTCTAACCGTTGCTAAGAGAGTGCTAGGGCAAACCATCACAATATTTTTCTTAAGTGCTTCTTGATAGATATCTGGAGCATGCCTCATCGCGGCTAAGAAAGCTGGTTCAACTGGAATAAACATCAATACAAAGTCGATAGAGCCAACGCCGTAAAGGTCTTGATAGTTCTTTGCAGATAAGCCCTGAATATGCTGTTTGATAGATAAGACATGACTATTTAATTCTGCAGTTTTAGTGGTGTCATCATCTGCTTGCATGTAACGAGTGTAAGCAGTGATTGATACCTTACTATCAATGACTAAATGCTTTGATTCTGGAAGACGAATAACAACGTCTGGCTGCAAACGAGAGCCATCATCAACGGTGTGGGTATCTTGAACTAAATATTCTTCACCCTTGCGAAGACCAGAGTTTTCAAGAATGGTTTCTAAAACTAACTCGCCCCAGTCGCCTTGTGTTTTGGATTCACCTTTTAATGCATTGGTCAGAGCACGAGTCTCATCCGTCATGCGTATATTGAGACCTGCCAGTTTCTCAACTTCTTGTTTCAGCGCAAAACGCTCTCTAGCTTCAGACTGATAGGTGTCATCAACTTGCTTGCGGAAATCAGTGAGTTTCTCTTGAAGCGGTTTTAAAAGGGTATCTAGATTTTGCTGATTTTGTTCAGCAAATCGCTTTGATTTCTCTTCAAGAATTTCATTCGCGAGATTCTTAAATTGATCAGATAGTGTGGTTTTGGCTTCTAAGGCAGACTGTTGAATGCCGGCTAATTTTTCGGCACTTAGTCTGCGTTCAGCATCTAATTCGGATTCGGCCCGAACACGAGCTTGAGCTTGATTCCAGGCATAAAAAAGACTGGAAATCGCAATAAGACAAAAAAATCCTAAGAGAAGAAATGCAATAGAAGTATCCATACCTCTATGCTAAACCAATGCTGGCTCTTTAGATGAGCCAGCAGGGATTATTTCAATAAATCTGGTGATTAAGCCTTAAGGGCTTGTTGTAATTCACCACTTTGGTACATCTCAGTCATGATGTCTGAACCACCAATAAACTCACCTTTGATGTACAGCTGAGGAATAGTTGGCCAGTTAGCAAACTCTTTGATTCCTTGGCGGATGTCAGCATCATCTAATACGTTGACTGTGTACGGGTCATTAACACCACAAGCTTGAAGGATCTGAATGGCACGACCTGAGAAACCACATTGTGGGAACTTAGCGTTACCTTTCATAAACAAAACAACTGGGTGGCTTTCAACGATTTCTTTGATTTGTGCTTGAACGTCCATAGGGCTTCCTTATGTATAAGTTTGTATTTTAGCGAAGCTTGGCACTCAGTGCTCTCGCAATACCCGCTAAGTCAAAGTGGATTTGTATATCTTGCCAGCCTTCATGGGCTAGTAATTCAGAGAGGATACTTGATTGATCGTAGCCGTGCTCCACCAATAGCAAGCCTTGAGGCTTAAGAAATTTCTTAGCTTCTTTGAAAATGACTCTGTAGGGACTTAATCCATCCAAATGATCGGTGAGGGCGCCTACAGGTTCAAAGCGAAGGTCACCGGAGCTGAGGTGATGGTCTTGCGCGCGTATGTAAGGCGGGTTGCTAACAATCACATCAAATTGACTATTTTCAATAATAGGCTCAAACCAGCTGCCTTTTAAAAAATGAAGCTGCTCAGTTAAGCCGAGTAGCTTTGCGTTTTCTTGTGCAATGGCTAAAGCCTCTTCGCTAATGTCCACGCCTTGGATTTGAGCCTGCGGTAAGTTCTTTGCCAAAGCTAAAGCAATAGCACCACTTCCTGTGCCCAAATCTAAGATCTGAGGTTTTGAAGTCGAAGCTCTTTCAATATGGCTCAAGGCAAGCTCAACGAGCAATTCAGTTTCTGGTCTTGGGATTAAAACGCCAGGAGCCACTTTCAAATCAATGTTGTAGAAACTTTTTTCACCAAGGATGTAGGCCACAGGTTCGCCTGCTAGCCTGCGAGATTCAAAAATTCGCCAATCATTCAAAACAGATTCAGGAAGAGCATCGCTATCTTTGCTAATTAAAGAGCTCTTCGGCCAATTCAAATGCTTTTCAAGTAGATGCGCCAGAAGAACTCTCGCATCTACTTTTTCAAGCGCTGTGCTGCCAAGGATTTCTTTGATAGATGTCACTGATGATTCAGTTAGCTTAGATATCGCCTAATGAGGCTAATAGCTCTGCTTGATGTTCTGCAGCGAGCGCCCCTAATAGCTCTTGGATATCTCCGTCCATCATGGCATCAATTTTGTATAAAGTGACATTGATGCGGTGGTCAGTGATGCGTCCTTGAGGAAAGTTATACGTTCTGATTCTGTCGCTTCTATCACCTGAGCCCACCAAGCTCTTACGAGTTTCAGCTTCTTTGTCGTGAGCGGCGCGACGTTTAGCATCCATGATTCTGGAAACTAAAACTTTCATAGCCTGTTCGCGGTTACGGTGTTGGCTTCGGTCATCTTGGCATTCCACAACAGTGCCTGTTGGTAAATGCGTGATACGAACAGCAGAATCAGTTTTATTAATGTGCTGACCACCAGCACCAGAAGCTCTAAAAGTATCAATACGCAGATCTGCTGGATTAATTTCGATATCGCTGATTTCATCAGCTTCAGGCATAACAGCAACTGTACAGGCTGAAGTGTGGATACGACCTTGTGTTTCAGTTTGCGGCACACGTTGAACGCGATGACCGCCTGATTCAAATTTAAGTTTTGAGAATGCGCCTTGACCAACCACTCGCAAGATAACTTCTTTGTAGCCACCAAGATCTGATTCCGACGCGCTCACAATCTCCACTTGCCAGCGTTGGCGTTCAGCATAGCGGGTATACATTCTAAAAAGATCTGCAGCAAATAAAGCGCTCTCATCGCCGCCAGTGCCAGCACGTATTTCCAAGAAGATATTTTTATCATCATTGGGATCTTTAGGTAGAAGTAAGCGCTGCAGATCTGCTTGCATGGTTTCCATGCGAGCACGGGCATTCTTAATCTCTTCATCTGCAAAATCTCGCATTTCTGGATCATTTTGCATTTCTAGCGCAGCTTTTTCATCTGCATCTGCTTGTTGGTAAAGTTGAAATTGTTCGACGACAGGGGAGATCTCCGCATGCTCGCGATTGAGTTTGCGGTACTGATCCATGTCCTTGGTAATTTCTTCTTGGACCAACAAAGAATTTAGTTCTGCTAGTCGAGCATCTAACTGCTCGAGCTTAGCTTTCATACTTGGTTTCATCTATTTATCGGAGTGGTGTGCTCGGAATAATCCGGGCAGGATTTTCATGAGTGCTTCACGTTCTTCGCCTTGGGCATGCTGGAGAGCATGCAGTGAACCGTGTAAGAACTTATTAGTTAAACCTTGAGCTAGGGCATCCAAAACAGCTTGAGGATCTTCACCTTTAGCCAATAACTTTTTAGCGCGTTCAAGCTCAAATGAGCGCAGATCGTCGCCACGCTGACGTAGATCCTGAATGAGAGGAACCGTACCGCGACCTTCTAACCAATGCATAAAGTGCGATACGCGAGTTTCGATGATCGCTTCAGCTTGTCCAACTGCTGCTTTACGAGAATCAGTCCCCGTTTGAACAATATCGCCTAAATCATCAACTGTGTATAAATAAACATCATTGAGTCGGCTAACCTCGTGTTCAATGTCACGAGGTACCGCTAAATCAATCATGACGATAGGACGATGTCTGCGAGATTTGATCGCGCTTTCCACCATGCCTAAACCAATGATAGGTAGGGTGCTGGCAGTACAAGAAACAATAATGTCAAATTCATGTAAACGAGCTGGGAGATCTGACAGTCTTAAAGACTGAGTTTCTAAACCTTGTTCAGCTAATTGATCTGCTAGTTCTTGGCCTCGCTCTAAAGTGCGGTTGGCAACTGCAACTAATTTTGGTTTGCGGGCTGCAAAATGAGTGGCACACAAATTAATCATTTCGCCAGCGCCGATGAACAACACTTTTTGATCGCTCACGCTTTCAAAAATTCTTTCAGATAGACGAACAGCTGCTGCTGCCATAGAAATGGAGTGACTACCTATTTCTGTGGTGCCACGAACTTCCTTAGCTACTTGAAAAGTTTTTTGAAAAAGTTGATTGAGGTATGTGCCCAGTGAACCCGCTTCATCTGCAGTGCGAACAGCATCTTTGAGTTGACCCAAGATCTGGGTTTCGCCAACTACCATTGAATCCAAACCGCAAGCGACTCTAAAAGCATGTCTGACTGCTTGAGACTGAGGCAATACATAAACATGTGGCAGTAATTCTTGGCTATCAATCCCTCTTGTTTTGGCTAGCCATTCAATCGTACTATTCTTAAAAAGAAGTTCTTGGCTTGAGGAGTGCCCATCATTCGCCGCACAATACAACTCAGTTCTATTGCAAGTCGATAAAATGGTCGCTTCAGGAAGTTGCGCAGACGAAATTTGAGAGAGATGATCTTTCAGATGATGCAAGGCAGGCTGAATCATCTCAGGTGTGAACGCCACCTGTTCTCGCATCGCTATCGGTGCGGTGTGATGATTAATGCCTAGTGTCAAAATCTGCATAATGAAATTATAAGTTTTTCATGGGGTTATAAGATGAGTTTTCTAGCATTTTTACTATTTGGGGGCTTTGTAGGCTTTCTAAGTGCTTATCTTTACCCAAAAAAGAAGCCAAAACTCAAGGATTTAGCAATTTATGCACTTGCCGGGGCTTTAATTAGCTTTTTAGTCTCATTTTTTGGCCAAACCTTGAACGTCTTCCGTTCCGGTCAAATGTTGGAGTGGTTTGGTGCTTTAGTGCTTACTGTGCTGCTTGTAGCGTGTTTGAGAGCCTTTTTGAATAAATAAGCTCGACCCCAGTCTATTAAGACCAGGTAATTGGATTTTGCCCGCGAGCCACTAGCGTGCGATTCACTTCCTTAAAGTGCCCGCAACTGCCAGTGTCACCCGGGTGTAAAAACGGTTCCTTTGTTCTATAAACGCTCAAACCCGATGGATGGGATGCGTTAAGGATATGTGTCTCAATATTTCCATTTGTTTGAGCGGCTAACTCAATGAGCTCTCTCTTTTTCTGAGCATGTGAACCCCATAAAAGCCAAATCAAATTGGGTTTCTTGAGAGCTAAACGATAGAGCAGGCAATCCGTTAATTCTTGCCAGCCAAAGTTAGCATGTGAGCCAGCTAATTCCAGCTGAACAGTTAGAGTGGCGTTGAGTAACAAAACACCTTGCCTTGCCCAGCCACTTAAATCACCATGCGTTAATCCAGCATAGCCATCCAATGCAATGGCTTTACTGATATTTCTGAGTGAGCTTGGAAAGCTTTTCCAACCAGGCTTGATCTCTTTCGGAATCGAAAACGCTAAACCTTGAGCTAGACCGGGAGTTTGGTAGGGATCTTGTCCTAAGATAACAAGCTCTACTTGATCAATGGGTGTTTCTCTTAATGCTCTGAAAATTAGATCAGGAGCAGGTTGGATTAATTCACCAAACTGCGCATACGCATCTGAAACATTTTTTTCTAATTTTGCAAATTGACCATTGGCTAATTCTTCTTCAATAAGTGCCGCCCAGTCAGGCGGCATTAAAGATTGAATTGAAAATGACGATGACATTTAGATGGCAAGCCAATCAATTAACTTGCTGACAGTGAATATTGCACAGGCTGTCTTTGCTCAAGCTCTTTTTTGCTGGCAGAAAAACTGGTTGAATATTCTTTGTCATGACGATAAGCGGTGGCCGAGATCTTTTTGCCATTCTCAAGCTGAAGAATCAATTGAGTTAATACTTGATCGAGTCGATTGGGTGTAACGCGCTCTTCACCAAAGCTAGCAATGACATCACCTGCTGCTAAGCCAGCTGCTTGGGCTAAGCTGCCATCAAGAACATGCGTCAATTTCACCCAGCCATTAACTGCTGTTGTTCTGATGCCTAACAACTGTTTGGCAACTTCAGAACTATCCGTTGCCTTTTTAGTTTTTTTGCTAACTTTAACTTTTGCTATTGATAGCAGTTTTTCTAATGGCACATCTTGCGTGCCATCAATAAAGTCTTTTCTAAAGTTCTTCCAGCTTGATTGAAACGATGGGCCGATGATGAACTCAATGGCTCTATCAAAATCATCCTCTGCCATACCTTGCTGGGTGAGTTGATACATCTGCCATAGATGTCTAATCACATCGTCAAGCGACTGCTTGCCACGACTGTGTTGTCGGATGATGAGATCTAGGGCTAATGCAATTAACGAACCTTTGGTGTAGTAACTCACAACTGCATTGGGTGTGTTCTCATCCATTTGGTAATACTTGGTCCAGGCATCAAAAGAACTATCTGCAACACTTTGCTTGTGACGACCGGGGTTGCGTAAAACCATATTCCAGGTTTTTTCAATTCTCTTGAGATAAGCAGAAAAATCAATTCTGCCACTTCTTAAGAGCTGTAGATCATCGTAATAGCTTGTGAAGCCTTCGAATAACCAAAGTAGTTTTGTGTGATTCTTTTGATCTAATAGGTAAGGGTCAAATGCCTTTGGTTTGATGCGCTTGACCATCCACGCATGAAAGTATTCATGGCTGCACAAGCCTAAGAAATCTTCATATGCTTCATGTTGACTAAGATCTTGATCTACATAAGGCAGATCATGGCGCTTGCATAACAGTACAGTGCTGTCCCGATGTTCCAAGCCGCCATAACCATCGCCAACTGCATTCACAATAAAGTTATATTGAGAAAAAGGAGCTCTGCGAGATTCTGGTTCAAAGAATTGAATGTGCGCATCGCAAATAGCTTTTAAATCTTTTGCTAATTGCGCACTATCCACTTGTTGAATAGCACCTTGTATCACCATGCGATGTGGCGTGCCACAAGATTGCCAGCTAATTGTCTGAAATTCTCCAATAGCTGCTGGGTGATCAATCAGTTGCTCGTAACTATTTGCTTGGTATGTGCCAAACCCATTTCGATCAACTTTTTTGATTGGCATAGTTGTTTCAACATGCCAGCTAGCGCTTGTATCAATTTTTGAGGGTGTCTTGATCTCTAGCTTATGAGGCTCTTCTGAGAAATCTAAAAGCTGAAGACAGAGGCTCGTGGGATTAAAAAATGCTCGGTGTTGGTCAAGATATGCAGCTCTTACTGAAGTATCAAAAGCATAAACTCGATAAGTGACTTCAACATCTTGTTTGGATGCGGGAACAAACCAAGTGTTGCTATCTAACTTTTCAAGAATCAAATTGCCAGCTTTGGCATTCTTTTCTTTTGCTGAGATGGTTTCAATATGTTTTGAAAAATCACGCAACATATAGCTGCCAGGTATCCAAGCAGGTAACTGTATTTGCACGCCATGATCTCTAACAAGGCGGCCGGGGATGTGCAGTGTCACATCAAATCGATGTCCATGGAAGTCATTGAGCTCAACGGTATAGCGTATGCAACTCATATTTATTTCAGTTTCTTTTCAATATTGGCTAGAGGTGCTGCACCAGAGATACGAGAGCCGTCTGCAAAGAACATCGCTGGTGTGCCTGTGACGCCTAATTTTCTAGCTAGAGCTGTGTTGCGCTCTAAAGGTGTGGCGCAGTCACCTTGTCCACTAGGTGTTTGGTTATCCAGCATCCAAGCGTTCCAGCTTTTTACTTTATCAGACGAGCACCAAATTTGTTTTGACTTAACAGCTGAGTCTTGGGAGAGCAAAGGTGCTAAAAATGTATAAATAGTGACGTTATCAAGTTGCTGAAATGTTTTTTCAAGTTTTTTGCAAAAGCCGCAGTTAGGATCTGCAAAAACAGCGATTTGGCGAGTACCTTTGCCGCGCACAACTTTTATTGCATCATTCAGAGGAAGCTCAGACCATTTGATGCGATTGAGATCATGGCTGCGTTGCTCGGTCAGGTTAACGCCTGTTTTTAGATCAATGACTTCGCCTTGCACAAGGTAGCGAGCGCTTGCGTCAGCGTAGACAACATCGTTACCAATGGTTACTTCATAAAGCCCATTGATAGGTGTTGTGCGAACAGTGCTGATTTTTGCCCTGTCACCTAATTGCTTTTGTAATTCAGTCTTAACTTTTTGTTCATTCGCGTTTTGCGCTTGTGCAAAGTTAGCTCCTAACAAAGACGCTAAGGCAATGGCCATCATCTGACAATGTAATTTAGAAACAAAACTCATATATTCCTTTGGTAACTATTTGGTGTGGCTGAGCCTTAATCAGGATAGCGCTTTTTTGATTAATTGGCGTTTCAGGAAGCGACTTCTATTAACAATACCCATGCCCCAATTTCTGGCAGTTTTAAGTGCGCTGCTATTGCTTGAAAACAATTTTTGTAATTTATCTGTTGTGAATAACAAGATGTCAGTGTCGCCATGTCTTGCCCGTTCGTAACGCCTTAAAAGAACAGGGTCATCAATTTCTCTGAAAGATTCTTTTTCTTCTAAAAGTTTTCCTAAACAAGCGACATCACGTAAACCTAAATTGAGGCCCTGTCCTGCAAGCGGGTGCATCACGTGTGCGGCATCCCCAATGAGAATAATTCTTGGGCATTCGTCAGGCGCGATGATGCGCTGAGCGCGCATCCTGCGAAGCGGAAATCCTTGTGGGCTAGTTAACATCTTGAGTTGACCTGTGCGAGATCTCACTTGGCCTTGTGCGGCAGCCATAACTGCCAAGCAAAGTGCTTCACCATCTAATTCTTTTAACTGAGTAGCATGATCAGTTTTGGCAGACCAAACCATTGAAAGCTTTTTATTAGGAAGTGGCAAGAGTGCCAATATTTCACCATCCTCTAAGAACCATTGGCATGCGGTGTCTTGATGATCTAACTCGCATGAAAAATTAGCGACAACAGCAGTTTGCTCGTAATCGTTAATTGGTGTTTCTATTTGTAATTTTTCACGGATAGAAGATTTTGAGCCATCAGCTGCAAGTAATAGTTTTGCTGAATAAGTCTCACCTGACTGCATTGTGACGGTCACTGAATCATTTCTAGAAACAAAGCTGGCGACTGTATCTGTTAAACGTTTGATATTGCCTTGAAATTTACATGCTGTATCTAAAGTCTTTTCAATGTGGCTAGATTCAACAATCCACGCGAGCTGATTAACGGTTGCGCTATAGGCTGAGAAGTGCAGTTCATCATTAGCCTGACCGCTATCTCCAAAAATACGCATATCGCTCACTACTTGCATACGGCTGGGGTCTAAAGACTCCCACACGTGAATATCTGACAATAATTGTTGTGAACTACCTGATAAGGCATAAATTCGGCTATCCCAAGTCAAATCATCATTACAATGGATACCTGGATCAAAATTGGGTGCCACGTGCAAAATCTTTAAGCCTAATTGGGCTAAACGAAGCGCAGTTGCTTTACCGGCAATACCGGCACCAACAATAATAAGATCATAACTATTCATATTTGGAATAATAACTCGCTATGTCATTGAAATGCGGTATCGTCGGCCTTCCTAACGTTGGCAAATCAACTTTGTTTAATGCTCTAACCAAAGCAGGTATTGCAGCAGAAAACTATCCTTTTTGCACAATTGAGCCCAATGTGGGGGTTGTTGAGGTTCCAGACCCACGTTTAGCCAAGCTTTCTGAGATTGTAAAACCAGAGCGCATATTGCCGGCTGTCGTTGAATTTGTTGATATTGCTGGTTTGGTTGCTGGGGCTTCTAAAGGTGAGGGCCTAGGCAATCAGTTTTTAGCGAATATTCGTGAAACTGATGCAATTACCCATGTGGTGCGTTGTTTTGAAGATGGCAACGTGATTCACGTTGCTGGCAAGGTTGATCCTATTTCAGATATCGGTGTTATTGATACAGAGTTAGCGCTTGCTGACCTTGGTACGGTTGATAAAGCTTTTGCCAGATATTCTAAAGCTGCTAAATCAGGTAATGACAAAGAAGCTAATGCCTTGGCTCCTTTACTAGCTAAAGTTCAGGCGCAATTGAATGAAGCAAAGCCAGTTCGTGCGATGGGTTTGAGTGAGGAAGATTTGGCTTTACTAAAGCCATTTTGCTTAATTACTGCAAAACCTGTGATGTACGTTGCTAACGTTAAAGAAGATGGTTTTGAAAATAACCCTCATCTTGATGCTGTTAAAGCGCATGCTGCAAAAGAAAAAGCACCAGTGGTTGCTGTTTGCGCAGCCATTGAAGCTGAAATAGCCGAATTAGAAGATGAAGACAAGAAAGCATTCTTGGGTGATATGGGGATGGATGAGCCTGGCTTGGATCGAGTCATTCGTGCTGGCTTTGGTTTACTGGGCCTTCAAACTTATTTCACAGCAGGCGTTAAAGAAGTCAGAGCTTGGACGATTCATGTAGGCGATACAGCACCACAAGCTGCTGGCGTGATTCATACAGATTTTGAGCGAGGCTTTATTCGCGCACAAACGATTGCTTATGAAGATTTCATCACCTATAAGGGTGAGTCAGGTGCAAAAGAAGCCGGAAAGATGAGAGCAGAGGGTAAGGAATACGTTGTTAAAGACGGTGATGTCCTTAACTTCTTATTTAACGTTTAAAAGTTGATGGCTTAATTAAAGAATAATTCTTTAAGACCTAAGCCTGGGTCATCTTGGCGCATGAACGCTTCGCCAACTAAGAATGCGTGAACATTAGCGTCACGCATTTTTTTTACATCTTCTTTGGTAAGGATGCCGCTTTCAGTCACAACCCTTTTCTCTTGTGGGATGTTTCTAAGAAGTGAGATCGTAGTATCTAGGCTAACTTCGAATGTTCTTAGGTTGCGATTATTGATGCCTAGTAATGGCGTTTTCAATTTGAGAGCGCGATCCAGTTCTTCGCCATCATGAACTTCCACCAATACATCCATTTGAAGTTCGTGAGCAATACTCTCAAAGTCTTTCATTTGCGCATCATCTAATGCTGCTGCAATTAAGAGAATGGCATCTGCACCCATGGCGCGAGCTTCATAAACTTGGTAGGCATCCACCAAAAAATCTTTTCGTAAGACTGGAATCTTGCAAGCATGGCGCGCCTGACGTAAGTACTGTGCTGAGCCTTGGAAGTAATCTTTATCAGTTAAGACTGATAAGCATGCTGCTCCATTAGCCTCGTAAGAAGCTGCAATCTTGGCAGGATCAAAATCTTCTCTAAACACGCCTTTGCTGGGACTGGCTTTTTTGATTTCAGTAATAACGCCTGCATGACCAGCAGCTATCTTATTTTCAATATTGGCAATAAATCCACGCGGATGAAGGCCTGTGTCATTGATGCTTGCTTCTGCATCAGCTCGAACAGTGTGCATGGGCACCTGTGCTGAAGCTTTGCTGACTTCATCAAATTTTGTGGCCAGAATACGTTTTAGGATATCGCTCATTGCTTTTGAGTTCTCTACTTAATTATTTTCTTATATAGCTAATGCTTGAGTTGTTTTAATGAACTCATCTAGTTTGGCTTTTGCGTGACCGCCAGCAATCGCAGCTTTTGCCATTGCTAATCCTTCACCAATGTCTTTAGCAAGATCTGCAGCATAAAGAGCTGCACCAGCATTTAAGCAGACGATATCTTGAGCTGGACCTGTTTCACCATTCAAAACTCCCAAAACAATCTTCATTGATTCTTCTGGATTGGAGACTTTAAATGTCGATGTTGGGCAAGTACTCAGACCAAAGTCTTGTGGTGAGATTTCATATTCTTTAATCTCACCATCTTTGAGCTCACCAATCATCGTTGGACCTTCAAGAGATACTTCATCTAAGCCATCTTTGCCGTAGACCACCAAGGCGTGCTTTAAGCCTAAGCGCTGTAGCGCGCGTGCTTGAATGCCAACTAAGTCAGGGTGGAATACACCCATCAACATATGAGGGGCATCTGCGGGATTGGTTAATGGACCCAAGATATTAAAAATAGTGCGCACACCCATTTCTTTACGAACGGCAGCAACATTTTTCATCGCAGGGTGATGGTTAGGTGCAAACATGAAGCCCATACCGCACTGATCTAGTGATTGTGCAACTTGAGGGGCTTGTAAAGTGATTTTGACACCTAGGGCTTCTAATACGTCAGCAGTGCCTGACTTGCTGCTAACACTGCGGTTACCGTGTTTGGCAACTTTAGCACCAGCACCGGCAGCTACAAACATGGCTGTCGTTGAAATATTGAATGTGTGGGCGCCATCACCACCTGTACCAACAATATCTACAAAGTGGCTGTTATCAGCCACTTTGACTGGAGTAGCAAATTCGCGCATCACAGTAGCTGCTGCTGTGATTTCGCCAATGGTTTCTTTTTTCGAGCGCAGACCAGTCAGAATAGCCGCAGTCATTGTTGGTGATAGTTCACCAGACATAATGGCACGCATGATTTGTAGCATTTCATCATGAAATATTTCACGATGTTCAATGCAGCGTTGTAGGGCTTCTTGTGGCGTCATCGACATAATTTAATAATTAATTATTTGGTCTTTAAAAAGTTATTCAATAACTCATGGCCATATTCAGACAGAATTGATTCGGGGTGAAATTGCACACCCTCGACTGCAAATTTCTTATGACGTACACCCATGATTTCACCATCATCTGTCCACGCAGTGATTTCTAGGTCAGCAGGCAGACTGGCTTTTTCAATAGCCAATGAATGGTAGCGAGTCACTGTAAATTCTTTAGGTAAATCCTTGAATACACCTTGTTGAGTTGTATGTACGGTATCTGTTTTGCCATGCATCACGCGTTTAGCGCGAACCACTTTGCCGCCAAAGGCTTCGCCGATGGCTTGGTGACCCAAGCACACGCCTAACAAAGGAACCTTGCCAGCGAAATATTGCAATGCTGCTACTGATATGCCAGCTTCCTTTGGGCTACAAGGGCCCGGTGAAATACAAATGTGATCAGGCTTTAAGGCTTCAATTTCAGGAATGGTGATTTCATCATTTCTGAAAACTTTTACTTCAGCACCCAACTCACCAAAATACTGCACTAGGTTGTAAGTGAAGGAGTCATAGTTATCAATCATTACTAGCATCTAGACCTCCTTGAACCATTTCTGCGGCACGCAATACTGCGCGGGCTTTGGCTTCTGTTTCTTTCCATTCTGATTCAGGATCAGAATCAGCCACAACACCTGCGCCGGCTTGAGAGTGAACTAGACCATCTTTGATAATGCCAGTTCGAATCACAATAGCGACATCCATATCGCCTGAGAAAGATAGGTATCCAGCCGCACCACCATAGATGCCACGTTTCACAATTTCCATCTCATCAATAATTTCCATCGCACGAATCTTTGGTGCACCCGATAGAGTGCCTGCAGGGAAGGTGGCTTTTAAAACATCCATATTGCTAGCGCTATCAATCAGTTCACCCTCTACTGAGCTAACAATGTGCTGCACGTGTGAGTATTTCTCAATCACCATGCGATCAGTCACTTTGACGCTGCCATTCTTTGCAATTCTGCCAACATCATTGCGTGCTAAATCAATCAACATAACGTGTTCTGCAATTTCTTTAGGGTCTGCCAAAAGTTCTTTAGCTAGTTGCTCATCATGTTCTGGGTTGCTGCCACGGGGACGCGTGCCAGCAATTGGGCGAACTGTGACGTAACGTTTTTGTTGACCATCAATGTTTCTGGTTTCTTGGCGGACCAGAATTTCAGGTGAAGATCCAACTACCTGGTGATCGCCAAAATCGTACAAGTACATGTAAGGTGATGGATTCAATGAACGTAAGGCGCGATAAAGCGATAACGGTGAATCCGTATAGGGTTGACTGATCCTTTGACCAATCACCACTTGCATGCAGTCACCTGCCAAGATGTATTCCTTGGTGCGTTTAACTGCATCAATAAAATCTTCTTTAGCAAATTTACGAATTGCTTCAGTTTTCTTGGTTGCTGCAGTGCTTGGATTTTTTACCGGAGCAGCAAGACTTTGACGTAAAAACTTTAATCTAGTTTGAGCTTGTTCGTATGAGCCTGACTCTTGAGGGTTGGCGTAAACGATTAGATACAGTTTGCCTGCTAGATTATCAATAACTGCCAACTCTTCAGTGAGCATGAGTTGGATGTCTGGTAATTGAGTTTCATCTGGAAGATGATGTTTGGCTAAGCGAGGCTCGATATATCGAATCGTGTCGTAACCAAAATAACCCGCTAAACCACCGCAAAAGCGTGGCAAACCAGCTTGTAGCGCTACTTTAAATCTGCTGTGATAGTTGGCAATGAAATCTAATGGATTGCCATGATCAGTTTCAACAACTTTCCCGTCAGTGATCACTTGCGTCAGGGTATTTTGAGGTCCGCCACTGACTTGAATTAAGGTTTTGGCTTGTAAACCAATGATGGAATACCTACCAAAACGCTCACCGCCAACGACAGACTCTAATAAGAAAGTATTTTTTGAGCCATGCTCTTGCGTTAACTTGAGATAAAGAGAAAGCGGAGTTTCTAAATCTGCAAGAGCTTCTGAAACTAAGGCAACACGGTTATAGCCTTGTTTTGCCAAGGCGTCGAAGTCTGAGCGCTGCATTAAACTTTTCCTAATTCCTCGCGCATCGTATCAATGATGGCCTTGTAGTCTGGTTTACCAAAAATAGCAGAACCGGCTACAAAAGTATCAGCACCTGCTGCAGCAATTTCGCGAATGTTGTCTGCTTTGACTCCGCCATCAACCTCTAAACGAATTTTTCGTCCAGATTTGGCTTCATAAGCATTGAGCTTGGCTTTGGTCTCTCGTAATTTATCCAAGGTTCCTGGGATAAATGATTGACCGCCAAAGCCTGGATTCACAGACATTAATAAAACCAAATCTAATTTATCTAGAACATGGTCTAAATAATGCAATGGTGTCGCCGGATTAAAAACTAGACCAGCTTGACACCCGCTATCTTTGATTAAGCCCAAAGTTCTATCAATATGGGAACTTGCCTCTGGGTGAAAGCTAATGAGATTAGCGCCCGTCTTGGCAAAGTCAGGCACGATGCGGTCCACTGGCTCAACCATCAAATGGACATCGATACAGGCCGGTTTTCCGTCCTTAACAGCGTAGGAGCGAATAGCCTCACATACCAAGGGGCCAATCGTTAAATTGGGAACATAATGGTTATCCATCACATCAAAGTGGATCCAATCTGCCCCTGCAGCCAATACAGACGAGACTTCTTCGCCTAAGCGTGCAAAATCTGCCGACAAAATAGACGGCGCAATAAGGTAGGAATTTGAGGTATTTGTTTTAGCCATATAGTGATTCTATCGTGGTCTTGCTTGCAGTAGCGTCTTCTATAGAGCAGAATCTTGTCATGGAACAACACCAATTCAACGTCCAGGTCAAAGTGACCTACCTTCCTGATGAGTCAGATGCTGAAAATCGGCAGTTTGCATTTGCCTATACGGTCACCATTAAAAACGTTGGACAGCTTCCTGCACAGCTCATTGCCCGTCATTGGATCATTACCGACGGGGACAATGAAGTTCAAGAAGTCAGGGGCTTAGGGGTGGTTGGGCAGCAGCCTCTTTTGCGCCCTGGAGAACAGTTTGAGTACACCAGTTGGGCTACTTTGCCGACTCCGATGGGTACGATGAGGGGTGATTTCTTCTGTTTTAGTGAAGATGCGCAGTTTTTCCAAACACCTATTCCAGAATTTGCCCTTGTGATGCCAAGAACCCTTCATTAATCTGAGGGTGTATAGATCGTTCAGTGGGTGGACGCGCGTTTAGCGGTCTTTTCTACCCATCATGGTCCAAACTACAATAATCACCAAGATTAATAAAGCAACTCCAGCTTCTAAGGCAAACAACAGCATGGGAAAGTCATCAAATAGAGTGCTCAATTTTTATATCCTTTCTATAGCGGAAGTTTTTCCGTTCAATATTCTGAATCATAAGCGCTAAATATCTATCTCTTCTATGAATATCCCTTTTCAAAATAAGACTTCCTTCCTTGCTGCCCTCCTGCTTAGCTCGGCTGCTTTGCTTTCTTCTTGTGCAACAAGCCCTGAGTACTCAATAAAACCAAGTAAAAAAGAGGTTTCTAGGAGTAGCAGTTACGCAAGTCCAACAGCTCAATTTGTTCCGGTTGCATGGAGCCAACTTCCTGGCTGGCAAGAGGATGATTTAACGGCGGCATGGCCTGCTTGGCAAAGAAGTTGTCAGGGCTTGGCCAAGCGTAATCCAAGTGGATTGAATTGGAAGCCTGCTTGCGCTGCTGCCAATCAAGTGAATTCAAAGGATAGTGAATCCATTCGTCGTTATTTCGAGAGAAATATGAAAGTGATGGAGATTCGCCATCAGTCGGGCCCCTCAGCTGGCGGAGTCCATGGATTAGTGACTGGATATTACGAGCCCTATTTAAATGGAGCTCGTCAAAAAGGTGGAATTTATCAAACACCTATTCATCGCTACCCAGATGCTTGGAGAAAGAAAAAGCCAAGCACATTGCCGGCTAGGTCTGAGTTGATGTCTAGTGGCCAATTGAAAGGCCAAGAAATTTTGTGGGTAGACGACCCTGTTGCTGCCGCATTTATGCAAGTTCAAGGGTCTGGTCGCGTTAGGATGAGTGATGGCTCAGTCATTCGTCTCGGCTTTGCTGGCACCAATGATCAGCAATTTAAATCTTTTGCTCAATGGTTGTTGGACCGCAAAGAGATAACAAGATCTACTGCAACCATGCAAGGCATCCAGGCATGGGCTAAGAAAAACCCACAGCGAGTTCAAGAAATGCTGAACGCCAACCCTCGTTATGTTTTTTTTAGAGAGTTGCCAATCACACCTGATGTCAATGTTGGGCCTATTGGTTCTTTGGGGGTTTCATTAACTGCTGAACGAAGTATTGCTGTCGACACAAAGGCTTTGCCTTTAGGGGCGCCGGTATTCTTGGCGACAACCTATCCTTTGAGTGAAAAACCATTACATCGTTTAATGATGGCCCAAGATACGGGTAGTGCCATTATTGGTGCTGTAAGGGCTGACTTTTATTGGGGTACAGGCGATCAAGCAGGAGAATATGCTGGCCGTATGAAGCAGCAGGGGCGTATGTGGATCTTTTTGCCTCAGTAAACTTGATGCATCAATACTAGTTAATATATAGCCAAAGCAGCAAGCATCACACATTTTGCATTATCGAAAATACATAAGCAGTTCTACTAACAAGATAGAAAGTTAAAAGATGAGCTACGAAACGATTGTGACATCCATAGAAGGTCGTGTTGCATTAATTACTCTCAATCGCCCTAAAGCCCTGAACGCTTTGAATGATCAGTTGATGGATGAGTTGGGTGCGGCACTATTGGGTTTCGATGCTGATGAAAATATTTCTTGTGTAGTCATTACTGGAAGTGAAAAAGCATTTGCAGCAGGCGCTGATATTGGCATGATGGCTAAGTACAGTTTTACAGATGTCTATAAAGGCGATTACATCACTAAGAATTGGGAAACCATTCGCCGCATCCGTAAACCAGTGATTGCTGCAGTTGCAGGCTACGCTTTAGGTGGTGGTTGTGAGTTAGCCATGATGTGTGATTTCATCATTGCAGCTGATACTGCCAAGTTTGGGCAGCCTGAAATTAAATTAGGCATCCTTCCAGGTGCTGGCGGTACGCAGCGTTTGCCAAGAGCTGTTTCTAAAGCTAAGGCTATGGATATGTGTTTGACTGCCAGAATGATGGATGCAGCAGAAGCGGAGCGTGCAGGACTCGTTTCAAGAGTTGTGCCGGCTGATCAGTTATTAGTAGAAGCAATGTCTGCGGCAAAAACTATCTCTGAAATGTCTTTGCCTATTTTGATGATGGTTAAAGAGGGTGTGAATGCTGCTTATGAAAACTCTTTAAATGAAGGTATTCATTTAGAGCGTCGTTTATTCCATGCTGCATTTGCCACTGAAGATCAAAAAGAAGGTATGGCAGCATTCGTTGAAAAGCGACCAGCTAAATTTAAAAATCAATAATCAAAGCGATTCATTGATTCAAATGCGTTTGAAATTAAAAAGGCCTTTATATAAAACCTTACTGAGTTTGAGTCTGTTAGGTTTAGCTTCATGCGCAACGATGGAGGTGGGTGACTTGCAAACACCTCCAGCCGAGAAAGTGGTGAAGTTTTCAGACTTAAATCATGGTGGTCGTCTACCAAAGGCTTGGCAAGTTTGGCGCATCACGCCTCAAAAAAATAAAACTGAATACACCCTTGAACAATATGAAGGTAAAACAGTTCTGCATGCTAGCGCAGACATCGCAGCATCAGGTCTTGTCTTGCCCCTTCAGCCAAGAGATGCAGCAGGCTTGTTCTTAAATTGGCAGTGGAAAGCTCTAGATTACATACCTAACGCAAATAACCACGATTCATCAAGAGATGATGCTCCTTTAAGAATCTTAGTTGCATTTGATGGCGATAAAACCAAGTTGCCGGTTCGTGATCAAATGGTTTTTGAAATGGCAAAAATTGTGAGTGGTCACGACATGCCTTATGCCAGCCTGATGTATGTTTGGGCCGCAAAAAGTCCGGTGGAGATGGTCATTACAAGCCCGCGCACCTCACGTGTCAAAATGATTGTTGTTAACAGCGGGGGCAAAGATCTTGGACGTTGGCAGCAACATCACCGAGATTTAACAAAAGATTACCAGGCAGCATTTGGCGAGGCGCCTGGAAAAATCATTGGTTTGGGTTTGTTAACCGATACCGATAACACGCGCACTCAAGTGAATGCCATTTATGGTGATATTGAGTTAACTCAATAACCCGACTTCTTTATTGCGCCAAATATTTTTGAGTTAGATTGACCCAGTAACTGCTGCCTAATGGCAGTAAGTCATCATTGAAGTCATAGCAAGGGTTATGTAATTGGCATGGACCTAAACCATGACCTTGCGAGCGATGGTCGCCATCGCCATTGCCAATAAATACATAGCAACCCGGTTTTTCTTGCAACATAAATGCAAAATCTTCTGCGCCCATCGTAGGGTCGATGCGTGGGTTCACGCGATCTTCTCCGACCAAGCTTTTCATAACATCAATTGCAAATTCTGTTTCTTTGGCATGATTGATTGTTGGCGGATAGTTTCTTGAAAATTCCACTTCAGCAGTGCAATCAAATGCTTGAGCAACTGTCAAAGCAATATGACGTAATCGTGCTTCAATCAAATCTAGAACTTCTAATGTAAAAGTTCTAACGGTTCCGCCGACCCAAGCGCTATCAGGAATGATATTGCTTGCATCGCCAGCATGAAATTGAGTGATAGATAAAACTGCCGCATCAATAGGACGCTTGTTACGAGTAATGATTCCTTGAAGTGAACTCATGATTTGAGTTGCTGCAAATACTGGATCAGCACTGTTGTGCGGAAGTGCCGCATGGCCACCCTTACCTTTAACAGTAATTACAAATTCGTTACTAGATGCCATCATAGGCCCTGGAGTAACGCCAAAATCTCCAACGGCTAATCCTGGCCAGTTATGCATGCCAAAAACAGCATCACATGGAAATAAATCAAATAAACCATCTTTGATCATTTCGCGAGCACCGCCACCGCCTTCTTCTGCGGGTTGGAAAATGAAATGAACTGTACCTTTGAAATCGCGATGCTTAGAAAGATACTCTGCAGCTCCCAATAACATCGCTACGTGACCATCGTGGCCGCAAGCGTGCATCTTTCCATCATGTTTAGATGCGTGTTCGAAACGATTGTGTTCTTGTAAGGGTAGAGCATCCATGTCGGCGCGAAGACCAATCGATTTGCCAGCCCCTGCATTTCCTTGAATACTGCCCACCACACCAGTTTTACCCAAACCACGGTGAACTGTGATGCCCCAAGATTCCAATTGTTTAGCAACCTTATCCGCTGTACGGTTTTCTTCAAAACACAGTTCAGGGTGTGCGTGGATATCTCGGCGAATAGCCTTGATAACTTCAACTGATTCAAGGACTTCTGGCAATAGTTTCATAGGTTTGGTTTCTAATTTCTTAGCTAAATCATATCCCTTATGCGACTAATATGTTTAGCTCTTGGTATTCCTGCAACTTTAGTGCAGTATTTCATACATATTTAGTTATGCAAATAATTTATAAAAAGACAATAGCATGAGTCAAGCAAAACCCTGGTTAGATAGTTATCCCGAGGGTGTTCCCCACGTTATTGATGCCAGTCAGTATGTTTCTTTAAGTCACATGCTGGAAGATGCATTTGCTCAATATGCAAGTCGTGTGGCATTTGACTGTATGGGGAAAAGACTTACATTTAAAGACCTGGATACAGCCTCCCAACAATTTGCTGCCTATTTGCAATCCTTGGGGTTAAGCAAGGGTGCCAGGGTGGCATTGATGATGCCCAATGTTTTGCAGTATCCAATTGCTCTGGCTGGGACTCTGAGGGCGGGTTACGTTGTTGTTAACGTCAATCCACTGTATACCCCAAGAGAGCTGGCTTATCAGCTTAAAGACTCCGGTGCTGAAGTTTTAGTTGTTTTGGAAAATTTTGCGCATGTTTTTGAGAGCATCCAGTCTCAAACGAATGTTCAGCATGTGGTGGTAACAAGTGTTGGTGAAATGATGGGTTTTAAAGGACTCATCATTAATTGGGTCATTCGCCATCTTAAAAAGGTGGTTCCAAAATGGCATTTAATTGGAAGCTGTAATTTTAAAAATACTTTGCATAAAGGAAGCCAATCCAATTGGATTCGACCGGATCTCCAAGGTGATGACATTGCATTTTTGCAATACACCGGCGGCACAACTGGTGTTGCAAAGGGAGCTGTTTTACTTCACCGAAATATCTTGGCAAATATATTTCAAATTGAATCTTGGTTAGAGCCTGGCCTAAGGGGCAAGTCGATAGATCAATTGGTTTTTGTTTGTGCCTTACCTCTGTACCATATCTTCGCTCTAACAGCCTGCTGTATGTTTGGTATTCGAAGTGGTGGATTAAACATTCTTGTCACTAATCCTAAAGATATTCCTGGATTTATTAAGTTGCTCAGAGGTCTTAAGCAATTTCATATTTTCCCGGCAGTGAATACTTTATTTAATGCTTTGATGAATCATCCCTCATTTACAAAAATCAATTTTTCAAGCTTGCTTGTTGCGATTGGCGGCGGTATGGCTGTTCAAAAAGCAGCCGCTGAGCGATGGTTATCGCTGACAGGTAAACCGATAGCTGAAGGATATGGACTTTCTGAAACATCACCAGTGGCGTGTTGCAACACGCCACTGATTGATGGCTTTACTGGGCACATTGGTTTACCTTTGCCTGGAACTGATGCCAGTATTCGGGATGAAGCTGGTCAAGTGCTGCCTTATGGAGAGTCTGGTGAAATATGCATTAAAGGCCCTCAGCTCATGGCGGGTTATTGGAATCGACCAGAAGAAACAATCGCCACCATGACATCTGATGGATTTTTGAAAACGGGTGATATTGGTTTTATGAATCAGCAGGGCTACGTCAAAATCATTGATCGTAAAAAAGACATGATTTTGGTTTCTGGATTTAATGTTTACCCCAGTGAAGTGGAAGAGGTGGTTGCAGCCTTACCTGGGGTGCTTGAATGTGGGGTAGTAGGTGTGCCCGATGAAAATTCTGGTGAAGCAGTAAAAGTTTTTATTGTTAAAAGAGATGATCAACTCACTGAAAAAGCCGTCAACCAACATTGCAAACAGCAGCTTACCAATTACAAGCGTCCTAAATACATTGAGTTTCGATCAGAGCTTCCCAAAAACAATGTTGGAAAGATTTTGCGACGAGAGCTAAGAATTAAAAGCTAAGTAGACGCTTAGCTAGGTAGCTTGATATATGAAGCCGCTTTTTCTAGAGCTGATTTTGTATAAGGTGTTTGAGTAAGATGATCATCGAGCTTAGGGATGATGCCTAATAGGGGCGCATCAATCATATCTTTCAGTGATTCAATATTTTCCTCTAGTAGATTCATTTCGCTGATGGAATTGGCAACCCATCCAGCAATCATCAGACCTCTACTTTGAATGGCTTCAATGGTCAGCAGGGCGTGATTGATACAACCCAAGCGCATGCCAACAACCAAAATAACAGGTAAGCCTAAGTCTCTTGCAAAGTCAGCACTATTTTTACCTTCATGAAATGGCACCTTAAATCCACCAACGCCCTCAACAACAATTGCATCGACTTGATTTGCTAGTGCTTGATAGCCGCCCAACATTTTTTCGTAACTTAAATTAATGTGATTGTTGCAAGCAACAAGATGAGGCGCTGAAGGCGTTTCCAAAATATAAGGACATATGTTTGAAGCATTGTTAGCCGCTTCATGTGTTGATGCTATGGCTAGGGTCACTAGATCTTCATTTTGAAGCTTGCCATCAATTTTGCTAACCCCAGCCACTACTGGTTTATATCCAATGACTTTTGAGTATTTCTTCTGTAATTGCAAAAGTAAAGCACCTGATACTAAAGTTTTACCCACCTCAGTATCGGTACCAGTCACAAAAAATCCTGCAGGTTTCAAATTAGAAGGCATCTTCAATCTCATGTAATGCTTGAATCAATTGATCAATTTGATCTGCGGTGTGTGTGGCAGAGAGCGTTACGCGCAATCGTGCTGTTCCTTCTGGAACAGTTGGTGGCCGAATGGCTGGAACCCAAATATTTCTCTGATCAAGGTGCTGTGCCACCTTAAGAGCATCTGCGTTGCTACCAATAACGATAGGCTGAATCGCTGTTTGAGATGGCATAAGATGCCATTTTTTCAGTTTCAAATGAGTATGCCAGTGAGCAATATTTTTTTCCAAGTTAAGTCGATGATGAGGGTCTCTCATCAGTTCTAGACTTTTTAGAAGGCCTTGTGCAATCAGTGGAGGGCTTGCTGTTGTGTAAATATAAGCACGACCCTTCTGCATGACCCATTCAATTAATCCTGCGTCTCCTGCCACAAAAGCGCCACTTAAACCTGCAGCTTTACCAAGTGTGCCCATATAAATGATTCTTGATGCGCGAGTGTCGCTGGCGCTTACGCCAAACATATTAAGGATGCCTAATCCACCATCCCCCAAAACACCAAAGCCATGAGCATCATCGATCATTAAGAGGGTATTGAATTCTTCGGCTAGCTCGAGCAGTTGATTAACGTGGGCAATATCACCATCCATGCTAAATACGCCATCTGTGACGATCAATTTGAATGGATTTGAATCTTCTGCCAGCATTTTTCTGAGAGCATCCATATTTTGATGTGGGTAAATATGGATCTTGGCGTGATTTTGTTTGCTGGCTAAACGTATGCCGTCAATCAAAGAAGCATGATTAAGCTCTTCAGAAAAGATACTCATGGATCCCATTGCATTAGATCCATCACTGATTGAGCTTAAGGCAGTAATCGCTGCCATATTGGCCATATAGCCTGTGCCAAAAAACAGAGCTTTGATGTTGGGTATAAAAGAGCTCTGTGTTTGAGCAAGAGCTTTTTCTAATTCATCATGAGCTTGGTTGTGGCCGCTAATCATATGGGAGGCCCCGCTACCTGACCCATACCGTTGAGCGCCGGTAGCTATTGCATCTGCAATTTGAGGATGGTTGGCAAGTCCTAAATAATCGTTGCTGCAAAAAGTGAGCATTGAGCGACCATCTATGGTCATTAATGGAGCGCTGGCACTTTCACTAACTTTTAGTTTTCTGCGTAGAGATTTCTTCTCTAAACTTTCTAAAAGTTCGTTGTAATGCTGAGTATAAGAATTGCCCATCGCTAAATTCTAGACCTTCTTGCTTAAAACAAGCTGTAGGGCATTTTCAATGCCCTTCGATAGAATATTTAATTCATCAGCGCTAAGCGTGTAAGGGGGCATGATGTATATGGTTCGACCGATTGGTCTTACCAACACCTCTTGAGCCAGCGCTTCTTTGAAAAACTCTTTGGCAAATGTCTTAGAGCAAACATCTTCTTTTACATCGAATGCCAAAATCATCCCTGTCTGACGGAAGTGCTCAATTCTTGAGTCATTCTTTGCCCAAGTAAATGATTCGCTTATTGATTGCGAAAGAATTTTATTTTTTTCAATCACATGATCATTGGCAAAAATATCTAATGTTGCTAATGCAGCAGTGCAAGCAAGAGGATTGCCCGTATAGGAGTGAGAGTGTAAAAAACCTTTGGTGACATCATCGTCGTAAAACGCCTGATAAATCTTGTCGGTCGTCATCACTAATGACAGTGGTAAATATCCGCCACTGATGCCTTTCGATAAAGCCAAGAAGTCAGGCCATATCCCTGAGCTTCCAGCTTGCTCGACAGCGAAGAAAGTTCCTGTGCGGCCACAGCCCACTGCAATTTCGTCAGCAATCAAATGAACTTGATATTGATCACACAGTTGGCGAGCGCCAACTAGGTACGAAGGGTCGTACATAGCCATACCAGTTGCACACTGAACTAAGGGTTCGATAATGAGTGCCGCAATTTTCCCTTGGTGTATTTGAAGAGTTTTTTCTAAATCTTTTAACGCAAGAGTTGCGACATCTTGAGGTGTTTGGCCATTAACAGCATTTCTTGCATCTGGGCTTGCAACAATGTGGGATTGGCCAATGAGTGGGCCATAAGCATCTTTAAAAAGGGCTACATCTGTAACAGCTAAAGCTCCAAGAGTTTCACCGTGATAGCTATTTTTTAGGCAGACAAATTCTTTCTTCTCCGGTTGGCCCAAATTTCGCCAATAGTGAAAACTCATTTTGAGTGCGATCTCGATGGCAGAGGCCCCATCCGATGCATAAAACGTGTGGCCAAGCTGATGAGATGTTAAGGCGCTGAGTCTCTCTGATAGTTCTATAACAGGCTTGTGAGTAAAGCCCGCTAGCATCGCGTGCTCTAAATGGTTGAGCTGTTCTTTGAGAGCTTCATTGATGTAAGAGTTGGAGTGGCCAAATAGATTGACCCACCATGAGCTAACAGCATCTAAGTAACGTTGACCATCATGGTCATATAACCAGCTACCTTTACCGTGAGATAGAGCAATGAGCGGAAATCGCTCATGGTGTTTCATTTGTGTGCAAGGATGCCATACAGCTTTTAAGCTGCGCTCTACCAATTGCTCAGAAATGCTTGAGGTGTGCTCTGGTCTCATTCAGCCTTTATGCCTGTTTCATTAATTAATTTTGACCAACGCTTAGAGTCTGATTGAATCAATCGTTGGAGAGCTTCAGGTCCCTGAGGGTTAGCTTCAAGACCTAGTTTACCGAGACGTTTTTTGACTTCTGGTAAAGAAAGGATTCTTTTGGTTTCTGCCGCAATTTTATTGATATCTTCTTTGCGCATTCCTGATGGGCCCATTAATGAGAACCAAGAAGTCACTTGAAAATTCTTTAATGACGCAACACCTGATTCGCTTAGTGTTGGGATATCAGGAGCGTGAGGAGAGCGGTGAATACTTGTTACGCCAATTGCCTTTAAATCACCCGATTTAATTAGGGGCATTGCTGATGTCAAATTATCAAAACTCATCTGAACTCTTCCGCCTAATAAATCTGGAATTGCTTGAGCTCGTCCTTTGTAAGGAATATGTTTAATTTTTGTTTTGGTCAGATCTTGAAATAGTTCGCCTGATAAATGTATGGATGTGCCGATGCCTGAAGATGAGTAACTCATCTGATTGGGTTTTGATTTGGCCAATTCAATCAATGTTTTTGCATCATCAGCCGGCACATTTTTATTTAAAACTAAGACGTTGGGCGTGCTCGCTAAAAAAGTAATAGGCTCTAGATCTTTGTGTGCATCGTAGGAAATGTTTTTATAAAGATAGGGGTTGATTGTGAGGGTGCCTACGGTGCCAATTAAAAGGGTGTGTCCATTTGGACTTGCTTTAGTGACTAATTCGGTACCAATATTGCCGCCAGCCCCTGGTTTATTTTCTACAATTACTTGATTATTAAGGTCTTTTTGCCAATGTTCGGCAAGTGCTCGCGCTAGAATATCGGGCGCTCCACCAGGGGTGAAAGTTACAATGATTCTGATTGGCTCTGAGCTGGCATGAGGCCAAGACCTTTCTGCCGATGCTATTTGCGTCAGGATCAATAAAGAAAGAAAAGTTAGGATATTGCGCATAGCCTCTATTTGAACACTTCGCCCTGTATCATTAGTAATTATTACTGAGAAATCCCCTAAAAATCTTATGTCTACTACTGTTGCCCAAGTACTTGAACTGTATGAATTGCCTATGAACGAGTTAATGACTCGTGCCGCTGCAGTTCATCGTGAAAATTTCCCAGAAGGGGATATTGAATTAGCAACTTTATTGTCGATTAAGACAGGGGGTTGTCCAGAGGATTGCGGTTATTGTCCACAAGCAGCCCGCTATCAAACGGATGTTAAAGCAACCAAGATGATGGATGTGGAAGAAGTTTTGGAAGCTGCCCGAGCAGCTAAAGAAGCTGGATCAAATCGTTTTTGTATGGGCGCTGCTTGGCGTGAACCCAAAGATCGTGACATTGAAAAAGTGGTTGCAATGATCAAGGGTGTTAAGGATCTAGGTTTGGAAACATGCGCTACTTTGGGTATGTTGGCTCCAGAACAAGCTAAAGCATTAGGTGATGCTGGTTTGGATTATTACAACCATAACCTCGACACAAGTGAAGATTTTTACGGTTCTGTCATTAACACTCGTGATTACCAGGATCGTTTAGATACCTTGAAGAGTGTTCGCAGTGCGGGCATGTCAGTTTGCTGTGGCGGAATTATTGGTATGGGTGAGACACGTGCTCAACGTGCAGCATTTATTGCAAAGCTTGCTAATTTGAATCCGTATCCAGAGTCAGTGCCTATCAATCATTTAGTGCCAGTTGCTGGTACTCCTTTGGCAGACCAAAAGGGTGTTGATCCATTAGAGTTTGTTCGTACGATAGCCATTGCGCGTATCACGATGCCAACAGCGCGTGTACGTTTATCTGCTGGTCGTCAAGAGTTGGGTCGTGCAGTGCAGGCCATGTGTTTTATGGCGGGCGCCAATTCTATTTTCTACGGTGACAAGTTGCTCACAACCGACAATCCAGAAGCGGATGCCGATCGTGAGCTTTTAGCTGAATTAGGTTTAAAAACTAAAACAGCTTGTAAAGCAGAAGTACTCGTTTAAAAACGATGTCTCAATCCAGCAGAAATACTCTGCTGGTTTTTAGATCGATTGGTTTCTGAAACTCCAGCTCGGTTGGAGTGCCAATCGATGATGCTATAAATATCAGTCCTCTTTGATAATTTATACAAACCACTCATAACTACTCTTCGGTCTTTATCCATCAAGACATCATTTGTTGATTGATATGTTAGTTTGGTGTACTTAGCTAAGCTCAGTTCAACGCGAGGTGTTAGTTCGTATTGAAGGCCCCAGGCTGCGACAAAGATTGTCGAACCAACTTGATCTTTGTGAGGAATCGCTAGTTGCGGATGCTCAAAGATAGCTCCAACTTTTACCTCTGGCAATTGACTATGAGAAATACCAGTTCTTAATTTCAGTCGATCCATTTTATATTCGCCAGCTATGTTGAAGATTTTTGTTTTTCCAAGAGCTTGCGCATGGGATGGTGCTGTCCCGGCAGTTTTGGCAATACCAATTTCGGTATATGACGCGCCAATTCCCCATTGCTTATTCTGATGCTGCATACCAATGGCCATTTCACTGCCATTACTGATAGAACCAACTTGTGTGCCGGGTTTATAGCTTGCTAGGGTGCGAACATTCGCAAACGAGTATTCATATTTAATGGTGGCATCTGAGCGATTGTGATGATTCTTAGAGTCAGAGTAGCCGCTGAGATGATGAATCGTTTGATGTTGATTTAAGTTATTAGTTGGATCAAAGTTTTTAATCACATCGTAGCTAACTGTGTATTGTCGGCCCATCGTCATACTGCCGAATGTTCGATTGCTAACGCCTAAATAAGCTTGTCGACCAAACATACTTTTATTTTCAGATTTCTTGCCATAAAACTTTCCATCGCTAGAAGAGTTGAGCTCTCCTGAGTTGGTGTTAATTCCGGCTTCCAATTTAAAAATTGTATGGGTCCCATGACCTAAATCTTCTTGCCCCACAAAACCAAGATGTGAACCTGATAAACCACCTGAGTTAGTTGAAAGACGACCATCTTTAGAATTACCTATGTTGTCATGGCCAGCATTCTTGCTGTAGCGCATGCCGTTATCTAAAGTGCCATAAATCGATGTGCTGCTTGTTTGAGCCTGGGCACTTGTGATGACCAGTGGTGTTGCCATCAAAGACAGCACCGCTACGCTGATAAGCGTTTTTTTCATGAGTTCTCCATTGAAAGTTGATGCAAAAAAACAACAAAATCGCCATTTTTCTGTTTGGTTTACAAAGAAACCAATATCTAAGATATCAATAAAGTAAAATTCAAGTGATTAATAACCTTAAAAATGAATATTTTTATGAGAAATGGTTGTAATAAAACAACATATCGTGCTGATCTTTATCAAAACTGATAATTGATCAAGCGTTTAAGATGGCGTTATGAGCTCAAAACTAGCTAATCACCCTGTTGATGGATTAATCATTGAATTTGATCGCGCTTTGCGATCAATTGTTGGGGCTACTCCTATGAGAAGACCTATTCCAGTTGCACAGGTAGAGTCTGGTGAATTATTAGATGGCTTAACAGAGAGTGAAAAAAAACACTCTGCAGGCTTGATGAGAATTAATCATGTAGGAGAGGTGTGCGCCCAGGCTTTGTATCAATCTCAAAAACTACATGCTAAAAGTGATGATCTAAAAGCAAAGTTAGAGCATGCTGCTGTTGAGGAGGAAGACCATTTGGCTTGGTGTGAGAGCCGTTTGGAGGAGTTGGGTGCTCGGCCAAGCTTATTGAATCCACTTTGGTATGCAGGATCTTTTTTACTCGGGTCTGCAGCTGGATTAGCAGGTGATAAAGTCAGCTTAGGCTTTGTTGCGGAAACCGAAAAACAAGTCGAACATCACTTGGATGGCCATTTGAAAGAATTACCCTCTAATGACCGTCAATCAAGGGCAATCGTTGCTCAAATGCGTGCTGATGAGATTGAACATGGACAAATGGCTATACGTGAAGGTGGGGTAGAGTTACCTGCGCCAATTCAGTCAGCCATGAAAATCATGGCAAAAGTCATGACTTTTACTGCTTACCGCATATAACCCTCAGCTAGTTTCTTAAGAGTACTTTCCATGACTATGTTTTTATTGGAAATTTATCATTAAAATATCATCAGCATGCGCTCCTAAGTACTTGTTCTAGCTAAAGAAATTGTAAAAAAAGTACCCAAAACACTTGACCATCAATTACTCATCCTCTACAGTGGGGAAAAGTGTGAAAAAGTGGGGAAAATTACGTGTTTCAAGGTGCTTCTGCATTAACTCTCGATGCTAAGGGTCGCATGTCGATTCCTGCAAGGCATCGTGACGCCTTGCAATTACAAGGTGAAGGCAGAGTCACGCTCACAAAACACCCCGATGGTTGCCTCTTATTATTCCCTCGCTCTGAGTGGGAAGCATTTAGAAGTCGTATTGCGCAGTTACCAATGGATGCTCATTGGTGGCGCCGTATTTTTTTGGGTAATGCTTTTGATGTTGAAATGGACGGTTCAGGCCGCATTCTTGTGAGTCCTGAATTACGTGCAGCCGCCAATGTCGAACGTGATGTCATGTTGTTAGGCATGGGTAGTCACTTCGAATTATGGGATGCCGCCACTTACGCACAAAAAGAGCAAGCAGCTATTGCACAAGGCATGCCCGATGCACTCAAACAATTTACTTTCTGATGTTGGCCGACCATGACATATACCCATCGCCCAGTACTACTGGCCGAGGCAGTCACCTCGGTATTGGGTCAATCAGAAAACAAAACACCAAATCAACAGCCAGCAATGATTGTCGACGGGACATTCGGTCGTGGTGGTCACAGTCGAATGATATTGAGCCAACTCAATCAGCAATCAAAGTTGATAGCCTTCGACAAAGACCTTCAAGCGATAGCAGAGGCGAACACAATTCAAGATCCACGCTTTCAAATTATTCACGAGAGCTTTGCCTTAATGGCGGAACACATCTCACCAGAAACAGTGGATGGAGTGTTGTTGGATTTAGGAATCAGCTCACCACAAATCGACGATCCAGATCGGGGTTTTTCATTTCGACAGGATGGTCCACTCGATATGCGCATGGACACGACACGTGGACAAAGTGCGGCGGAATGGTTAGCAACAGCGGAACAAAAAGAAATAGCGAGGGTCATTAAAGACTATGGGGAAGAACGGTTTGCTTTACAGATTGCAAAGGCGATTGTTACTCGCAGAGAGCAAGGCGAGTCCCTCACTCGGACAAGAGAGCTCGCGGCGCTCGTGGCTAGTGTCGTCCGCACCCGCGAGGCGGGCCAAGATCCGGCCACGCGCACCTTTCAAGCTATACGGATTTATATCAACCAAGAACTTGCCGACTTGGAGGGTGGGTTGAGCGCTGCATTAACTTGTCTTAAGCCGGGCGGATTGCTTGCCGTCATTAGCTTCCATTCTTTGGAAGATCGAATTGTTAAACAATTCATGCAAGGCTTGTCTCATATTTCTGTACCAAGAGGTTTGCCATTAACTGAAGATCAGATGCCTAAGCCGGTAGCAGAATTAATTAGCAGAATTAAACCAAGTGCAGAAGAAGTAAAAGAAAATCCGCGCTCACGTTCAGCCATTTTGCGTGTGATGCGTAAAGTAAAAAGTCAGCTTGGGGGCGATCAATCATGAATCGCTCTACGATCATTCTTCTTGTTATTTTGATGTTGTGCGCATTGTCATTGGTTGCGGCACAGCAAAAAACACGTTCTTTGTATGTAGCTCTTGAACGTGCTCAAACAGAAGAGCGTCGTCTGAATCAAGATTGGTTACGCCTAGAGTATGAGCAGCGTAATTTATCGAAGGCAGCAAGAATTACCGATATTGCTCGTAAGCAATTACATATGCAGCCAATTCACCCTGGTCGCACACAATACGTGGTGGTGGATTAAATGGCGCGTATTTCATATTCATCAACACCCAACTTAGTCTTGCGTTTGCCTATGTGGCGATCAAGACTGGTTTTATTTTTGATATTTGTTGGCTTTATTGCTTTGACCTTGCGAGCAGTTTGGGTGCAAGGTTTTGGAAACTCTTTTTATGAAGAGAAGGGTAATAAAGCAACATTACGTTCAATTGAGATGCCAGCTAGTCGTGGAAAAATTCTTGACCGCAATGGTGAAGTCTTGGCAACTAGCTTATTGGCTAAGGCGATTATTGCTTTCCCTGATGTTGTTCCAAGTGATTTATCAAAAGATAAATTAAGCGAACTTGCTAAGTTATTAGAGATGAGTGAATCAGAGTTAAGAAAAAAATTAGCCTCTGAGAAAAATCAAGTATTTTTGAAGCGTCAAGTTGATCTTGATGTTGCCAAGAAAATTAAAGATCTCGGTATTCCTGGCATTGCACAAAACAACGAGTACAAGCGTCTTTACCCTGAGGGTGAGGCGATGGCACATATTGTTGGTTTCACAAACGTTGAAGATCGCGGTCAAGAAGGCATGGAGTTGGCCAGAGAAAAAGATCTTGCTGGTCAGCCAGGGCGCCGCCGAGTAATTCAAGATCGTTTGGGTCGCTACGTTGAAGGTCTTGGCATTATTCATCCTCCCAAAGACGGGGCTGATCTACAGCTATCTATTGATAGCAAAGTTCAATTTTTAGCATTTAATGAAATAAAAGCGGTAGTAGAAAAGCACCAGGCAAAGGCAGCTGGTGTTGTTGTTTTGGATGTCCAAACTGGCGAGATCTTAGCGTTAGCCAATTGGCCAACATACAACCCTAATGTGCGAAGTGGTTTGAGTGGTGAGCAATTAAGAAATCGAGTGCTGACTGATACTTTTGAGCCTGGTTCAACTATGAAACCATTTTCTGTTGCGATAGCGCTAGAAAAAGGTTTGGTTCAACCAAATACGCAAATGCAAATTGGCAAACAAATTGTTATTGGCAAAAAAGCCATTACAGATACTCACGCCTATGGTGCTTTAACAGTGGCTGAAGTGATTCAAAAATCAAGCAATATCGGAACTGCAAAAATTGCAATGCAGTTACAAGCTCAAGATATGTGGGAAATGTTCCAGGCAATTGGTTTAGGACAAGCGCCAACCATCGGTTTCCCTGGGGCTGTTGCGGGTCGTTTGCGTCCCCATAAAAATTGGGTGCCTATTGATCAGGCGACGATGTCTTACGGCTATGGTTTATCTGCATCTTTATTTCAGATGGCGCGCGCATACACCATCTTTGCACGTGATGGTGAGTTAGTTCCGACAACTATTTATAAGAGCAACGGTAATCCAAAAGGTACGCAAGTTATTTCTGCAAAGACTGCGATTCAAATGCGCGAAATGCTAGAAACAGTAACGCAAACAGGTGGTACTGCAACCAATGCGCAGACTCTAGGTTATCGAGTTGGCGGAAAAACTGGTACTGCTCACAAAGTTGAAGGTAAAGGGTATGCCAGCAACAAATATCGTGGCTTCTTTGTGGGCTTAGCACCCATGAGCGCCCCAAGAATTGTGGTTGCGGTAATGGTGGATGAGCCAAGAGCTGGTGGTTATTACGGTGGCGTTGTTGCTGCTCCTGCTTTCTCAAATATTGTTGCGGGTACTTTGCGCAGTATGAGTGTTTTGCCAGATGCTGCAATTAAGCAAATGGTTGATAAAGATTTGCAAATGACTCCAGCCAATACAACACAGAAGGTGTCTCTCAGCAGATGAACGCTATGTTGCCCATGAATGCACTTCCTCTTCATTTATCACTACAGCCTTTTATGAGGGCTGGTGCGCAAATGACTGGGGATACTCGTGTTCTAAAAGCTGGTGACGTGATGTTGGCTTACCCAATGGGTAATGAAAGACTAAAAAGTGATAACAGAGCTTATATCCTTCAAGCATTAAGCTTAGGTGCTGCTTTGGTTTTGTATGAACCTCAAGGTTTGGAAGATATTCTCAATACAAAGGATCTTCAATTAGTCAAAGATGATCACCGCTGCATATCAGTAGAAGAACTTTCTGATCAAGCTGGAGACATATCAGATTATTGGTATGAACATCCAAGTCGTTCAATGAAAGTCATTGGTATTACTGGCACAAACGGTAAAACAACTGTGAGTCAGTGGATTGCCGAAGCTCTTCAAACTAAAAAAGAAGTTACTGCAGTTATCGGCACCTTGGGGGCTGGCATTTTGGGTTCTGTAAAAAAGACAGGATTCACAACCCCTGACGCACCTCAAACTCATGCCTTATTAAAAAATCTTTTAACGCAAGGTGCCAGCACTGTAACTGTTGAAGTATCTTCGCATGCCTTAGAGCAAGGTCGTGTGAATGGTGTTGAATTTGACACAGTAGTTATTACTAACTTAAGTCAAGATCATTTGGATTATCACGGCAGCATGGAAGAATATGCGGCCGCAAAGAAAAAGATATTACATTTACCAAACGTAAAAAATATTGTTGTTAATGCAGATGATGATTTTGGTCAGGCTTGTTTGCGTGAATTAAGTCAAACGATTGAATCTGGATTAACGGTTTGGGCCTATGCAACTCAGCCAGAAAAATTATTGGCGTTGCCTTGTTATGCAAAAGGACAAATCAAAAAAGTTTTAGCTCAAAACATTCGCTTATCTCATCAAGGTATGGCATTTGATGTCTTGATTGATGGTGAGCTTCTTGAAAGTATCCAAACCAAATTTGTTGGCAACTTTAACGTCAGTAATGCATTAGCAGTTAGTGCCGCTTTGTTGATTCGAGGATTTTCAAAAGCTGAACTTCAATTAGCAATTCAAGAGCTAAAGCCAGTCATTGGGCGTATGGAGTTGGTTCATGGTAAAGCTACTCAGTCACCTATGGCGATCGTAGATTTTGCGCATACACCTGATGCTTTAGAGCAGGCACTTAAAACATTGAGCGATCTAGCAAAAGAGCGCTCAGGTTCTTTGTGGTGTGTGTTTGGTTGTGGTGGGGATCGCGATAAAAGTAAGCGCCCATTAATGGGCAGAATTGCTGAACGCTATGCTGATCGCGTCATGGTGACCAGTGATAACCCAAGAAGTGAAGAACCTGAAACAATTATTTCTGACATTCTTGCTGGTTTTGAGCAGCCTGAAAAAGCACAACACAATACTGATAGAGCTACGGCCATTCTGCAAGTCATTCGCCAGGCTCAACCAGAAGATGTTGTTTTAGTTGCCGGCAAGGGTCATGAGGATACTCAAGAAATAGCTGGTAAGCGACATTCCTTTTCTGATCAATTGCATTTGCAATTAGCTATGGGAGGTGCTGCTATATGAGCCACTCCTTAATGACGCTTTCACAAGTAAAACAGTTTTTGCCAGAAGCAAAGATAGTCAATGCGCCATCAGCTGAAATTGTTATAAAGCGATTTATCAGTGATAGTCGTCAGATTGCGCAGGGTGATTGCTTTATTGCGATATGTGGTGAAAAGTTTGATGCACATGATTTCTTGGCTGAAGTTCAAGGAAAAGGCGCAAGCATTGCATTGATCAGTTCTGTTGAGCAATTGCCTAATGGGTTCTGTGGCATCTTAGTTAGAGACACGATCATTGCTTTGCAAGATTTAGCGCGCGCATGGCAAAAAGAATGCAAAAACCACCAGTTAAAAAACTTAGTTGTTGTAACTGGTAGCAATGGAAAAACAACAGTTAAAGGCATGATTGAAAGCATTTTCAATGCAGCTGTTGGTAATGATCATGCTTTAGCTACTCAAGGTAATTTCAATAATGAAATTGGTTTGCCGCTAACTTTATTGCGTTTAACGACTCAGCATGAATTAGCAGTTATTGAGTTGGGTATGAATCACCCAGGCGAAACAAGCTTATTGGCCGGTATTGCCAATGCAAATATTGCATTAATTAACAACGCTCAACGTGAGCATCAAGAATTTATGGCAACTGTTGAAGCTGTTGCCCAAGAGCATGCTTTGGCAATTAAGGCTTTGCCAGTAGGGGGCACTGCCATTTTCCCGGCTGACTCTGAGTATTCTGATTATTGGAGACAGCAAGCATCGCCAAGAGCGGTGTTTGACTTTGCTTGGGGTGCTCATACAAAAGCAATGGTCACAGGCGATTGGTTAAACCAAGCTGCCAATCAAATAAAAATTAATACACCCAAAGGTGATATTCAAGTTACTTTGAATATTCTTGGTGAACATAATGCTCGTAATGCCTTAGCAGCAACAGCTGCTGGCCTTGCCGCTGGATTATCTTTAAATGTCATTCAAGCTGGTCTTGAAAACTTCAAGCCTGTTAATGGCCGTATGCAACAGCATCAATTAAATGATCAAACGACTTTGATTGATGACACTTATAACGCCAATCCAGACTCTGTTCGTGCCGCTATCGATGTATTAGCAGCTCTTCCAAATTCTTCTTGGTTGGTGCTTGGCGATATGGGTGAGGTTGGTGAGCAGGGACCTGAGTTTCACTACGAAGTGGGTTCATATGCTGGTGAAAAAGGTATTAAGAAATTATTTGCAATGGGCGAGTTAAGTAAGCAGGCTGTTGCTGCTTATTCACAAAAATCGCTGGAGGGTGGCACTGCAGCTCACTTTGATGCTGTGGAGGATTTGTGCCAAGCATTAAAGAAATCATTGTCGCAGCGAGCTGTTAATGAAGCCACAACAGTGCTTATTAAGGGTTCACGTTTTATGCGAATGGAAAGAGCTGTTAAAGCTCTAGCAGAGGAGATTCACTGATGTTGTTATGGTTGGCGCAATGGTTACAAAATGACATTGGCTTCTTGCGAGTCATTAATTACATCACTTTTAGAGCGGTGATGGCGACATTAACAGCGGGCTTAATCGGCTTATTTTGGGGTCCATGGGTTATTCGCAAATTAACCGCCATGAAAGTGGGTCAAGCTGTTCGCCAAGATGGCCCTCAAACGCATTTAGTAAAAACAGGTACGCCTACTATGGGCGGTGTTTTGATTCTATTGGGCATTGCTGTTTCAACATTAATTTGGGCAGATCTGAGTAACCGTTTTATTTGGATTGTTTTAATTGTGACCTTGGGCTTTGGTGCCATTGGTTGGGTGGATGATTACCGCAAGGTGGTTTACAGAGACCCTAAAGGCATGTCTTCTAAAGAAAAGTATTTTTGGCAATCCTTGATTGGATTGTTTGCAGCTATCTACTTGGCATTCTCAGTCTCAGAGGTGAACAACCTCAAAGTTCTAGAGTTATTTTTAAATTGGGTGCAAAGCGGTTTCTCAATTAACTTGCCTGCTAAGTCAAATTTATATGTGCCATTCTTCAAAGAAGTTAGCTATCCGCTGGGTGTGCTCGGATTTATTGTTTTAACTTATTTAGTGATTGTTGGCAGTTCAAATGCGGTGAACTTAACTGATGGCTTAGATGGTCTAGTCATCATGCCAGTTATTTTGGTGGGTTCTGCTTTGGGCGTATTTGCTTATGTGATGGGTAATGCGATTTTCACTAAGTACCTTTTGTTCCCATATATTCCGGGCGCTGGTGAACTCATGATCTTCTGTGGGGCAATGAGTGGAGCGGGATTAGCTTTCTTATGGTTTAACACTCACCCTGCTCAGGTATTTATGGGTGATGTGGGTGCACTTTCTCTAGGGGCTGCCTTAGGTACTGTTGCTGTCATTGTGCGCCAAGAGATTGTTTTATTTGTTATGGGTGGCATTTTTGTTGCTGAAACAGTTTCAGTCATTTTGCAGGTTGCTTGGTTCAAGATCAGTAAAAAAATCTATGGTGAAGGTCGTCGCATTTTCAAAATGGCCCCTTTGCATCATCACTTCGAATTAAGTGGTTGGAAAGAAACACAAGTAGTCGTTCGTTTTTGGATCATCACTATTTTGTTGGTGTTGATTGGTTTATCTAGTCTGAAATTGCGATAGGCAAGCACAGTGATTCAATTACAACATCCATTCGGCAATCAATACACGAACCAAGTTCGTGTATTGGTGCTTGGCTTAGGTGAGTCAGGTGCTGCCATGGTTCGTTGGTGCCAGGCTCAGGGTGCAAATGTTCAAGTGGCAGATACACGCCAAGAATCACAGTTATCAGATGCTGCCAAAAAGTATGAGCAAGTTGTGCGAGCATCCGGAGTTAAAGATATTCATTTTGGTGAACTATCAAATGAATTACTTAATGGCGTAGATATCATCGCCATTAGCCCAGGTATATCACCTATTCAGGAGCCAGTTCAATCATTCTTAAATCAAGCTGTTGATAAAAATATTTCAGTTTGGAGTGAGATCGAATTCTTCGCGCAAGCGATAGCAGCCCTTAAGCTTGAGCAAGACTATCAAGGAAAAGTGATTGCGATTACTGGCACAAATGGCAAAACAACCACAACCGCATTAACTGGACTTCTATGTGAGCGTGCAGGAATGTCAGTTGCTATTGCTGGAAATATTAGCCCAGCGGCATTAGATAAGTTATTGGATATTGAATCTTTGCCAGATGTATGGGTTTTGGAGTTGTCTAGCTTTCAACTTCAGCACACATACAGCTTGAATGCTGATGCAGCCACTATTTTAAATATCTCTCAAGATCATTTTGATTGGCATGGTGACATGGATCATTACCTTGCTGCCAAGGCTAAGATTTTTGGGGCTAATACTGTTGCAGTGCTCAATCGTGATGATGAGTTAGTTTTTGGATTGGCAGATGATCTATCTGTTAATCGTGTCTTGTCATTTGGTATGGAAGCTCCTACCGAAGAAGATGCTTTTGGAATTTTCCACGACACAGCCGCTGGCGGTATAGATTGGTTGGTTTGGGCTGAGCCTGATTTAGAGGCGCTCGAACTAAAGGCGCTCGAACTAAAGGCTAAGCGACGCCGTAAAAAATCAATTGAAGATGACGAGCCTTTGCGACTAAAACGTTTGATGCCAGCCGATGCTTTGCGTATTAAGGGCCGTCACAATGCATGTAATGCGCTAGCAGCAGTTGCAATGGCTAGTGCGATAGGCTTGCCGATGGGGCCTTTATTGCATGGCTTAAGAGAATATAAGGGTGAGCCTCATCGTGTTCAGAGCGTTTCAATCATTGATGGCGTTGAATATATTGATGATTCAAAAGGAACCAATGTTGGAGCAACGATTGCGGCTTTAATTGGATTGGGTGAGTCATCAGGTCAGCAAGCTCGAATTATTTTAATAGCGGGTGGTGAAGGTAAGGGCCAAGACTTTAAGCCTTTGCTTAATTCTGTTGCTAGGCATGCAAAAGCCGTGATGTTAATAGGTCGAGATGCTCCTCAAATTAAAGAAGCTTTATCAGGTTCTGGAGTTCAGTTAATTGAGTCTCCAACACTTGAGTCTGCTGTTGAGCAAGCGTCTCAGCTCGCAAACTCGGGCGATATGGTTTTGCTATCACCAGCTTGTGCAAGTTTTGATATGTTTAAAGACTATGCGCATCGTGCTCAAGTATTTGTTGATGCGGTTAATGAATTGGCGATTTCTCGTGGGCAGGTGAGCGCATGATTCAATTCTTCAAACGATTCAGTGCTAATGGTATCAGTGGCTTTAAAGGCGGTATTAAAGAAGGCTTTGAAGAGTTTCGACTTGGCCTGCGTGATGCAACATCTGTTGTTAAGCCAACTCGCTCACGCATGATGGAGTATGACCAGCCTTTATTGTGGGCTGTGCTGCTCTTGGTGACATTAGGTTTGGTAATGGTTTATTCAGCTTCTATTGCTTTGCCGGATGGACCTAAATACGCTAAATACAGCAGCAGTCACTTTTTAATTCGTCACGCTATTTCAATGGTCTTTGCTTTTGGGGCGGGAATTATTGCATTCAAGGTGCCATTGAAAGTATGGGATCGATTGGCTCCAGCCATCTTTGCTCTTGCTTTTGTGATGTTGATCATCGTTTTAATTCCTGGGATTGGTAAAGGCGTTAATGGCGCTCGTCGTTGGATACCTCTTGGATTTATGAATTTCCAATCATCAGAATTGATGAAGTTTGCAGTTGTTTTATTTGCTGCTTGGTACACCGTTCAACGTCAAGATTATTTGCACTACTTAGTAAAGGGCTTGGCTCCAATGGGCGCAGCCGTTATGGCGGTTGGTGTCTTATTGTTATTGCAACCTGATATGGGCGCATTTATGGTGATTGCCATGATTGCTATGGGCTTGTTGTTCTTGGGTGGTATTAGCGGAAAACTATTTAGCGCTCTGATTGGATTAGCTGTTAGTAGTTTTGTCATGATTATTGTTTTCTCACCATTCCGTAGAGAGCGAATCTTTGCTTATTTAGATCCATGGAATGAGGACTATGCTGCAGGTAAAGCGTATCAGTTAACACATTCTTTAATGGCATTCGGTCGCGGTGAATGGTTTGGGGTTGGCTTAGGCGGCAGTGTTGAAAAACTCCATTACTTACCTGAAGCGCACACAGACTTTATTTTGGCGGTGATTGGTGAAGAGCTTGGCTTTATTGGCGTGACCGTAGTCATTGCGATCTTCTATTGGATTGTTAGAAGAGCATTCTTAATTGGTAGAACTGCTTTGCAGCTTGATAGAAGTTTTGCGGGTCTTGTTGCTAAAGGCATTGCCATTTGGATTGGCTGGCAGGCATTTATCAACATGGGCGTTAATCTTGGTTTGCTTCCTACCAAAGGTTTGACTTTGCCATTTGTTAGTTTTGGTGGTTCTGGCTTAGTAATGAACGCAGTTGCTATTGCAGTTCTTTTAAAAGTGGATTTTGAAAATAGAATTTTGATGAAGGGTGGAAAGTTATGACGCTTTCACATCAATCATCTCATCAACTACCGCCATCATTATTGGTCATGGCGGGTGGAACTGGCGGACATATTTTCCCAGGTTTAGCCGTGGCTGAATATTTACGCGCTGAAGGCTGGAAGGTTTCTTGGTTGGGTAATCCAAGTGGCATGGAATATCGATTAGTTACACCAAGAGGATTCAATTTTGAGGGTATTCAATTTGGCGGCTTACGAGGTAAAGGTATTAAAACCTTAGCTTTATTGCCATTCAATTTACTGCGTGCATTTTGGCAAAGCTTGCAAGTATTGAGACGCGTGAAACCTGATGTGGTTTTGGGTATGGGCGGCTATGTCACATTTCCAGGTGGCATGATGAGTGTTTTATTAGGTACACCTTTAGTTTTGCATGAGCAAAACTCTATAGCTGGTTTAGCTAATAAGGTACTTGCAAAAGTTGCTGATAAAAATTTATGCGCATTTCCTGGCGCCTTGTCTGCTGCTACATGGGTTGGAAATCCATTGCGCGCTGGCATGAGCCAAGTGGATGCTCCAGCAACTCGCTATGCGTCTAGATCTGGACGTTTAAACATTCTAGTTGTAGGTGGCAGTTTAGGCGCAGCCGCACTCAATACAAACATCCCTAAGGCCTTAGCCTTAATCGATCCAGAGCTAAGACCTCATGTTATTCACCAATCTGGAGAAAAACATGTCGATACATTAAAGCAAACATATGCTGAACTAGGAGTGAATGCTGATGTTCGTTCATTCATAGATGACATGACTACTGCTTATGCTGAGGCAGACTTAGTGATTTGTCGAGCCGGTGCGATGACCGTTGCTGAGATATCTGCTGTTGGGGTTGCCTCTTATTTGGTGCCATTCCCTCATGCTGTGGATGATCATCAAACATTTAATGCTAAGTTTTTATCGGATGCTGGTGCAGCCGTGTTGATGCCGCAAACCGAGTTAAGCCCAGAAAGCTTGGCTACATATTTGAAAACTATCAATCGTAAAGAATTGCAAAAAATGGCAGAGCAAGCTTTGTCTCAAGCTAAGCCTCTAGCAACACAAGATGTTGCTGATATATGCAAACAATTATGTAAGGACAAATCACGCTCATGAAGCATATTCTTCATCAAATCCATTTTGTTGGTATCGGTGGCGCTGGTATGAGCGGTATTGCCGAAGTGCTATTGAACTTAGGCTACAAAGTCAGTGGTTCTGACATGGCTGAAAGCTCAACTACCAAACGTTTACGTGAGTGTGGTGCAGAAATTTATATTGGGCACAGCGAAAAGAATGTGGGTAGTGCAGATGCTGTTGTTATTTCAACAGCAGTAACTGGAGACAATCCTGAAGTATTAGCTGCTAGAGCCGCGCGTATTCCGATTGTGCCAAGAGCAGTGATGTTGGGCGAGCTCATGCGCTTAAAGCAAGGTATTGCGATTGCGGGAACTCATGGCAAAACAACGACCACCAGTCTTTTGGCATCAGTCTTAGCTGAAGGTGGTTTAGACCCTACATTTGTTATTGGTGGCAAATTAAATTCTGCTGGTGCTAATGCTCGATTAGGTACGGGCGACTTTATTGTTGCTGAAGCAGATGAGTCAGATGCTTCGTTCTTGAATTTGTTGCCGGTGATTGAAGTGATCACCAATATTGATGCTGATCATATGGATACCTATCAGCACGATATGGCGAAATTAAAACAGGCATTTGTTCACTTCACCCAACGTATGCCTTTCTATGGTGTTGCTGTTTTGTGTGTTGATGATGAGAATGTCAGAGATATCTTGCCATTTGTTTCAAGACCTGCACTTCGTTATGGTTTATCTGAAGATGCTGATGTGAGAGCTATTGATGTTCGTGCAGATGGTCCTCAGATGCACTTCACTGCTCTGCGACATACATTTCGTCGCCATGGTGAGAAGCCAGGACCATTAAATGTAACCTTGAATTTACCGGGCTTACATAACGTGCGCAATGCATTGGCTGCCATTGCAATTGCAACTGAGTTGGGCGTGTCAGATAAAGCAATTATCAAAGCTTTGTCAGAGTTTCATGGTGTTGGTCGTCGTTTCCAAAAATATGGAGACGTTAAGCTTCCTCAAGGCGGGTCATGCACGGTGATTGATGATTATGGTCATCATCCAGTAGAAATGGCTGCAACATTAGCTGCGACAAGAGGCGCTTTTCCAGGTCGTCGACTATTGCTTGCTTTCCAGCCTCATCGATTTACAAGAACTCGTGACTGTTTTGGTGATTTCGTAAAAGTTTTACAGGGTGTTGATGCTTTGGCATTAACCGAAGTCTATCCAGCTGGTGAAGCACGTATTCCAGGTGCTGATGGCGAAAGTTTAATTAAAGCTCTAGCAAAAGCAAAAGATACAGGTCGTTTGCTAGACGTGAATGCAACTCAATTCTCAAAAGATGTGGCTGGATTGCCTGAAATGGTAATGAGTATGGCTCGCGATGGTGATGTTGTGATCACGATGGGAGCAGGATCAATTTCTGCTGTTCCTGGAAAGATTGTGGAGCGTGCAAATGGCTAATCAAATGAATCTTCAGTGGAGCGACCAGGTTCAAAAGGATTTATCTGCTATCGATCCTAAGCAATTAGGAAAGGTGGGAGTGCTATTAGGGGGTAAATCTGGGGAGCGAGAAATTTCATTGATGTCAGGTAAAGGTGTTTTAGAGGCACTTTTATCTAAAGGTGTTGATGCACACGCATTTGATACTGGTGAAAAATCTATTGCGGACTTGCTTGCAGAAAAATTTGATCGTGTTTTTATCGCACTACATGGACGTTTTGGTGAAGACGGAACGATGCAGGGTGCTCTCGAACAATTAAACATTCCTTATACGGGTAGTGGTGTTCTAGCCTCAGCTTTAGCCATTGATAAACAAGCCACTAAACGTTTGTGGTCTGGATTTCAATTATCAACACCTAAGTTTGTGATGTTAGATAAAGATAGCCAGTGGAGTGATGTTGCTCAATATTTAGGTTTGCCAATTATTGTGAAGCCTGCAAGAGAGGGTTCTTCATTAGGTTTAAGCAAAGTGACTAGTGTTGCTGAGTTACCAGCTGCATATGAACTCGCTGCCAAACTAGATCGTGATGTGATGGCTGAGCAATGCATTATTGGTGAAGAGTTAACTTGTCCTATCGTGGGTAATGGTGACAATGCCCGTGCCTTGCCTGTTATTAGAATTGTTGCGCCAGACTCTAACTACGATTATCACAATAAGTATTTCTCTGATGACACAAGATATTTGTGTCCTACAGGCTTGGATTTGTCCTTGGAAGTGAAAGTGCAAGAGTTGGCACTGGATGCCTATAAAGCCTTGGGTTGCAATGGCTGGGGTCGCGCAGATGTGATGATTGATAACAAAACCAATCAGCCCTATTTACTAGAAATGAATACTGCACCTGGGATGACTGGTCATTCATTGGTGCCTATGGCTGCTAAAGCTGCAGGTGTTCAGTATGCAGATTTGGTTCTCTGGTTATTAAGTAAGGCGGGTCTTCATTCATGAAATGGATTCGTGGAACTTTCTCAGTGATTGCTTCAGTGATGGGAACTGTTTTTAGTCCTATCTGGAATCAAACACGTGTGTTGAAAGTTCTATCTAATGTGATGTTCTTAATTGCATTGTTAGCAACATGTTCATGGTTGTTATTTTGGCTAGGTCAGCGACCAGTATTTTCATTGAATCATTTGACAGTTGAATCATTAGATGGGCGTGAATTAAAACATGTCAATTTGCCAACTATTCGTGCAAGAGCAGTAGATCAAGTTCAGGGCAATTTTTTCACTGTGAGGCTGGATCAAGCGCGACAAGCATTTGAATCAATGCCTTGGGTTCGCAGAGCCAGCGTTCGAAGAGATTGGCCAAATGGGATCGTGGTAGCTATTGAAGAACATCAGGCGATGGGTGTTTGGCATGGCTCTGAAATTCCAAAATTGATGAACACTCATGGGGAATTATTTGTGGCCAATATGGCTGAGGCTGAAGACGGGTCGTCTCTGTTGAGATTCTCAGGTCCGGAGGGCAGTAGCCAAGAGGTATTTAAAAAGCTTCAAAAAATTAATACTTGGTTTTCTCCATGGGATGCAAAAGTTCAGGGTTTGGAATTGTCATCACGCTATGCATGGAAAGCCAAGCTAAGTAATGGATTGAGTATTGATTTAGGTCGCGAGCTAGATGAGCGCGATAGCAAGCAAATGGAGTTAAGTGTTGAACGTCTGATGAAAACTTGGCCTCAGGTTCAAGAAAAATGGGGTCAGCGTATTGATTCAATTGATCTTCGTTATGCCAATGGTTATGCAATACATATAGGGAAAAAATTGTGAGTGTGATTAGTAAAGATACTAAAGAACTAATTGTTGGCTTGGATATTGGAACATCCAAGGTGGTTGCTTTGGTGGCGGAGCTTAATCCAGATGGTCAATTCAACGTGGTTGGTTTAGGCCAAGTGTCGTCTAAGGGTTTGAAGAAGGGTGTTGTTGTCAATATTGAGGCAACAGTTCAATCTATTCAGAAGGCACTAGAAGAAGCTGAGGTCATGGCTGATCGTCGTATTGCCCAAGTATTTACAGGTATCGCAGGCAATCATATTCATAGCTTTAACTCAACTGGCATGGTGGCTATTAGAGATAAAGAAGTTTCTCAAGCGGATGTGGAGCGCGTGATTGAGACTGCTAAAGCAATCAATATCCCAACAGACCAGCAAATCATTCACATCTTGACTCAAGAATTCATCATTGACGGTCAAGAAGATGTGCGTGAGCCAATTGGAATGAGCGGCATTCGTTTAGAGGTAAAAGTACATATCGTTACAGGCGCTGTTAGTGCTGCACAAAATATTGTGAAGTGTGTGCGTCGCTGTGGATTGGAAGTTAACGATTTAATTTTGCAACCAATTGCATCTAGCGTTGCTGTATTAACTGAAGATGAAAAAGAGCTGGGTGTTGTATTAATTGATATTGGCGGTGGCACAACTGACATCGCTATATTTAGTCAAGGCGCCATTCGACATACAGCCATTATTCCAATCGCTGGCGATCAGATTACCAATGATATTGCGATGGCCTTGCGCACACCAACTGTTGAAGCTGAAGATCTCAAAATTCATTTTGGTATTGCCCGACAAGATATGGCTAATCCAAACGAAAACATTGAAGTTCCTGGTGTGGGTGATCGAGAGGCGCGTTCTATGTCAAGACAAGCACTTGCTGCTGTGATCGAACCTCGAGTCGAAGAGTTATTAACCTTAGTTCGTGAAGTGGTTCGCGAATCAGGTATGGAACATTTGGTGTCCTCAGGTGTTGTATTAACGGGTGGCACAGCTTTGATGCCAGGCGTTGTTGAGATTGCTGAAGATGTATTTGCAAAGCCAGCGCGCGTTGGTATTCCTGAGTACCGTGGTCATTTAAGTGAAATTTTAAGAAGTCCTCGTTATTCAACTGGACTTGGCCTATTGATGGAAGGTCGAGTGCAGTTGGTGCGTGGTCGTCGTATTGCGCAATCAGGCACGTGGCAAAACATTGTGGCTCGTATGCGTGAATGGTTTATGGGTAATTTTTAAGTAAAGATTTTTAGTTTTATTTTTGTCGTCGTCAACTGTAGTTAATAGGAGGTGTTATGGAATTTGAAATGTTAGATGCGGAACCAGCGGGTAAAACCATTATTAAAGTGGTTGGGGTTGGTGGTGCTGGCGGTAACGCTGTGCAACACATGATTCGCCGTGGCGTTCAAGGTGTTGAGTTCATTTGCATGAATACAGATGCAGGTGCTCTTCAACGTTCTAAAGCGGGCCTAAATATTCAATTAGGTTCAACAGGTCTTGGTGCTGGTGCAAAACCTGAAGTAGGTGCAGCTTCTGCACACGAAGCAAAAGCACGTATTGCAGATGCACTTCAAGGCGCACACATGGTATTTATCACTGCTGGTATGGGTGGTGGTACTGGTACAGGTGCTGGCCCAGTAGTTGCTGAAGTTGCAAAAGAAATGGGTATCTTGACTGTTGGCGTGATTAGCAAACCATTTGATTTTGAAGGTGCTAAGCGCGGTAAAGTTGCTGAAGCAGGCGCTCATGAACTTGAAAATTATGTTGATTCATTAATCGTTGTTCTTAATGAAAAACTATTTGAAGTGATGGGTGAAGATGCTGAGATGGATAAGGCATTTGGTTGTGCAGATGACGTATTGCATAACGCTGTTGCTGGTATTGCAGAAATCATCAACGAGCAAGGTTTGATTAACGTTGACTTTGAAGACGTTAAGACAGTGATGAGTGAGCAAGGTAAAGCCATGATGGGTACTGCAACAGTATCTGGTATGGATCGTGCACGCTTAGCTGCTGAAGCTGCAGTAGCATCGCCATTGTTAGAAGGTGTTGACTTGTCTGGTGCGCGCGGTGTGTTGGTGAATATCACTGCTAGCCGTTCACTCAAGTTGTCTGAAACACGTGAAGTAATGGGTGCTATTCGTGGTTATGCCGCTGAAGATGCAACTGTTATTTTTGGTACTGTTTATGACGAGAGCTTAGGTGATGCATTGCGCGTGACTGTAGTTGCTACTGGTTTGAATGGTGGCAAGCGCAAAGAAAAGCAGCCTGAAGTTATTTGGCGTAATACACAAGCAACAGGAACTTATGATGCTGTGCCAACAATGGCTGATTTGAGCTCATTTGCACCACAAAGCCCAACTGCAACAATGGCTATGGCTAGTGTTGCAGCAGCTCCAGTTGCATCTGCAGTATCAGTTGCACCAATGAGTTCAGCTGCTGATTACAGTAAATATGATGTACCTAAGGTTTTTCGTAGCAATCGCGATTCGTCTGTTGAGCCACGCTTGGGAGCAAATAGTTCTCCTGAAGCGCAAGCGATGATGGATAAGGGTGCTGATTATTACGATATCCCTGCCTTTTTGCGTAAGCAAGCTGATTAAGTTTTACAGTAATTAGTAAAAATATATATAAAACAATGGCATAACGATGCTGATGGTAACGCGCCTCCTGCGAAATGACGACGCATGCGATACCATCAGTATTCGGCATTAATAAATGCCCTAATTTGTTATGACCAATATTTAATTGATGGAGACAAAAATGATTACAGTTGGACAAAAATTACCTGATGCAACGATTCACGAATATTTAGACGTTGCTACTGAGGGTTGTGCAATCGGCCCGAATGCTTTTGAAGTGAGCAAGTTAACAGCTGGTAAGAAAATTGTTATGTTTGGTTTGCCAGGCGCATTTACCCCAACTTGTTCTGCTAAGCACGTTCCTGGTTATGTGGCTCATGCAGCAGAATTTAAAGCCAAAGGTGTAGATGAAGTTTGGTGTTTATCAGTTAATGATGCATTTGTAATGGGTGCATGGGGTAAAGATCAAAAAGTGAATGGTACAGTCCGTATGATGGCTGATGGTTCTGGTGAATTAACTAAAAAATTAGGCTTAGAGCTTGATTTAACTGCACGTGGTTTGGGTATTCGTTCAAACCGTTATGTCATGATTATCGACAACGGTGTTGTTAAGCACTTAGCTGTTGAAGGTCCTGGCCAATTTGAAGTGAGTGATGCAGCTTCTGCTCTTAAAGCACTCTAATTAATAGATATTAATCATATGTTGAAACAGCGCACCATTGCATCGCCAGTCAAAACAGTCGGTATTGGTTTACATACTGGCCGCAAGGTGTCGCTGAAATTATCTCCCGCCCCGATTGATTCTGGAATTGTCTTTCGAAGGGTTGATTTAGAAGGCTCTAAAGGCATTAAAGCGGAAGCCCATTCAGTAACTGACACAAGACTCGCCACTGTTTTGCAAAACGGTGACACTCGAGTTTCAACTGTTGAGCACTTATTGTCTGGTTGTGCTGGTTTAGGAATTGATAATTTAATTATTGAATTAGATTGTGAAGAAATTCCAATCATGGACGGTAGTGCTGCTTCATTTTTATTTCTGATTGAATCAGCTGGACTTCAAGAGCAAGATGCTCCAAGAAAATTCATAGTTATTAAAAAACCTGTTGAGGTTCGGGATAACGGCAAGCTCGCTCGTTTAGAACCTTTTGACGGCTATAAGCTAGATTTCACGATTGATTTCAAACATCCGGCCGTTGATAAAACTGGTCAAAGACATATTATTGATTTCGCGAATAGTACTTATGCGCGCGAGATTGGAAGAGCAAGAACATTTGGTTTTGCGCATGAAGTAGAAGCTCTCAGAGAAATGGGTTTGGCTCGAGGCGGCAGTTTAGACAATGCAATTGTTTTGGATGAGCATCGCATTCTCAATAACGAAGAGTTGCGCTATGACGATGAGTTTGTCCGCCATAAAATTTTAGATGCGATTGGCGATCTTTATTTAGCCGGTCATCCTATTGTGGGTGCCTATATTGCCGAGAAATCTGGTCATGCTATGAACAATGCCCTTTTGAGAGCCATGTTTGCTGACCCTAGTTCCTATGAAATTAAGAGCTTTTCAGAAGCAGATGCACCAAAAGCATATTTGCAGACTGACAGACCATTATTTGCTTAAAAATTAGGCAAAAAAGCCATCATTTAAGTCACTTCATATTTTTTAATAGTTTTTCCACTGCTGATCTCAGTGCCGAACCTTCCTCCAGTGTTGGAAGAAGTTTTGCCCATGAATTTTGAGCTTTTTCGCTGAAAATGAGGGGTGTTTTAGCTGGTAAAACTGGCTTTTCCTGGCCGATTCCGACCCCTCCCGGAGACTGTTTAATCGTAATAGATTGAGCAGGCCAACCCTGTTCTTGGAGCTTAAATAGGATAGACGGCAATTTTTGCTGTAAACGGGTTGCAACAGCAGAATTGAGCGCAAATAGTTTTAATTGACCATTTTCTTCAGAAAAGCCACCAACTTTAATATGGGGTATTGCCATCTCAAGCCCATTTTTATTGAGGCTCAGGGCGACAGCCTTTTGTAATTGAACTGTATTTTCTGCTTGCTGCAGAAGGTGTCCTAAAGGGGTATTTTCTTCGATGCAAGCCAATGCCGGACGGGCATTCGCAGATGGCCGTCTGGGTGCTAAACTTTGAGGCTTAAATTTCCTCGCAAAAGTCATGGTTACTGGTCTTCTTAAGAAAATATTTGGCAGCCGAAATGATCGGCTCTTAAAACAATATAAGCGCATTGTCGCTCAGATTAATGCTCTGGAGCAGAGTATTGCATCTTTGGACGATGCCGCATTGCAAGCAAAAACTGCAGAATTCAAGTCAAAATTGGCTGCTGGTCAAAGTTTGGACGATATTTTGCCGGAAGCCTTCGCCGTAGTTCGTGAAGCTAGTAAGCGTGTCATGGGTATGCGTCACTTTGACGTTCAAATGGTGGGTGGTTTAGCTCTTCACCAAGGCAAAATTGCAGAAATGCGTACTGGTGAAGGTAAGACCCTCACAGCAACTCTACCGGTTTATCTAAACGCTTTGGGTGGTCAAGGTGTTCACGTGGTCACAGTGAATGATTACTTGGCTCAGCGTGACGCTGAGTGGATGGCTAAGCTATACAACTTCCTTGGTTTGACTGTTGGTATCAACCTGTCAAATATGGAGCACGACGCAAAACAAAAAGCTTACGCATCAGATATCACATACGGCACAAATAACGAATTTGGTTTTGATTATTTGCGTGACAACATGGTTCAAGATCTAGGTCAGCGCGTACAGCGCGGTTTGGCTTATGCGATCGTTGACGAAGTTGACTCTATTTTGATTGACGAGGCTCGTACGCCTTTGATCATTTCAGGACAGGCAGAAGACCACACAGATGTTTATGTGACGATGAATGCCTTACCTCAGTATTTATCCCGCCAAATTGGTGAAGAGAAGGCTGATGGAACAGGTGTCATTACTCCTGGTGATTACATCGTTGATGAAAAATCACATCAAGTTTTCTTGACTGAATCAGGTCATGAAAAAGCGGAAGCTGCTTTAGCTAAGTTGGGTTTGATTAAAGAGGGCGAATCTTTATATGCCCCTCAAAACATCACATTAATGCACCATGTGTACGCAGCTCTAAGAGCGCACACTTTGTTCAATAAAGATCAGCACTATGTTGTTCAAAATGGTGAAGTGATTATTGTTGATGAATTCACAGGACGTTTGATGAATGGACGTCGTTGGTCTGACGGTTTGCATCAAGCTGTTGAGGCTAAAGAAGGCGTAGCGATTCAGCATGAGAATCGCACATTAGCAACGATTACTTTTCAGAACTACTTCCGTATGTACGGCAAGTTGGGTGGTATGACCGGTACTGCTGATACAGAAGCCTATGAGTTCCAAGAAATTTACGGCCTTGAAACTGTCATCATTCCGCCAAATAGAATCAACGCTCGAATTGACAAACAAGATCAAATCTATAAAACATCTATGGAGCGTTACAACGCTGTCATTAAAGATGTACAGGCTTGTTATGAGCGTGGTCAGCCAGTATTGGTTGGTACCACATCGATCGAAAATTCAGAGCTTATTTCATCCTTATTAGATAAAGCGAAATTACCTCACCAGGTTTTGAACGCTAAGCAGCACGCAAAAGAAGCGGAAATCATCGCGCAGGCTGGTAGACCAAAAATGATTACCATTGCTACTAATATGGCGGGTCGTGGTACTGACATCGTTTTGGGCGGTAATGTTGAGAAGCAGGCTGCTTTAATACAGGCGGATGCATCACTAGCTGAAGCAGATAAAAAGACTCGTATCCAACAATTGCATGATGAATGGCAAGGTCTACATGATCATGTTGTTAGTGCAGGTGGTTTACATATCATTGGTACGGAGCGTCATGAAAGTAGGCGTGTTGATAACCAGTTAAGGGGTCGTGCTGCTCGTCAAGGTGATCCAGGTTCATCAAGATTCTATTTGTCACTAGACGATGCATTACTTCGCATCTTCGCTGGTGAGCGATTGAAGTCCATTATGGATCGCTTAAAGATGCCTGAGGGCGAGCCTATTGAAGCAGGTATGGTCACTCGTTCCATTGAATCTGCCCAGCGTAAAGTAGAAGCCCGTAACTTTGATATTCGTAAACAGCTTTTACAGTATGACGACGTTGCGAATGATCAACGTAAAGAAGTTTATCGTTTGCGTAATGAAGTATTAGAAACTAAAGATGTTGGCGAGTTAATTGATAACTTGAGAACAGCTTGCTTCTCAGATCTTTTCTCAGAATATGTCGCCCCTGAGTCAGTTGTTGAGCAATGGGACATTGCTGGCTTGCAACAAGTTCTTGAAAATGAATGGAGTCTCTCCATAAATATTCAAGCTTTGATTGATGCAGAAGAATCAATAGAGCCTGAAGATTTATTAACAAAAATATTAGAAGTAAGTGCTGCAGCCTATCAAGCAAAAGTAGATATGACTGGCCGTGAATCATTTGCTAATTTTGAACGTTCTGTTACTTTGTATAGTCTTGATTCGCATTGGAGAGAGCATTTAGCTGCGCTCGATCATCTCCGCCAAGGCATTCATTTAAGAGGCTATGCTCAAAAAGATCCAAAACAAGAATATCGCCGAGAAGCCTTTGAGTTATTTGCTCGATTCTTAGATGTGGTGAAGTTGGATGTGACCAGAACAATTATGTTGGTCAAAATCCAAACTCCTGAGGAGTTAGCTCAAGCATCTGAGTCTATGCAAGAAGATTTAAGTGACTTGAAAGATGTGCAGTATCAACATGCGAATTCTGATGATTCTGCTGAACAAGCACCATCTCAAGCACCTGTTCAAGAAGGGCCAAAGGTTGGTCGTAATGATCCTTGCCCATGCGGTAGTGGTAAGAAGTACAAGCAATGTCACGGTCAGCTCAGTTAATCATTTGAAAATCTGATTAACTAGTTAACTTCGTTTCTATCGATTTATGAGAGAGTGTTGATATGTCAGTGAATTCTCCTTTGCCAGTTGCCTCAGATTTATTACCTATTAAGGGACTGCGTCTTGGCCATGCTGAGGCGGGTATTAAAAAACCAGGCCGTAAAGATGTATTGGTTTTGGAGTTAGCTGAGGGATCTAGTGTTGCTGGCGTATTTACGAAAAATCGTTTTTGCGCTGCCCCTGTTCAAATATGCAGAGAACACTTACTTGCCACTAAAAAAGCGGGTCTTCAAGTTCGTGCATTGATTATTAATACTGGCAATGCCAATGCTGGTACAGGTGAGCCTGGCTATCAGCATGCTATTCAAACATGTGACGAGTTAGCTCAGTTGATGGGGTTAAAGCGAGAGCAAGTTTTACCTTTCTCAACAGGTGTGATTCTTGAGCCATTGCCGGTTCAAAAAATTATTGCAGCAATGCCTCAAGCCATTAGTCGTTTGGAGTCTGATAATTGGTTCAATGCCGCTGAATCCATCATGACAACTGATACTCAGCCTAAGGCATGTTCTAGAAAAATCGAAATTAATGGTCAGGTAGTTACATTAACCGGCATCAGCAAGGGTGCTGGGATGATCCATCCAAATATGGCAACGATGTTGGGTTATGTTGCAACAGATGCCAAAGTTTCTCAGGATCTATTGCAGGCACTTACAACAGAAGTTGCAGATCTCTCATTTAATGCAATTACTATTGATGGTGATACATCAACAAATGATTCATTTATTGTGATGGCAACTGGTGCTGCAGGTGTTGAGATACCAAGTTCAGGAGCAAGCTATCAGGCCTTCCGCCAAGCTTTGATTGAGATTAGCCAAAGTCTGGCACAAATGATTGTGCGGGATGGTGAAGGCGCTACCAAATTTATTACTATTCAAATTGATGGTGGCAAATCTGATCAAGAGTGTAAGCAAGTGGCTGAGGCCATTGCGCACTCTCCATTAGTTAAAACAGCTTTCTTCGCTAGTGATCCTAATTTGGGACGTATTCTTGCTGCGATTGGTTACGCTGGTATCGCTGACTTAGATGTTGGCGGTGTGCAGTTGTGGTTAGATGATGTATGGGTTGCCAAAAATGGTGGCCGTCATCCTGAATACAAAGAAGAAGATGGTCAGCGCATCATGAAGAAGTCAGAAATCAAGGTGAGAGCTGATTTGGGTCGCGGTCAATCCAGCCAAACTATTTGGACCTGTGATTTATCACATGAGTACGTTTCTATTAATGCCGACTATCGTTCTTAATCATGTCAGATAAATTAGACCGTCTTGATCGATTATTAAGTAAGTTAGATGAATGGATGCCTCAACCGCTTACAGAAGCGGATTGGAAATCAGCAGTCGCATTTCGTTGGAAGCGTAAAGACACCCTCCTCGGTAAGATGGGTTACTTACAGGCGGTGAAGCATACGTCTAATATTTCTTTTTCTGACCTTCAGCATATTGATCGCCAAAAAGATCAAATCTATAAAAATACCAAACACTTTGTTGATGGCAAACCGGCGAATAATGTTTTATTAACTGGTGCAAGAGGAACAGGTAAGTCTTCGCTGATTAAAGCTTGTTTGAATGAATTTTCTTCAAAAGGTCTCAGGCTTGTAGAGGTTGATAAAGAACATTTAACTGACTTAGGTGACCTAACAGAAATATTGGCTGTAAGACCTGAGCGTTTTGTGATCTTTTGTGATGACCTATCTTTTGAAGATGGTGAGTCTGGATATAAATCATTAAAGTCTGCGTTGGATGGTTCTATCGCTGCGCAAGTCGACAATATTTTGATTTATGCCACATCGAATCGTCGTCACTTATTGCCGGAATACATGACAGACAATGAGTCATATAGACATACATCAGATGGTGAGATTCATCCGGGTGAAGTAGTAGAAGAAAAAATTTCTTTATCAGAGCGCTTTGGCTTGTGGATTTCTTTTTATCCACCTAAGCAAGATGAATATTTAGATATGGTTGCCCATTGGTTAAGCCATTTTGGCTTGCCAGCCGCTCAAATTGATGCAGCTAGACCTGAGGCATTAATTTGGGCATTAGAGCGGGGCTCGCGCTCAGGCCGTGTTGCTTGGCAATTTGCACGTCATTGGGCTGGTCAGCAGGACGACTAATGAGTCTTAGTGCATCAGGCCGTCCAGTAGTTGAAGTAGCAGTTGGCGTTTTACTAAAAGATAATGAGTCGATTCTTCTAGGGCAGCGCCCAGAAGGTAAACCGTATGCGGGCTATTGGGAATTCCCTGGTGGAAAAATTGAAAGCGGCGAGACTTTATTTGACGCTCTCTATCGAGAGTTACAAGAAGAAATTAATGTTCGGATTCAGGATGCCAAAGAATTCCTAACTATCGAACATGATTATCCGCATGCCTATGTGCGTCTTCATATTTGCTTGGTTAAGGCCTGGGATGGCCAACCACAAGGTTTGGAGAATCAAGCTATAGCTTGGTTAGATTTGAAAGAAATTTCAAATATTGAAAATTCAAAATTGCAGCCTATCTTGCCTGCAACTGTTCCCATTTTAGAAAAACTACAAGAAATTTTATAAGCTCACCAAGAGCTTATGAAGAGCGGCTAATTAAAAGTTGCACAAAGACATTTTGAATTCAAAGTCTTTTGCAATAGCCTTTGGTTTTGAATTGCCATCGCATTCCATGAAACGAGCCCACAGCATGTATTTGTTAGCGCTGATTTCAGGAATAATGGTTGGATCCTCAACATGTATTCTCATCAACTGATATGTCTTGCCTGAAAGCATTTGCTGATAAGAGCCCTTAGGGGCCATCATCCCGACTTCCTGACCTGATTCACGTAACAATCGTAAGAACATGCTGCTAGCTTCGCTCCATGGCTCTAGAGGTGCCATATATGACTTAAGAGAAGCTCTTCTTGTTTCAGCTGGAATAAATTGCCATGCATGGTATGAAGGCAAGTCAATTGGACTTGTACCGCCAGGAACGCTTAAGCGTGTGCGAATAGCATTTAACCATTCACTATCAGTGATGAGTGAGTTAGGTTTTCCAATTGTGTTGTTAATTTTTTGCCAAATAACATTCATGTCATGCAGAGTGCTATCAAGAAGACCTTGATCAACTCCTTTTTGATTCTTGAGTAATTCAAGGCTATGTTTTTGGCGATCAAGTTCTTTCATTAAACTTGATTTCAAATCTGCTCTTGCTGTGATTTCCCCTAAATCAAAAATGATAGAGATAGCTTGGTGCATATCTCTCGCGTCATCTTTTTCAACGTGGTAATGAAAGCGATCAAATAGATACTCAAGTCGAAGCAGGCTTCGAACTAGCTCGTTGAAAGGGTATTCATAAGTAATCACAGTCTAATATTCTAGACTGAAAATATG
>JAHEBW010000006.1 GCA_024642065.1 Polynucleobacter sp. | reverse complement strand
CCTAGCCAACCCAATCCAAAAACAATGGGTAAAGCAAACAACCACCAGGTCTCAATCTGTAGCACGATTTATGAACGACTTTTTTTGAAGCGGCCCAAAGTGATGCCACTCAATAAGGTAAGCAAAATGCCTAAAGCAAATGCGATGAATAAAACTAGGATAAGAGGTAACTCCCACGCCAAACCTGGAATTAACTGAAAACTAATCTCTTGAGTATTGCCTAATGCTAGTAATACTAAAAGAATAAAAATGATGATTCGTCCAATGATCCGCAATGCTCTCAATGCGGCATTCAGAAACGCGGTCATTCTGAGGATTCGTCCTTTTTAGGAAAATCTACGCGCTCTCTCAATTCCTTACCTGGCTTGAAATGAGGCACATGCTTTTCTGGAACCATGACTGTCTCGCCCGATTTTGGGTTACGACCTTGACGTGGTGGACGGTGATGCATCACAAAGCTACCAAAGCCGCGTAGTTCGATACGCTTACCTTCAGCCAAAGCTTGTGACATAGTGTCGAGCAAAGTTTTGACGGCCAACTCCACATCACGCGGCAATAGCTGCGGGAATGCCTGAGCCAAACGCTCTACCAATTCTGATCGTGTGATTGTCGATGAATCACTGCGTTCTAAATCGTTCATAACTCAACAATATTCTTTTTTTCTCATTTTGAAAATCCCCGCTCCAAAAAGAGCGAGGATTCCCCGTTACATTACACCAAAGTAGATTAGCTACCTTGATTATCCAACTTAGCTTTCAACAAAGCGCCCAAGTTTGTAGTACCTGCGCTTGCTTCGTTTTGCAACTTGCTAATAGCTTGTTGCTGATCAGCGCTGTCCTTAGCTTTGATAGATAAGTTAATGCTGCGTGACTTACGATCAATATTGATGATCATTGCGTTAACAGCGTCACCTTCTTTAAGTAAGTTACGTGCATCTTCAACGCGGTCAGTTGAGATCTCAGAAGCGCGCAAATAGCCTTCAACTTCATCAGCCAACTGAACAACAGCGCCCTTAGCATCAACGCTCTTCACAGTACCGTCAACAATGCTGCCTTTGTCGCTTGTAGATGTGTAGTTGTTGAATGGGTCACCAGACATTTGTTTGATACCCAAAGAGATGCGCTCTTTTTCAACGTCGATAGCCAAAACAACTGTTTCAACTTCGTCACCTTTTTTGTACTTGCGAACAGCTTCTTCGCCAGTTTCTTGCCATGACAAGTCAGACAAGTGAACTAGACCATCGATGCCGCCTGGCAAGCCAATGAACACGCCAAAGTCAGTGATTGACTTGATCGCGCCGCTTAACTTCTCACCTTTTTGGTGTGTGCGAGCAAATTCGTCCCATGGGTTTGCTTTACATTGCTTCATGCCCAAGCTGATACGACGCTTGTCTTCATCAATGTCAAGAACCATTACTTCAACTTCCATACCCAATTGAACTACTTTGCTTGGAGCAACGTTCTTGTTTGTCCAGTCCATTTCTGAAACGTGAACCAAACCTTCAATACCTGTTTCGATTTCAACGAATGAACCGTAATCAGTTAGGTTAGTTACCTTACCGAATAAACGGGTGTTTGGTGGGTAACGACGAGCGATACCAACCCATGGGTCATCGCCTAATTGCTTGATACCCAATGAAACACGGTTCTTGTCTTGATCGTACTTAAGAATCTTAGCTGTCACCTCTTGACCTACAGTCAACATTTCGCTTGGGTGACGAACACGACGCCATGCCAAATCAGTAATGTGTAACAAGCCGTCAACACCACCTAAGTCTACGAATGCGCCGTAGTCAGTGATGTTCTTAACGATACCTTGAACCACAGTACCTTCTTTGAGGTTAGCAAGCAACTTAGCGCGCTCTTCACCTTGGCTAGCTTCAACCACTGCACGACGTGACAACACTACGTTGTTACGCTTACGGTCAAGCTTGATAACTTTGAATTCCATTGTTTTGCCTTCGTATGGAGACGTATCCTTAATAGGACGTGTATCCAACAAAGAGCCTGGCAAGAAAGCACGAATGCCATTCACCATAACTGTCAAACCACCTTTTACCTTGCCTGTTACAGCACCAGTAACGAGTTCGCCTTGTTCCAAAGCTTTCTCTAGGTTTAACCATGAAGCTAAACGCTTCGCTTTGTCACGTGACAATACTGTGTCACCGTAACCGTTTTCTAATGCGTCAATCGCAACAGAAACGAAATCGCCTGGTTGAACTTCAACTTGACCTTGATCGTTAAGGAATTCCTCAACAGAGATAAAAGCTTCAGATTTCAAACCGGCATTAACCACTACGAAGTTATGATCGATACGAACAACTTCAGCGGAAATAACTTGACCAGCCTTCATGTTAGAGCGGGCTAGGGATTCTTCAAATAGAGCTGCAAAAGATTCAGACATGAGTTTTCACTATAAAGCCGTCAAAAGACTTGACGGGTTAGATTGCACATACCAGTACTCGCGTGGCAAGGACTGGCTCCTAAATTTCCTCGGTGAGATTTCGCTACAGTTAGTAATAACTAATTAGCTTGATGCCACTTTAGAACCTGATTCACCGCCTCTTCAATCGTCATCGACGTAGTGTCGAGATGGTGAGCCCCTTCAACAGCCTTCAGTGGCGAATTGCTGCGATTAGCATCGCGGGCATCTCGATCACGTAAATCCTGCAAAAGGACCTGAATATTAGCAGAAAAGCCTTTAGCTATCAATTGTTTATAGCGTCTATCAGCCCTTGCCTCGGCAGTTGCCGTTAAAAAGACTTTTGTAGCGGCATCTGTAAAAATCACGCTAGCCATGTCTCTTCCATCAGCCACTAAGCCCGGTTCTTGTCGAAAAGCCTGCTGCCTAGCAACCAAAGCTTGTCGCACTCCTTGGTGAACCGCGACCTCAGAAGCACGTTTACCCATTTCTTCTTGGCGAATCTGATCGCTGACATCTTCACCGTCCAAGATAACTCTATCCCCTTGAAAAATAACATTTAAATTTTTCGCAATCGGGATTAAGTCCGCTTCGATAGCGGTTGAAATACCTTGTTTAAAGCTGGCTAGGCCAACCAATCGATATAAAGCACCGCTATCTAAATAGTGATATCCCAAGCGCTCCGCTACTTTCTGAGCCACAGTCCCCTTACCCGAAGCAGTTGGGCCATCAATGGCAATAACAGGGATCAAAGGGCTCTTATTTAGGGTCATTTTGGCGATATTTTTGGGTTTTTTTCACTTTAACAGTGATTTAATTCGTGTAAATATTTCTTAATGTGAAACGTTAGAACTGCTTAGATGGGCTAAAAGTAGGCACTTTTAGCCCAAAACCATTCGAAATCTAGCTCTTGGCTATCAATGCAAATTCCTTAAAGTACTCTGGAAAGGTTTTAGCCACACAAGCCGGATCATTGATTTTGACCTTTAAGGGGCCAAATGCGGATAGTGAAAAGCACATAGCCATGCGATGGTCATCATAAGTATCGATGCCTTCAACTGGAGTCTTCCATTCTTTAGGTGGTGTCACTTGAATATAGTCATCGCCTGCTTCAACAGTAGCGCCCATTTTCTGAAGCTCTTTCGCCATCGCAGCAATACGATCAGTTTCTTTAACCTTCCAGCTGGCTATCCCGGTTAATTTTGTAGAGCCTTCTGCATACAAGGCTGCAACCGCCAAAGTCATTGCAGCATCAGGAATGGCTAAACAGTTCAATTCAATACCTTGCAATCGACCACTCGGGGTATCAACACCGCGCACCTCAATCCAATCATCACCAGCCATGACATTAGCGCCCATTTGATTCAGCGCATCAGCAAAAGCAACATCACCCTGAATACTATTGCGGCCAACCCCAGTAACTCGAACAGGACCATGACCAATAGCACCAGCTGCCAAGAAATAAGATGCTGAGGATGCATCACCCTCTACATGCAAAGTACCAGGACTGCTGTATGGCTGACCACTATTAGCTGGAATATAAAAACGTTGCCACTGATCATTGCGAACTTGAACACCAAATCGGTCCATCAGCTTTAGAGTGATGTCGATGTAGGGCTTTGAGATCAGCTCACCAATCACTTCGATACAAATTTCATTTTTAGCTACTAATGGCAGCGCCATCAATAAAGCGGTTAGGAATTGACTGGATACATCACCGCGCACCTTGATGACTTCTTTAGTTTGTATCTGTCCTTTAGAAAGTTTCAGTGGTGGGTAACCTTCGTTTTGCTCATAAGCTACCTGAGCACCCACCATGCGCAAACCATCAACTAAATCACCAATAGGTCTCTCGTGCATCCGAGGTACGCCGTGTAAACGGTAGTCACCACCCAAGATAGCTAATGCAGCAGTTAAAGGACGTATTGCTGTACCAGCATTACCCATGAATAAATCAGCTTGGTCTTTAGGCAATTTGCTAGAACAGCCATGAATTACACAATCACCATCAGCTTCATCAATACCAACACCAAGCGTTTTAAGAGCTGCGCGCATGACTCTGGTGTCATCAGCATCCAATAGACCTTTTAAACGAGTCGTACCACTAGCAAGAGCGGATAAAAGCAAAACACGATTAGAAATACTTTTAGAACCTGGTAGAGCAACAGTCCCTTCTGCTTTAACAAAAGGGCCTATTTCAATAAACTCATGTGCTGCAGAACTCATTAACGACCTTCCCACTTTTGACGCTCTGCACTTGCGCGTGTGAATGCTTTTAACAAAGCATCCCCATCTTCTTTGGCAATCATGTCTCTTAATAGTTTAGTTAGATTGAGATAGTTATCCATCTCTTTTAAAACGGCTGTTTTGTTAGCCAAACAAATATCGCGCCACATCTCAGGACTTGAAGCAGCAATGCGCGTGAAGTCTCTAAAACCAGCACCAGCATGGCCAAGTTTCACATCAGCATCTTCAGAGTTGGCCACTTGTAGCATCAATGCAAATGACAACACATGCGGCAAATGTGAGATAGATGCAAAAACTGCATCATGCTGAAGAGCTGACATTCGATGAGTTAAAGCGCCCGTTGCCAACCAAAATTGATTGATAGCTTCGACAGCTGGCGGAATATTTTCTTGTAGCGGGCAAATAATGACTTCTTTACCCTGATACAAATCAGGCTTAGCGGCACTAGCGCCGTGTTGTGCACCACCCGCAATTGGATGCGCAGGAATGAATTGAGCCACCTTATCACCTAAGGCAGTTTTGGCAGCCATGATGACATCTGATTTTGTGCTGCCAGCATCTGTAATCAAAGCATTAGGTTTGATGTGCGGTTCGATCGCATGCAAAATTGAGAACGTTTGCGCCACTGGTACGCAAACAACGATGACATCAGCCTCTTTAGCGCATTGCTCAAGAGTCACAGCCTCATCAATAGCGCCCATCTTGATAGCCTCATCAAGATTTTTTTGTGAGCGACCAACCCCCAGCACCTTATCGAAAGCCTTGGCTTTTTTCTGGGCTAAGCCAACAGATGCTCCAATTAAACCAACGCCAATAATGCCAAGCGTTAGTGATGCATTTTTTTGAGTAGCGTTCATTAATTAAGAATCTTTTTAAGGGCTTCAATAAATGCTTGGTTTTCTTGAGGCAAGCCAATAGAAACGCGCAACCACTCAGGCAAACCATAATTACCAACAGGACGAACAATCACGCCTGCTTTGAGTAATTCCAAATTAACCTTGGCACCTGCAGATGGATCATCACCCACTTTAACCAATACAAAATTTCCAGAAGATGGGAGATAACGCAAGCCCATCTGATCAAATGCTTGAGTGAGCTGAAGATAACCAGCACGATTTAACTCAAAGCATTTCTTTAAAAATTCAACATCAGCTAAAGCTGCGATAGCTGCTGCTTGCGCCAAACTATTCACATTGAATGGCTGACGAATACGATTCAGCAGATCAGTAATATTGTTTTGCGCAATACCGTAACCAATACGCAAACCAGCTAAGCCATATGCTTTTGAAAAACTTCTTGAAACAATGACATTCGGATACTGGCGCACCCAAGCAATCGCATCATATTGCTGCTCAGGCGTTAGAAATTCGTTATAGGCCTCATCAATAACAACAACAACATGGCTTGGCACTTTTTGAATGAAGGCTTCAATCTCACTGGCCTTCAAAAAAGTACCTGTTGGATTATTGGGATTAGCGACAAACACCAAGCGAGTTCTTGCCGTGATGGCTTTGAGCATGGCTGGCAAATCATGGCCATAGTCACGCGTTGCAGCTACCTCAATTGCTTTACCGCCAACAGCCTGCGTTGCAAGCGGATAAACAGCAAACGCATGTTTTGAGAAAACAACCTCATCACCCTCTTGAGCTACAGCTCGCGCAGTCAACTCCAAAATATCATTACTACCGTTACCAAGAGTAATCCACTCAAAAGGAACGTTTAATTTTTTAGCCAAGGCATTTTTTAATTCAAAGCCATTCGAGTCAGGATAGCGACCCAAATCTTCTGCTGCTTTGGCCATGGCTTTTTTAGCAGACTCTGGCATCCCTAAAGGATTTTCATTGGAAGCTAATTTAACAATTTTGCTTTCATCTAAACCAAACTCTCGGGCTACCTCACTAATAGGCTTGCCACCCACGTAAGGCGCTATCGCACGAACATGACTTAAACCAATTAACTTTTCTTGCCCAACATCGTTGGCCATGATCAATCTTCCTAAATTTAATGACTGCGGGGATAAGAACCCAAATTCTTAAAGAATGCTGCCTCTGCTTGCAACTCACTCAATGCCGCCGCAACTTTTGGATCAGTAGCATGACCGTCCATATCAATATAGAAGAAGTACTCCCATGTACCTCTTCTTGCAGGACGAGACTCCAAACGATTCATTGAAACACCATGCTTCGCAAGAGGTGCTAATAATTGATGAACAGCGCCTGGCTTATTATTGACAGAAAGAATCACTGAAGTTTGATCTTTGCCAGATGGCTGGCAAGAGCCATGGCTAATCACAACAAAACGCGTGCGGTTATGTGGATCATCCTGAATTTGGCTTTGAACAGCTTGCAATGCATATTGTTGTTGAGCTGAGTCACCAGCAATTGCAGCAACCGTTGAATCTTGAGCAGCCAACTTAGCAGCCTCACCATTACTGCTAACAGCTTGGCGATCTAATTTAGGTGCATTACTCGATAGCCAACGCTGGCATTGCGCCAATGCTTGAGGATGAGCCAGCACACGAGTAACTCCATCCAATTGACCAGTCTTAGTCAAGAGATGATGCTTAATAGATAAAGCTACTTCGCCCGTAATTTTTAAATCTGTATCTAGGAGCAAATCAAGCGTTCTTGAAATGGCGCCCTCTGATGAATTCTCAACCGGGGCAACACCAAAGTCGGCAGAACCCGCATCAACAGCGCGGAAAACTTCATCAATGCTGGAGCAAGGCACACGACTAATAGATTGACCAAACTGAGCAAAAGCAGCTTGCTCTGAAAAAGTACCCGCTGGTCCTAAATATGCAACTCGAACTGGCGCCTCAAGCGCGCGACACGCTGACATGATTTCACGCCAGATATAGGTGATGCCATCCGCAGCTAAAGGACTTTTATTTTTCGCAATCAATCCATCGATAACTTGACGCTCACGCTCCGGACGAAACACTGGAGCATTCACATCATGTTTAATTTTTCCAACAGCTTGAGCAGCCTCTGCTCGCGCAGCTAGCAAATCCAAAAGTTGTTGATCTATAGAGTCTATGCGAGCGCGCAAAGGCGCTAAATCTTTATCATCAGCAGCCACGTTCAAACTCCTTCATATACTCAACTAAAGCTTGTACGCCAGCCATAGGCATTGCGTTATAGATACTTGCACGCATACCACCCACGCTCTTGTGGCCTTTGATATTCATAAGACCTAGCTTAGATGCTCCCTCTACAAATGCATCATTCAAACTTTCATCATTGAGATAGAAAGTGACATTCATACGTGAACGACAATTGGAGGCAACCTTACTGGTGAATAAGCTGCTGCTATCAATACAGTTGTATAACAAATCAGATTTAGCAATGTTTTGTTTTTCCATTGCAGCAACACCACCTTGGCGCTTTAACCATTTGAAAACAAGACCTGCCAAATAGATGCCATAAGTCGGAGGCGTATTCAACATAGAATCATTTTCAGCCTGCTTAGCCCAATCCCAAACCATTGGAGTAATCGGCATTGCATGTCCCAATAGATCTTTGCGGACAATCACAATACTTAAACCAGCAGGTCCAATATTCTTTTGCGCACCGCCAAATAAAACACCAAAATCATTGATGTCCCATACGCGTGACAAGATGTTGCTAGAAACGTCAGCTACCAATGGCTTGCTGACCTTAGGCACATTTTGAAATTCAACGCCGCCAACAGTTTCGTTCGAACAAATGTGCACATAAGCAGCATCATCAGAGAGCTGCCAATCTTTTTGATCCGGAATGCTTGTAAATCCAGTTGATGCACTGGATGCGGCAATATGAGCCTGCCCATACTTAGCAGCTTCTTTTGCAGATTTCTCTGTCCAAATGCCTGTAACCACAAAGTCAGCCTTAGGGCCATTCTTTGCAAGGGGCATTAAGTTCATAGGGATCGCTGCGTTTTCACCAATAGCGCCGCCTTGTAAAAACAAAACGGCATAACTATCAGGAATATTCATAAGACTACGAAGGTCAGCAACTGCTTCTTCGTAGCAGGCCATGAATGGCTTGCCACGATGACTAACCTCCATCACGCCCATGCCCAACCCATTCCAGTTGAGCATTTCATCTGCCGCCTGCTTTAAAACTTCCTCAGGGAGTGTTGCCGGACCTGGGGCAAAGTTAAAAACTCGGCGATCAAACATTCTCCGGCTCCCCGCCCTCATTTCCTTCAGGCGCATCAGTTGCTGCTTGCGTCGAATCAAGGTCAGAATCTTCTTCCTCGTCATCATCGCTTTCAGCAACGCGCTGTAAACCAGATAGCTGCGTACCTTCGTCAACGTTAATGAGTGTCACACCTTGAGTTGCTCGACCCATCTCACGAATTTCAGAAACTCGTGTACGCACCAAGATACCGCCAGTTGTAATCAACATAATCTGATCTTGCTCAGAAACTAAAACAGCAGCAACAACTTTACCGTTACGCTCAGTTGTTTGAATTGCAATCATGCCTTTAGTGCCACGACCATGACGTGTGTATTCTGAGATTGGCGTACGCTTACCAAAACCATTCTCAGTCGCCGTTAAAACGCTACTTGGAATAATGCTTGCTTCGCCTGACTCAGTAGCAGGTGCCTCTTGACCTTCGATTTCGGCAGGAGCCACCAACATCGCAATCACTTCGTGAGCTGCATCTAAATTCATACCGCGAACACCACGTGCTGTTCGACCCATAGGACGAACGTCATTCTCATCAAAGCGAACTGCTTTACCTGCATCAGAGAACAACATCACATCGTGACGACCATCAGTAATGGCGGCACCAACCAAGTGATCACCCTCATCTAAGTCAACAGCAATAATGCCGGCCTTACGTGGGTTAGAGAAATCTGACAAACGTGATTTCTTCACAACACCCTTGCGAGTGGCCATGAATACATACTTGTCATCTTCATATGCTTTGATCGGAAGAATGACGGTAATCTTCTCACCTTCAACCAATGGGAAGATGTTCACAATTGGCTTGCCACGTGATGCACGACCGCCTTGTGGCAATTCCCAAACTTTCAACCAGTACATGCGGCCACGATCTGAGAAACACAAAATCGTGTCATGTGTGTTGGCGACGAATAATGTATCAATCCAATCTTCATCTTTAGTTGCTGTCGCTTGCTTGCCTCGACCACCACGTTTTTGCGCGCGGTACTCAGAAAGCGGCTGGCTCTTCATATAGCCACCATGAGACAGCGTCACCACCAAGTCTTGAGGCGTAATCAAATCTTCAGTGAACAACTCTGTCGCATTCATTTCAATACGTGAACGACGACCAGTGTCATTACCTGCTTGACCAAACTCAGCTTGAACTGCATTTAATTCTTCAGTGATGATGGTTGTAATACGCGCAGGCTTTGCCAAGATGTCCAATAAATTAGCAATCTCAAGCATCACTTCTTTGTATTCATCAACAATCTTGTTTTGTTCTAAACCAGTCAAGCGTTGCAAACGCATTTGCAAAATCTCTTGAGCCTGATCTTCAGACAAGCGATACAAGCCATCTTCTTGCATACCCACAGCAGGATCAAGATCTTCAGGGCGGAATGAATTACGTCCACCAGGAGCATCTTTTTCTGCACGAGACAACATCTCACGAACCACTTCAGAATCCCAAGACTTCAATAGAAGTTCTTTCTTGGCTTCAGGTGGGGTTGGAGCTGCTTTAATAATTCGGATGAACTCATCGATATTTGCTAGAGCAACCGCTAAACCTTCCAAGACGTGACCACGGTCACGCGCTTTGCGCAATTCGAATACTGTGCGGCGAGTGACAACCTCTCTGCGGTGAGAAAGGAAGCACTCCAACATCTGCTTCAGGTTAAGAAGGCGTGGTTGGTTATCCACCAACGCCACCATATTCATACCAAAAGTATCTTGAAGTTGTGTGTACTTGTACAAGTTATTCAAAACCACTTCAGGAACTTCGCCGCGCTTTAATTCAATAACAACGCGCATACCTGACTTGTCAGACTCATCGCGAATATCCGAGATACCTTCAACTTTTTTCTCAGTAATCAGTTCAGCGATGCGCTCAAGCAAAGTTTTCTTATTAACCTGGTACGGCAACTCATCAACGATGATGGATTGGCGTGAACCACGATCCATATCTTCAAAATGGGTTTTGGCGCGCATCACTACACGGCCACGACCAGTTCTGTAGCCATCCTTCACGCCCTGGATACCGTAAATGATTCCAGCTGTTGGGAAGTCAGGCGCCGGAATGATCTCCATCAAATCATCGATGGTGCATTCTGGATTTGATAACAAATGTAAGCAGGCTGATACAACCTCATCTAAGTTATGAGGAGGAATGTTAGTAGCCATACCCACAGCAATACCTGATGATCCATTGATCAATAGGTTAGGAATCTTGGCTGGGAGAATCAAAGGCTCTTTTTCACTACCGTCGTAGTTAGGGCCGAAATCGACAGTCTCTTTATCCAGGTCGTCTAATAGCTGATGGGCTATCTTTGCCAAACGGATTTCCGTATAACGCATCGCAGCTGCGTTATCCCCGTCAACAGAACCGAAGTTACCCTGACCATCCACAAGCATGTAACGCAAAGAAAAGTCCTGCGCCATACGAACAATCGTGTCATAAACAGCTGAGTCACCGTGTGGGTGATATTTACCGATCACGTCACCGACAATACGAGCAGACTTCTTGTAAGCCCTGTTCCAGTCGTTATTTAACTCATGCATCGCGAATAAAACACGGCGATGTACCGGCTTTAAACCATCCCTTACGTCTGGTAAGGCTCGACCTACGATCACGCTCATAGCGTAATCTAGGTAAGAACGACGCATTTCGTCTTCTAGGGATATCGGGAGTGTCTCTTTAGCTGCGTTATTTTGTGTAAGTTCCATACAACAATTTTATCACCCCAAACTGTTATATATACTATTTATAGTGATAAACTATTGCGGACCATATTAGATTGGCCTCCACACAGATAACAAGAGGGAAAAAATGAAAAAACTATTACAACTATTGGCTATTGCAGGTATTGCTATCAGCTCTAGCGTTTTTGCACAAAACGTTGATAACTGGGTAAACAGCACAGGTATCGTTTGGAAGAACGGTACAAACGAACTATGCTGGCGTGATGCTAACTGGACTCCAGCAACAGCTGCTAAGGGTTGCGACGGTGCTATTGCCGCAACTTTGCCTGCTGCTATGAGCGCAAAAGTATCTTACACAGCTGACGCTTTGTTTGACTTTGACAAATCAGTTTTGAAACCAGCTGCTAAAACAAGCTTGGACAACTTAGTTGGCCAAATCAAGAGCTTGTCATTAGAAGTTGTTATCGCTACAGGTCACACTGACTCAGTAGGTACTGATGCTTACAACCAAAAACTTTCTGTTCGTCGTGCGACAGCAGTCAAGAAGTATTTGGTAAGCAAAGGTATTGACGCAAACCGCATTCAAATTGAAGGCAAAGGCGAATCACAGCCAGTTGCTGACAACAAGACTAGCGCTGGTCGTGCTAAGAACCGTCGCGTTCAAATCGAAGTTATCGGTACACGTAAGAAGTAATTCTTACCACTCCGTTTAAAAGCCCGGCTAGCCGGGCTTTTTTATTGCCTATTTGTGGCGATATAGGCTGATTGCCAAGGATTTAGCATGAATCATGCAGCTTGTTTAGAATAGAGCCATGAATGCAGATCAAACCGAAATCGAAAAATTTAGCGCTCTAGCTCACCGCTGGTGGGATCCAACTAGTGAATTTAAGCCATTACATGCCATCAACCCATTGCGCCTGGACTGGATCCAAAAGCACGCTGAGATCTCAGGCAAAAAAGTTTTAGACGTTGGTTGCGGTGGAGGCATCCTCACTGAATCAATGGCCAAAGCTGGGGCACAAGCTAAAGGTATTGATCTGTCTGAGAAAGCCCTGAAAGTGGCAGATTTACATAGCTTAGAAAGCGGTGTAGCCGTTCAGTATGAATACATCAGCGCTGAAAATTTGGCTGCAAAAGAAGCTGGTCAATATGATGTTGTGACCTGCATGGAAATGCTTGAGCATGTCCCTGATCCATTGAGCATCATTAAGGCATGTACTCAGTTAGTAAAACCAGGTGGCAAAGTTTTCTTCAGCACACTGAACCGCAATCCAAAGTCCTACCTACTAGCCATCATTGGAGCAGAATATATTTTGCAGATGCTGCCAAAAGGCACTCACGATTACAAGAAATTCATCAAACCATCAGAGCTAGGTGAATTTTTAAGAGAAGCTGGTCTAGAGATGAACGAAATCATTGGCCTTAGCTACAACCCAATTACTCAAGTCTATTCATTAGGTCGAGATACAGACGTTAACTACTTAGTGGCTTGCACTAAGAAATGATGACGACAAAAACTAAAACACCCTTGTTTAAGGGTGTTTTTTTTGACTTAGATGGAACACTTGCAGATACTGCGCCTGACTTAGTGGCTGCCGCCAACCTTTTGAGGCGAGTCAGAGATTTACCAGAGCTTCCCTATGCCCAATTACGCCCCAAGGCTTCTGCAGGAGCTCGGGGCTTAATCGAAGGCGCATTTGGCTACGATCCAGAACACCCTGAATTTGCGACCTTGCGTGATGAATTCCTCAATAACTATGCCCAAAATATCTGCGTGCATAGCACCCTGTTTGATGGCGTTGATGAATTACTAACTCAACTTGAAAATCAACAGATTGCTTGGGGCATTGTTACCAACAAGATTGAGCGATTTACTAATCCGCTTTTGAAATTAATGGGTATTAATGAACGAAGCCAAGCCAATATCAGTGGGGATACAACGCCATTTTCAAAACCACACCCTGCTCCTATTTTGAAAGCAGCAGAAATTTGTGGCTTAAGCCCGGCGGACTGCTTATATGTGGGCGATGACTTAAGAGATATAGAGGCAGGTAAAGCAGCTGGCATGAAAACAGTGGCTGCAGCCTATGGATACTGCGGCTGCGATGAGCCAATCTCTCAGTGGGGGGCAGATTTCATCATTGCCCACCCAAGCGAATTAGAGTCGATTATTTTTTCTTAAACTGCTTCAATAAAATCAACACCAGCATCGCCAGCGATAAAAGTTCCAATAGTTTTAGCTTTAGCAAAGCCAAGCTCTTGGAATTTCTTTAAGACCATCAATTCATCCTCAGGCGCACAAGATACCAACAGTCCGCCACTGGTTTGGGGATCAGAAACAATCTTCCTCTTCCAGTCAAGATTGCTATCAGCGATAGATATCTCATGACCATAGGCTTCCAAGTTGCGCTTCGAAGCTCCAGTTGCAGTGCCCTCTTGAACAAATTTAAGCGCTTCTTCAATAAAAGGGATTTGCTCAAAATTAACCTGGGCTTTTAATTTTGAGCCTCGGCAAATCTCTAATAGATGTCCAGCTAAGCCAAATCCAGTGACATCAGTTAGCGCATGGACACCGGCCATCTTGGCAAGATCAATACCTGGAGTGTTAAGTTTAGTAGTGTGCTCAATCATGGTGGCATAACCAGAATCACTTAAGACACCTTTCTTTAAGGCTGCCGATAGCACCCCCACTCCTAAAGGCTTACCTAAAATAATCTTGTCACCTAATTTGGCGCCATTATTTTTCTTAACATGATCAGGATGGACCAAACCAATCGCAACAAGGCCATAGATGGGCTCCAGCACATCAATTGAATGACCTCCAGCAATTGGAATGCCGGCCTGAGAACAAACAGATTCTCCACCAGCTAGGATTTTTCCAATGACTTCTAATGGCAATTTATCTAAGGGCATTCCAACGATCGCCAAGGCCATAATGGGACGCCCGCCCATGGCATAAATATCTGAAATTGCATTAGTGGCAGCAATACGACCAAAATCAAATGGATCATCCACAATTGGTGTGAAAAAGTCAGTAGTTGCAATTAAAGCCTGCTCGTCATTTAAGCGATAAACAGCAGCATCATCACTAGTCTCAATGCCCACCATCAATGCCTCAGGCATGATTTTCATCGGTGAGTTAGCAAGAAGTTTTGAGAGGACACCTGGGGCTATTTTGCAGCCACAACCACCACCGTGGGAGAATTGAGTTAATTTAATAGTCATATTGATAAAAGTTAGATGAAACCATCAGCAACAGCGAACGTAACACAACTGCACGACTTTGAAGAAGTTATTGATGTACGCACGCCTGATGAGTATGCAGAAGATCATATACCAGGAGCTATCAATTACCCAGTTCTATCAAATGAAGAACGTGTCATTGTGGGCACTATGTATAAACAGGTGTCTTCATTTGAAGCCAAAAAATTAGGTGCTGCTTTTATTGCAAAAAGAGTGGCTCACTACATTGAAAATAATTTCATTGATAAACCTAAAAACTGGAAACCACTTATTTACTGCTGGAGAGGTGGCAAACGCAGCGGATCAATGACTCACATCTTCAGACAAATTGGTTGGAATGCGCATATTCTTGATGGTGGCTATAAGTCCTATCGCAAAGATGTTGTTAGTCAGCTCAATGAATTGCCAACCCAATTTCAATTTCAGGTAATCACTGGGATGACTGGCAGCGGCAAAAGTAAAGTGCTGGAAAAGTTATCCGCCATAGGTGCTCAGGTATTAGATTTAGAAAACTTAGCTCAGCATAAGGGCTCTGTATTAGGCAATCTTCCTGAATCACCTCAGCCCAGCCAAAAAAGTTTTGAAAATCAAATACTCACTCAGCTTAAAAAGCTGGACTGTGAAAAGATCGTATTTGTAGAAGCTGAGAGCAGGAAAATTGGAACTCTCCATGTGCCCGACACCCTACTAGACAGGATGCGCAATAGTCCTTGTTTGCGCATAGAGGCAACCACAGATGCACGAGTAGCATTTTTAATAGACGACTACCCTTATTTCATCAATCAGCCTGATAATCTGATTAGTACCATCGACTTTCTAAAAGAGTTACATGGCAAGGAAAGACTAGACCACTGGAAAACATTAGTTCATCAAAAAGAATGGCGCCAACTGGTTTCTGAATTGCTTGAAAAGCATTACGACGCACTTTATAAACGTTCACAAAATTCCAATTATGTGAATTATGAGAAGGCGCCGTGTTATCAAACTGCAGACTTATCTGCCAAAGGAATTGAAATTTTAGCAACGCAAATTTTGATGGGTAGCCATCATGTATAAATCTTATCTTCACGAAACAGACTATCCACTCATTACTTGGGATGAGGGTGAAATAACCCACTCTTGCCGCTGGAGATCTGAAAAAGGCTCACCAGTACCCAAGAAATTGATCATCGCAGATGACACACTCACTGCGGATGAGGCCTATACGCTTGCATGCGAAGGCACTGGCATTATTTGGCGTGGTGATTTTCAAAATGCCAAACAGCTACTACAAGCACTTGCGAGACGGGCAGATAAACCTTCAAAAAAGAGTGTTCGCAATAAATCAAAAGCCAGAAAACCTGGCGAAGGACTTATCCCTTTAGCAAAACCGATGTCTGAAATTTTTCACTTACATCGCCAAGCACAATCGCAAAGAAGTCGCACACTGGGCATGCTCTTAATCCAGTTTGAGCCTGATCACACCATTCCACTTCGCCGCTCACCAGATGTCACAGAAGCTTGCCTAGCAGTTTATGGAGAAGTCAATGAGCCCTATGTGACATCACTGAGAGAGTTACTTGGGTTTATTGGCTCTTTGGAATGGCGCAAAAAAGGTATGGCGATTGATACTATTAAAGAGCTAGGTGATGGTCGCATTCATCCGCACTATGGCGTCTTTGCTCCAGTTCGCTCTGAGTACTTAGGTCTTTTGGAAAAAGCACCTTTCCCCGGCGCTATGACTGGGAACTCTTTGGCATTTGATATTGGTACAGGTACGGGTGTATTGGCAGCTGTTCTTGCAAAACGTGGCGTACAAAAAATTATTGCTACTGACCAAGATGATCGAGCTATTGAATGTGCTGAAGAAAACTTTGAAGGTCTTGGCATTAAAAAACAAGTCAAATTATTAAAGACTGATTTGTTTCCTGATGGTAAGGCGCCATTAATTGTTTGTAATCCACCATGGGTTCCTGCACGCCCAAGCTCACCGATTGAATATGCTGTCTATGATCCAGAAAGCCAAATGCTGAAAGGATTTATTGCAAATCTTGCAGATCATCTAAGTCCTGGTGGAGAGGGTTGGTTAATCTTGTCTGACCTAGCTGAGCATTTAGGTCTTCGCACTCGAGCCGAACTTTTAGCTTTAATTGAGTCTAATGGACTAAAAGTATTAGGTCGATATGACGTTAGACCAACTCATGCAAAAGCCTTGGATACACAAGACCCGCTTTATCGAGCCAGGGCTGCCGAAGTCACATCTCTTTGGAGATTAGGAGTCTAAGCAAATTTCTCATTTGCTTAATACTTGAATGGCATCACGTGAATAAGGTTTTGATCTAAGAAGATGGGGAGAGACTCCCCCTCTTTAATCCGACCCCTCTTTTTACCCGTCATGGTGACGTTCAGAATATAACCAGGCAAATCTGAACAAGACAATTTGGCCATGGTTATCTCGCCAAGATCTTGAGCCTGAATAACTGTAGCTTGAAACTGACCAGCGTTTAGATTTTCAGAGTGCCACAACTCAATTCCATCTCCTGGAATAACCCAATTTACCTGTTGACCAGCTTTAATTTTGCCTTTATCTCTAACGGTAAGAATAGGACCATCAGATTGGGCATCAGTAGACGACACTCCAATCCAGCGTAATGATCCATATCCTGGGGTACTTGATGGCCCTAACCACTCACCTTGAAAACGATTCTGAATCCCAAGTAAATCAGCCACACGAGCATTACGTGGCGAACCGTGAATGATCCCTGGAGAACCTGCTTGAAGCACAACCCCATCATCCATCACGACTAGCTGATCGGCCATTAAGCTGGCCTCACGCAAATCATGCGTCACAAGAACAATAGGAATGCCCAAGGATTTACGCATATCAATCATTAATTGATACAAATCCTGACGAGTCATTTGATCAACAGCAGAAAATGGCTCATCTAACAAAAGTAATTTAGGCTCTCTAGCTAAGGCCCGCGCAATAGCCACACGTTGCTGCTGCCCACCTGACAATTGATGTGGGTGTCGCACTTGCTGATCAGAGGATAGCTGAACATGATTTAACCACTGCTGAGCTTTAATAAGTCTTTCATGCTTAGGTAAATGCATGAGTGATAGCGCCACATTATGTATTGCATCTAAGTGCGGCATCAGAGCGTAATTTTGAAACACCATACCAACATGGCGATCCCGTGCGGGAACAAATATATGCTCTTGTGAGTCAAACCAAACCTCGTTCCCAACCTGAATTCTTCCAGATTCTGGCTTCATTAATCCAGCCAGTACACGCAGAACTGAAGTCTTCCCAGCACCCGATGTTCCAACAATCGCCAAGAGATCACCTGCGTCACAATTCGCGGCACACTCGAGCTTCATCGGCAGAGATTGATGAATATTGAAGATCAATGAGGCATTACTCATCTCTTTGGTTTCCTCATGATCTTAGCGGCCGCAAAAAATGAGACAGCGACAGCACTTAAGGAAAGTAGCAACAATAATAGAGACATGCGATCCGCAGATTCAAAGTCAAAAGCTTGAACTCGATCATAAATAGAAATAGCGATCGTCTTGGTTTCGCCAGGGATATTACCGCCCATCATCAAGACCACACCAAACTCACCCAAAGTATGAACAAAAGTTAATACTGCTGCTGATAAAACACCCGGCCATACCAATGGCAACTCTATATACAAAAAAGTTTGCCAAGCAGACAAGCCGCTCACCGCTCCCGCATCAATGAGTTGTTTAGGTACGTTATCAAACGCTCGTTGAGTGGGCTGAACAATAAAAGGAATGTTAAAAATCATAGAGGCCACTAATAAGCCCATAAAACTAAAACTTAATTGGATGCCTAATACTTCTTTTAACCAAGAGCCCAAACCAGAGTCTCCACCTAAGGAGACCAGCAAGTAATACCCCAAAACTGTGGGAGGCAACACCAAAGGCAAAACAATGAGGGCCTCAATAAAAGATTTCCCAGAAAAATTCGAATAGGCCAACATCCTTCCCACCCAAATACCAAGCGGTAACAAAATCAGCAATGTGAGACCTGCTAACTTAAGAGATAACCCAAGGGCTTGCCAATCCATCTATGACCTTTGTTGTTGAGGCGCAGAAAAACCAAAGGGTCTCATAATTGATTGAGCTTTCGGCTCACTAATGTATCGATAAAAATCTTCTATCACTTTAGGTGCATCTTTCATTAGAGCCATACGTTGTATTAAAGGCTGATGCCATGATTCAGGGATCAACTCAAAATGGCCTAAACGTTCAATCGATGGTGATAAGGCAAGTGACTGAGCGATGATGCCCCCCTGGGTTGAACCAGAGAGCGCAAATTGAGTCGCTTGTGAAATATTTTCACCAAAGACCAACTTACTCTTGATGCTCTCCCACAGTCCAGCCTTCACAAGCGCCTCTTTTGCTCGCATTCCATACGGCGCATGATTAGGGTTTGCTATAGCAAACCTTTGAAGACGACCATCTTTGATTGATTGTCCAAGATCTTTTAATTGTCCATCGGCCTTCAGAGTTGACTGATTGGGCGCAATTATTCCAATTCGACCCTTCGCATAAATCTGACCACGATCTTTTGTTTTGCCTGCATCACTTAGCTTAAAAATGAAACTTTCATCCGCAGACATCAGCATATGAAACGGCGCACCCTGATTAATTTGGGTATAAAAATGTCCTGAAGAGCCAAAAACCAAACGAACTTGTTGCCCCGTGTCTTTTTCAAAATGCAGGGCCACTTCTTCTAGTGAAAACTTAAGATCTGAGGCTGCAGCAACAGTTGGCTGGGATTGGGCAAAAATAGCACCACCTCCACATATGAGCGGAAGCTGGGATAACCACTTGAGACATTGACGACGAGAAGTCAAAATCAGATCCATTTGATTGATGAGTGCTATGAAGAATTATAGGCTTGAAGAATTAACTTATAAAAATCATGTAAATGAAAAAAGCCAACCGGTTAAGGTTGGCTTTTTAGTTGTTGGTGGAGCCGGCGGGGATCGAACCCGCGTCCGCAAATCCTCCACATAGAGTTCTACATACTTAGTTGTGTCATTTAATTTAACTAATTAGTCACGGACCAACACGTTACAAACTAGCGATTCACTAAATTTTCGAGCTGCACATCGTGACACTATGCAACCTTATCTCTTGTAAATGACCCTGATGTAGCTTTGACACTACCTGACCCAAGAGAGAATCAGTTCAGGGGCTGCAGCAATTAAGCTGCTAGTGCGTAACGTTCGTCGTTAGCAGTTATTACATTCCCATTGTTTTACGAGATGACGGGTCCTCGGTATGCCCTCAATGCTTTGCAATCCACGTCGAAACCATGTCGGCCCCGATATACGCATATCAGTTCTTCTATTTTATGCTTTTTATTAAAAGTATGCTGAATACTTCACTAGTTAATCTACAACGCAAAACTCTTGATTGACCTGGTCTTTAAGAACATCTTCAATTAGATTTCGCCAAGATGCCATCTCAGGCTGACCAGGAACCCTCTTACCAAACACTAATGCAATCATTTCACCAGAGTGATCCAGAAGCTCCATGGATGTAATCACACCATCTTTACTGGGCTTTCTAACCAACCAGATATGGTCTATTTTCTCAATATCTAAGTGAAGGTTAAATCCTGGATCTAATATATTGAACCAGCCCTTCGCCTCTATCAAACGATGAATAGGACCACTATGAATCTGAATTGCTCCTCGATTACCTATAAAAATCATGAGGGGTAATTGTGACTCTTGCGCAGCTTCAAAAATCATTTTCATAGATTCTCGACTTAGAGGTTCAGCGTAATGTTTACCAATGAGCTCAATAGCCTGAAGTCGATTTAAACGATGCTTTTTAAGTAGATCAAAGAAGTCATGCGTATCTTGCAACCCTTCCCAATCATTACTAAAACTCTCTAAAGAAAAGTCTTCAGGTGGATAAAGTTCCGAAGAAGAAGCCGTTTGAGTTTTATCCTGAACATGAATTCCTGAATCTTGGTTACTACTGGCAAATTTATCGATTAACTCATCAAAGTAGATGTGATCACTTTGCGGCAACAGAAAAATCTTATGCACAGCGGTACCAAATTCATCAAAAAACTGAATGCTGCGCTGTAAAGAATCCCCCTTACCTTCTTCAAAGATAAAACCAAACTCCCATTGACGATAAAACAAACGGAGATCAATGACATCCCCTGTCACAAGCCCAATATCTCCTTGCGCAGAAGTGGGCTCATAAATACCTACCTTTTCATGAACCCCGCAGTCATTTCTAGTTAAAGCCAACACCTCCCCCAGATGTTTCACTTCAGCCAGAATTTCTGGCCAAGAATTTTTTAAACGCACTGCTCTGGCGAGGTGAGGTGTTGACTTGATTGCTGCCAACTTTGAAACACCCACATGCGCATCGAGCAATTCTGCTTCTGTAATTTTTAGAAACTGGGCAATTTCACGATGCCGCAGTTTTTTATCCAACCTCAAAGAAGTGAAACTTTGACGAATATCATTAATCTGATTGCACATACGCTCTCCTATAAAAATAGGCACTGGCTTGCTAAAGGAGAGAATGGCTGGCTTGTGCTAAATGAGTGAAAATACAACTGAGATCTTACATGAGAATGATTCTCAACAAATAACTACTTCCAATAGAGGGGCAATGCAACTTAAATTATCCAGATGAATACAACTCTTTATACCCATCAAAACTCAACGCTAGTCCATTCAGGTCACTGCACTACCCCATGGGGGTGGGCAGTACTTGAATATCAAAGCAATAAGGTTTTTAGATTGGAATTTTTAGGAGGCAAACGCTATCCCGCTCACCCAAACCTTATTGCTGACCCACAGTGCCAAAAAACAGTGGACCACTTATTTAAAAATCCAACAGAGTTTGTATTCAATCCTCAAGGGACATCATTTCAGCAAAGTGTTTGGCGAGCATTGCAAGCAATTCCTTATGGCTCATTAAGAACATATCAAGAGATTGCACAGTCCATCGGCAAACCTCAAAGTGTTCGAGCTGTAGCTAACGCCATTGGTGCCAACCCTATTTGTATTTTTATTCCATGTCATCGAGTCGTTAGATCAGATGGAAAAATTGGTGGTTACAGCAGCGGGAATGGCGCAAGTCTGAAGCGTGAACTTCTGCTAGCTGAGGGTATTAATCTACCCAGTGAGGATCCTTCATATGAATAGCCATCAAAGTTCTAACAAATAGACCAACAATTAGTATGGTCGTAAATACCAGAGAAACATAAGCTATATAGATTGCCGCCGGCGTGAATAAGGCGTAATTGAATACGGCTATCGTGAAAGAGGCTGATGGGAATGAATAAGCCCACCATGACATAAAAAATGGAAGTCGCGCAAACTTTCTAAATTGCGTCAGCAAAAAGAATGCAAAGAAAAAACCAATAGCAATTAATAAGTGGCCTGTTGAGTCCAATGCTTGATTGCCTGACTGTGAGGTCAAGGCTAGCCAAGATGAGAATGCAACCGTTGGTGGTGCCAAGAAAATAGCCATCGTTGGCTTCAATCGATCAGGCAAAGCAGGTTGCACGAACATTAAGCGATACATGACCAAGGATAACAATACCAACCAAAAAATAAGGCCAACTCCAAAGAAGAACCAAGATGTTTCGAGATAACCCAGCCTCACTCCAGCCAATGGAATTACCACATTACCCACTGCAGGAATAAACCAAACCGGGCAGGCATGCGAGGCTTGCAAACTATCACGATGAACCCAAGCATTTAATACAGCCAACATAGCCAACAAATGCAGGGATGCGCCAAAAATCCAAACAAACTCTGCCACTTGCTGTGAATAATTAAAAATCACAGCTGAGAGCAAACATACTCCCACTGAGATAGCTCCAAAAAAAGATGATTTAACTGGGTGATTCCATTCTTCTATTAGTTTTTCTGGGGTTTCGATTTGCTTTCGAGCCAACCCAAATGCCAACACAAGAAAAACCACCGTAGCCAACAAGCCAAACGCTAAAGCAAAGTACTGCGCATAGGCCAATTGAGCAACATGAGAAAACTTGGTCCACGCTAAAGATAGACCTGACAAGCCCATCACCATGGCGAAAGCAGATACAGGTGGGGCAGCTAAAAAAGTTCTCATATTGATCTCAAATTAATTTAGTTAATTAAATTACATAAGTAATACAAATTACATATATAAAGAATCATAATAGGAATATGAAATTCAGTCTCATCAGCCTAATAAGCCTAGTTCTATATTTAAGCCTCGTTCTGATACCGCTTGGCATCGCCATCCATTTATCACTCCCAAGCCGCCCGTTTTTAGATCAACTCTCTTCTGGCCTAGCCATACTAGGCTTTAACATCATTCTTCTTGAATTTTTGATAAGCGGTCGAATTCGTATCATTTCAAAGCTTCTAGGTGTCGATTGGATTTTGCAACTTCACCAATTAATTGCAAGAACAGCCACCCTATTTTTACTGGCACACCCACTTCTATATACACTCCCAACAATACCTTCATTTACTAACCTAGCGCCTAGCGCCAGCCACCTTGGTCTAGATGCCACCTCAGCACTCAGTGGGTTTTTGGCTCTTGCAGTATTAGTGGTTTTAGTTGGCTTAGCTGTCACACGACACAACTCAGAACTTAAATATGAACAATGGCGCTTGAGTCATGCAATCATGTCTATCACCATTGCTGTCCTGGGCTTTCATCACACCACTCACGCTGGCAGATTCTCACAAGAAACGGTGATGTTGAGATATTGGCAAATTGGATTATGTATTGCCCTGCTGAGCTTAGCCTGGGTTTACGTTGTTCGCCCCATCACTCAACGATTCAACGCTTATCAAGTGACTTCTATCAAAGAAGTTGCCCATAAAATTTTTGAGCTAACTCTTTCACCTCAAGGGAAGAATAGATTCAATTACGAGGCGGGCCAATTTGTATGGCTCAAATTAAAAAGTAGTCGCCCGCTTTTTGAAAACCCCTTCTCCATTAGTTCTGCACCCAATAAAAGTAAAGATAAGCAACTTATTCAGTTCCTAATCAAAGATGTTGGCGACTTCACCAACCAAGTTAGTCAACTAAAAGCGGGAGATGTGACTTATTTAGATGGCCCGTATGGTAATTTTGGACACAGCTGTTTTGAGTCCAACAAAAGCAATCTAGTGATGATTGCCGGTGGTGCTGGCATTGCCCCCATCATGAGCTTATTAAGAAGCATGCAAGAAAGTGGCAATCCTACATTTTTAGAAAAAAATATTTTAGTAATCTACGGAAATAGAGTCCAAGAGCAAATCATTGATGTGAGAAAAATGATTAACTTTGATTTATTTGAAAATTTACAACTAGCTCCCCTCGTCACTGAGCCGAACAGTCAGTGGGCTGGCTTGTCTGGCATATTGAATGCGAGTAATTTAGAAAAAGTTCTACATGCTTCAGGGGATGGCTCTTTTAATAGCAAGGAAACTTACTTTTATATTTGCGGTCCAGCGGAAATGATTGATAGTGTTGAGCAAACACTAGACGCTATGGGAGTGCCACTTGCGCATATTGAATCCGAAAAGTTTCAATATGACTTTACTCAAAAAAATGCCAGAACTCGCTTGAGTTTAATTTTGATGGGTTTAGCCAGTAGCGCGCTTTGCCTAAGCGCGATCTACTTAGCTAAGTAATTAAACTGATTCAGAACGTTTTAATAGATCTTCCCAGCGCGCCATTAACTGAGTCAACTGTTCCTCAATGGCTTTTAGGCGCTCTTGAAACTTAATCACCTGGTCTGGGCTGCTCTTATAAAGAGCACTATCCCCCAAACTAACGCCAATTTGAGCTTGCTCAACTTCTAGGACATCAATCTTTGATGGGATATCTTCCAACTCCTGACGCTCTTTACTATTGAGTTTTTGAATCGTTGATTTAGTCTTTACTGGCGCCACATCTTTATTAGCCGTTGGCTTACTTGCTTCTGATGAAGTGGCTGGAGTTGTGGATTGAGCTGCTCGAAACTCTTCAGTTCTCTTTTTTTGAATTTTCCAGTCTTCATAACCACCCTCATACTCACGCCAGTAGCCATCACCCTCGTAGGCAATAATACTTGTCACAACGTTATCTAAAAATGCGCGGTCATGACTAACCAAAAATACTGTTCCCTTGTAATCCTGCAATAACTGCTCTAACAATTCAAGAGTATCAATATCCAAATCATTGGTTGGCTCATCAAGAACAAGAACGTTCGCAGGTCTTGCAAATAGTCTAGCCAGCAAAAGTCGATTTCTTTCACCACCTGATAGGGTTAAAACTGGTGAAGCCGCACGCTCAGGCGCAAACAAAAAATCATTTAAGTAACTTTTAACGTGCTTACGATTTCCATTAATTTCAATCCACTCACTACCGGGGCTAATGTAGTCTTCTAAGGTGGCATTGAGATCCAAGCCTTCGCGCATCTGATCAAAGTAGGCAATTTCAATGCGCGAACCCATCGTTGCCGTGCCCGTATCAGGTTGAATTGTTCCTAGTATTAACTTCAATAAGGTTGTCTTGCCTGCGCCGTTGGGACCTAACAATCCCACCTTATCACCACGCAATATAGTGGCTGTGAAATCTTTAACAATCGGGCGATCATATGATTTGCTGACATTTTCCAGATCAGCCACGATCTTGCCACTGCGATCACCTGAAGAAACTGCCAATTTAATTTGACCCATCGCATCGCGACGCTCAGCTCGAATTTCTCTTAGTTTTTCCAAACGAGCAATACGGCCAACGCTTCGTGTTCTACGCGCTTCAACACCTTTGCGTATCCAAACCTCTTCTTGAGCAAGTAACTTATCAGCCCTAGCGTTGGCTAAAGCTTCTGAAGCAATCTCTTGTTCTTTTAACACTTCGTATGCAGAGAAGTTCCCTGGATAAGATCTCAAGATGCCTCGATCTAATTCAACAATCTGAGTACTTACCGCATCTAAGAAGGCACGATCGTGAGTAATAAGAACAACTGAGCCTTTAAATGCTTTGAGTAATTCTTCTAACCAAGTAATCGAATCTAAATCTAGATGATTGGTTGGCTCATCCAAAAACAATACGTCTGGCACAGCTACCAAAGCTTGAGCTAGAGCAACACGCTTACGGTTTCCGCCAGATAAGGCGCCAATTTCGATATCAGGATTGAGGTGTAAGCGATCTAGAGTTTCATGAACGCGCTGTTCCCAATTCCAACCACTCATTGATTCAAGCTTGGATTGAATTTCATCTAAACGATGATGAGAATCATCGTTCCACTCAGCAACACTTAACTCTTCATATTCTTCGCGTAGGGCTTTGACTTCTGAAACCCCCTTTGAAACAGCATCAAATACCGTTTCTTTTGAGTCAAATATAGGTTCCTGAGCAACGTAGGCCATGCGAAGCCCTTGCTGATATTGCAAGGTGCCATCGTCAAGCTTTTCCAAGCCTGCTAATATTTTTAATAAAGAAGACTTACCAGTGCCATTACGACCAATAAGACCAATCCTCTCCCCAGATTCAAGGGAGAAAGAAGTATTTGCTAGCAAATCAACGTGGCCAAAAGCCAGTTTTGCATCAGTTAGAACAATTAAAGCCATAATGACATTATCGCGGTTGAATTAAAAAGAGAGAAAAAACGATGCACGGTGCAGATTTCATTAAAGACTTAGCAGTCATCATGTTGGTTGCTGGAGTAGTTACTGTGATCTTTCATTACTTAAAGCAACCCGTTGTTTTAGGCTACATCATTGCGGGCCTCATTATCGGTCCTTATGCAACACCGATCCCATTTATTTCAGATGAGAACACGATTAAGACCCTAGGCGAGCTAGGCGTTGTGTTCCTGATGTTTGGCCTAGGCCTTGAGTTTAGCCTGCGAAAGCTGGCCAAAGTTGGCGCTACAGCCTTTGTTGCCGCCCTATCTCAAATTATCTTATTAATTTGGGTAGGCTACGAAATTGGGCGTTTCTTTGCCTGGAACCCAATGGATTCCCTGTTTTTAGGTGCGATGATGGCAATTTCATCGACTACCATTACCGTTAAGGCCCTTGAAGAACTTGGTCTTAAAAAAGAGAAATTTGCCAATCTTATATACGGCATCCTGATTGTTGAAGATATTCTTGCGATTAGCTTGATTGTGATGCTCACAGGTATTGCAACCACAGGTCAACTGGAGCCAGTTGAAGCTGCCATGACCATTGGTGAGCTCATACTCTTTATGACTGTGTCATTAGCGGCAGGCATCCTATTGATTCCTCGCCTGCTGAATGTAGTGGCTAAATTCCAAAGAAAAGAGATGTTGTTGGTCACAGTTCTTGGTCTTTGTTTTGGCTTTTGTTTGATTGTTATCAAGCTGGAGTACAGCGTTGCCTTAGGCGCCTTCTTGATTGGCGCGATCATGGCTGAATCCAGGCATATCCACACCATTGAGAAATTGATTGAGCCGGTGAAGGATATGTTCATTGCCATCTTCTTCGTCACCATTGGTTTGCTGCTTGACCCAGCCATTATTTGGCAATATGCACTGCCTATCAGCATCATTAGCTTTGCGGTCATCATTGGCAAAGTTGTGTCTTGTAGCATGGGCACCTTTATTACTGGTCATGATGGCAAAACATCGATGAGAGTTGGCATGGGTAAGGCACAAATTGGTGAGTTCTCATTCATTATTGCCAGCCTTGGATTAACGCTCAACGTCACCAGTGATTTTTTGTACCCAATCGTTGTGGCTGTTTCAACGATCACTACTTTATTCACGCCTTATTTGATCAGAGCATCTGATCCATTTAGCACCTGGGTAGGGGTTCGCATCCCAAGCCCGATTAAGAACGTTTTTATTCAGTACTCACAATGGATTAGTCAGATTCGCTCAGACAACCAATTGCGCTCGGATATTAGACCTTTTGTAAGACGCATTACATTTCACGTTTTTGTAAATGCTTGCATCGTGATTGCCCTATTTTTATCGGCTACCAAGCTATTTACAATCGTGAATGATTATGTGGATACCAGCCACTTAAGTTGGTTTGGTGAATCCTATCAACAAGGATTGATGTGGGCTATGAGTCTATTGCTTTCAGCTCCATTTATGTTTGCGATCTACAGAAAATTAGAGGCCTTGGGTTTACTCTTGGCTGATGTTCGCCTTCACTCTGGGAATTATTCAGAAAGTGACCGTGCTGCCATTCACCAATTGTTCGCTCAATTAATGCCGGTCTTAGCCATCATTGCATTATTAATCTTGGTATCAGCATTAAGCTCAAGCATCCTACCTCCAGCAGGCATGCTCATCGTTGTTGCGGTTCTGATGGCCAGCGTTATTTATTTACTCAGAAAGCAGCTTGTAAAGATTCATGCGAAGCTACAAATTGCTCTGACTGAGTCATTTAAAGAAAATAGTCAAAATAGCCCGCCACAATAAGCGATAATCTAGCCGTGGAAAAAGTACGCATCTCAAAATTAATGTCTGAACAAGGAATTTGTTCAAGACGCGAAGCTGACAACTATATTGAACAAGGTTTGGTATTGGTTGATGGCGAAGTAGTGAGCGAACTCGGCGCAAGGGCCTTCCCCAATCAAAAGATTGAGTTAAAAAAAGCGGCTATTGCTCAGCAGGCTCGTAGATATACGATCATCTTAAATAAACCAGTTGGTTATATTTCTCACTTTGATGAAGATCGAGAATACAAACCAGCCGCATCACTCATCACGCCAGAAAATCAGTTTGTTCATCAGCTTTCAGCGCAGCTGCCAGGTAAATTCAATACCCGCGGCTTAGCTCCTGCGGGACGCCTTGACATTGATTCAAGCGGCTTATTAGTGCTCACTCAAGACGGCCGAATTGCCAAGCTATTAATTGGTGAAAACAGCCCGATTGAAAAAGAGTACTTAGTTCGCGTTGAAGGCACTCTCAGTCCAGAAGGTTTGCGCTTACTCAACCATGGTTTGAAACTGGATGATGAAGCTTTGAAACCTGCCAAAGTCAGTTGGCAAAATACGGATCAATTACGCTTCGTTTTACGCGAAGGTAAAAAGCGCCAAATTAGACGTATGTGTGAACTAGTTGGTTTACACGTAGTAGGCTTGAAACGTATTCGTATTGGACAAATCCCATTAGGAAACCTACCAGTTGGTCAATGGCGCCACCTAGGACCTACTGAACGTTTCTAAAGCTTATTTAGATAAGCTCCCGTTTTATAAGGGTTTAAAACCCATCATCTGAAATATCCCCATTGATTTAAAGCCTTATCGGGCAAAAATACCCGAAAACACCTAAAATACGGGCTATGAAAACACCTGAACTTTTAGCCCCTGCTGGCAGCTTATCCATGCTCAACACAGCCTTCGACTTTGGTGCGACGGCTGTATATGCTGGCCAACCTCGCTATTCATTGCGCGTTCGCAATAATGACTTTGGCAATATTGAAGTTTTACGCGAAGGTATTGAGACTGCTCACGCTCAAGGTAAGAATTTTTATTTGGTTTCAAACATCTTTCCTCACGGCGCAAAAACTCGCACCTACGTCAAAGACATGGAGCCGGTTATTGCGCTCAAGCCTGATGCCTTGATCATGTCTGATCCTGGTTTGATCATGTTGGTTCGTGAAAACTGGCCAGACATGCCAATCCATTTATCTGTTCAAGCAAATACTGTGAACGGTCATGCAGCTAAGTTTTGGCGCTCTGTAGGTGTTAGTCGTGTGATTTTGTCTCGCGAATTGTCACTTGATGAGATCGAGGCAGTTCGCCAAGATTGTCCAGAGATGGAAATTGAAGTGTTTATCCATGGCGCTCTTTGTATCGCCTACTCTGGTCGTTGCTTACTATCTGGCTACTTTAATCACCGCGACCCTAACCAAGGCACTTGCACCAACTCTTGCCGCTGGGATTACAAGGTTGCTCAAGCAACCGAAGATGCCACTGGTGATATTTATCTTCTTGAAGAAGGTAACCGTCCTGGAGAATGGATGCCGATTGAAGAAGACATGCATGGCACTTATATCTTGAACTCTAAAGATCTAAGAGCTATCGAGCACGTTCAACGCTTAACTGAAATGGGCATTGACTCATTCAAGATTGAAGGTAGAACAAAATCTCCTTACTACGTTGCAAGAACGGCTCAAGCTTATCGCTCTGCGATTGATGATGCTGTTGCAGGCCGTCCATTTAATCCAGTTCTACTAGGTCATTTAGAAGGTTTGGCTAATCGCGGCTATACAGACGGTTTCTATGTTCGCCACCATGATCAAGATCATCAAAACTATTTACGCGGATTCTCTTTATCAGGACGCAGCCTTTATGTAGGTAATGTTTTAGAAGTTGATGCGGCTCGCGGTTTAGTTAAAGTTGAAGCTAAGAATAAATTTGCAGTTGGCGACAAGTTGGAAATTATTCAACCAAGCGGCAACACAGATGTTGTTCTAGAAGAAATTTACAGCACTAAGGGTGAAGCTATGCGCGTTGTTCCTGGTGCTGGATACACTGTCTGGGTCAAGTTACCTCTTAGCTCTGAAGGTGCTTTCTTGGCTCGCTATATGGAACAAGAGAACGCATCAAAGCTTGAGCAGATTCCTATCATGGAAGCTTGATTCATAAGCAATCTCCTCAGAAATTGCCTCAAAAGCCCTAATAATTGATTATTAGGGCTTTTTTTAATCAATAGAGTGACTGGCATAGGACTTGCATCGGTTAAAGTATGAGTATGAAAGTTGCCCTGACACACATCACTAGCTATCAATATAGCCAAGACGCTCATTTAGGGCCGCAACTTGTCAAACTACGCCCAGCTCCACATTGCAGAACACCTATCCTTGAATATCATTTAGATATTGAACCAAAGAGTCATTTAATTAATTGGCAACAAGACCCCTTTTCTAATCACATCGCTAGATTAGTTTTTCCAAACAAAACAGATCGCCTCATTATTAAAGTAGATTTGGTAGCTGAGTTAATCCCTATCAATCCCTTTGATTTCTTTTTGGACTCATCAGCAGAACATCATCCCTTCACTTATGAGCAGAAACTATTTGACGGCCTACAGCCCTATTTAAAACAAACTGAAAGCGGCCCTCTCTTTGAGGCTTTTGTAAAAAAAATACCGCCAGAAAGACGCCGAACTATTGAGTTCATTGTTTACGTTAATCAACTGGTATTTAACCGAGTTAATTATTTAATTCGGCATGAGCCTGGAGTCCAAAGCATTGAAGAAACATTAAGCAAGGGTTCGGGGTCTTGCAGAGACTCCACTTGGTTACTCGTGCAACTATTTAGACGCCTTGGTCTTGCAGCAAGATTTGTATCTGGCTACCTCATAGAGACAAAACCAGAATGGCATAACCTAAATAGCCCCTCAGATTCTCAAGAGAATATTGCGGAGTTACATGCTTGGTGTGAAGTATTTGTGCCCGGTGCTAGCTGGATTGGACTTGACCCTACATCAGGCCTATTAGCCACAGAAGGACATATTCCTTTGGCCTGCGCCCCAGAACCTGAAAGCGCCATGCCCATAAACGGTGAACTAGACATGTGCGAAGTACAGCTAACGCACCAAATTAGCACGCGCCGTATTTAGAACGCATGCCAATTTGATCAATCACATTAATTAGGATTTGCTAGCTAGTGTGAAGTGCTCAACAACTGGTGGCTGTAAAAAGAATGGGCCAACATGAGAGCGCCACTTTGGGAATGCTTCAGATTCTCTGAAATCAACTGTGTGATTTTCAAGCGTTCCCCAATAGATCATCAAAATATAACGCCCAGGGTTTTCAATGCCTGCGTTTAATTTATAACCGCGAAAACCTTTAGCTGGAGAAATTGCCTCAGCCACCCCTGCCGCAACTGCTTTTTCGAAGTCAGCCTTTTTAGCTGGATCAATACTAATGTCAACAATTTCTAAAATCATTTCTTTCCTTTTTTAAATTACTTAAACCACGTATATGTGGCAATACCTAAAATTGTTAAAGCCAAAGAACCTAACAAGTGCATGCCAACGGTTATGAATGCTCTGAAATAAGCTCCCGATTGCAAAATCATGACGACTTCTGAGCTAAAGGTTGAGAATGTTGTTAAGCCCCCCAAGAAACCAGTAATCACTAATAACTTCAACTCAGGGGATAAACCAGCATTCGCTTCAAAAAAGCTTGCTGCTATACCAACTAAATAAGCGCCGACTAAATTGGCTAATAAGGTACCTAAAGGCATAGTGGCCCAAATAGCATTAAAGCCAACACCTAAAAGCCAGCGTGATACAGCTCCTAAAGAAGCGCCTACGCTAATAGCTGCAACAGATAAAAACATGTTTTCCTAAGTGTGTGAACAGAACTCGACGATGCCCTCAAATTTAACCTAATTTTATATTTCCGACCATATAGTGAAAATGGGGATCAGACTAGATTATGCTTGAGGCATGAATCTAAATATTTGTGTATTTTGTGGGGCAAAAGATGGTGACAATTTAAGCACCATTGCTAAAGCTGCAGACCTGGGTCGAGGCCTGGCTGAAGAAGGCTTTGGAGTTGTTTTTGGAGGTGGACGATACGGTTTGATGGGTAGCGTCGCTAAGGCTGCCATCGAGTCAAAAGGCAGAGTCATTGGCATCATTCCAACGGGGCTCACTTCACGCGAACCCGTTCAGCAAGAATTAACCGAGTTATTTGTTGTGAACGACATTATCGAAAGAAAGCGTCTGATGATTGAAAAGTCTGATGCTTTTCTGATCCTCCCAGGTGGCCTAGGTACTTTAGATGAGTTATTTGAGGTGTGGACTAGCCGTCAGGTGAAGGCTCATGCCAAACCAATCATCATCGCTAACTGGGACGGCTACTATGACAAATTGCTATCTTTTTTACACCAAGCAGATCATCATGGATTTTTAAACGGCGATCATTTAGACGGCGTTGAAATTGTTAAGTCAGTTGAAGAGGTCATCGTGAGCCTAAATAAATCACTGCGCGCCCACGCCAATAAATAATCCTCAAGGTACCTATGCATATCAAATTTTTTGGAGCCGCTGGAGAAGTTACTGGGTCTCGTCATCTTCTGGAAGGTGAGATCAAGGGTCGTGCATTTAAGTTCATGATTGACTATGGCATGTTTCAAGGCGGCAGAGATGCTGTAGAAAAGAATTTAGAGGATCTGCCCTTCAATCCTGCTGAGCTAGATTTTGTCATTTTGACTCACGCTCACATTGACCATAGCGGCCTGCTTCCCCGACTAACAGGCCAAGGCTTTAAAGGCACCATTTACTGCACCCATGCCACGGAGGCTTTATTAAAGATTCTCCTGCTAGATAGTGCACATATTCAGGAAAATGATTTTGAACGCGCTGCCAGAAAGCAAAAATTAGGCAAATGGCGAGGCGAATTACCGACGGTTCTCTATAGCGTTAAACAGGCAACAGAGTGCTTATCTCAAATCAAATCATATGACTACGGTCAAGTTTTTGAACCTATTGATGGTGTAGAAGCTCACTTCAGAAATGCCGGCCATATTCTTGGCTCAGCGATTGCGGTGATCGATGTTCAAGAAGATGCAGAAAAAAAACGGATCGTTTCTTCAGGTGATCTCGGTATGTATGACAGGCCGTTAATGCCTAATCCAGATTTAATTGAATCTGCCGACATACTTTTAATTGAGTCTACATACGGCGATCGTCTGCATAGAGGCCTTAAAGAAACAGAGGAAGAACTAGTAACGGTTATCACTGAAACCATGAAGCATGGTGGAAATATTGTGATGCCAGCATTTGCAGTAGGAAGAACTCAAGAGATTCTTCTAATACTGATTGGCTTGGTTAAAAATGGTCGACTACCCCACCTCAATATTTGGGTTGACTCACCAATGGCTACTGCAGCAACTCATCTGACAGAGAAATTTCTTGAAGATCTTGATGATGAATCCCAGGGTGTTTTTGCATGGTTTAAGAAAAACCCACACAGCGTTGATCTAAAGTTTGTTGCAGATGTAGAAGAGTCAAAAGCCCTTAACCGAATCAAGGGCGGCGCTATTGTTATTTCAGCCAGCGGTATGTGTGAAGCAGGAAGAATCGTTCATCATTTAACTTGGAATCTTCCGCACAGCCAAAATGCTATTGTCATCACTGGCTTCCAAGCCATGGGCACACTAGGTCGCCGCTTAGTTGATAAAGCAACCGTTGTGAAAGTCATGGGCAAAGAAGTATCAGTAAAGGCTTCCGTTCATACGATTGGCGGCTTATCTGCACATGCTGATCAAGCAGGCCTACTCCGATGGCTCAAAGGTTTTAAGAAAGCCCCTGGAAAGGTATTTGTTATCCATGGGGAAGCCAAAGCAACAGCAAATTTTGCTGCGGTCATTAAAGATGAGTTGAATTGGGAACATGTCATCACACCTGAAAAGGGTGATTTATTCCCCTGCTAGAAACTCTTAAAGAATCAGCCTTATAGAGCTTGGGCGCAAGCAAAACCACTTGCCCAAGCCCACTGGAAGTTATGACCACCTAAATGACCGGTGACATCAACACACTCACCAATAAAATATAAACCTGGGTATTGCTTAGCCATCATCGTTTGACCATCTAGAGACTTGGTATCAACGCCACCCAGCATTACCTCGGCCTTCTTCCAGCCCAAAGTTCCCGCGGGCTTCACAGACCATTGAGTCAGTAAATCTTTGAGAGCCTGACGATCTTTCTTGCCAACTTCAGCCCACTTGCGGCCCAAAAGGTTTTTTTGTTCTGCAAATGATTTTGCAAGACGCTGCGGCAAGACCATACCAAGAATGTTTTCAGTGACTTTCAAGCGATTAGCATCGTCATTGAATAACTCATCGCAATCAACATCGTTAAGCCAATTAATTTTTATAGCTTCGCCTTCATGCCAATAACTACTAGCCTGTAATACCGCAGGGCCAGAAAGCCCTTTATGAGTCAACAGTAGATCCTCATCAAAATGGCAGGTACCGTAACGCTGCCCTTTTAAACCTGAGGTAATTTTTACCGGAACACTTAAACCAGATAACTCGCTTAAGTTAGAAAACTCATCAGATGTAAATGAAAGAGGCACCAAAGCTGGTCTTACAGAAACAATCGGTAAGTTAAATTGCTCAGCGATGTTTAGCGCAAACTCTGTGGCACCAATAGCAGGAACTGGCAGACCACCTGTCGCCATCACCACTGCTTTTGTTTTTTCAATCCCTTGATGGGTTTTAACTTCCCAAGCTTGATCTTCGACCTGACGAATACTTTCCACCGTTACTGGATGACGAATATCAACACCACCCTTTTGACATTCACTGAAAAGCATTTCAACAATTTGCTTAGCAGAAACATCGCAAAATAATTGACCTTTATGTTTCTCATGGTGCGCTATGTTGTAACTTTTAACTAGGTTTAAAAAGTCTTGCGGCTTATATTTGGATAATGCACTTTTTGCAAAATTAGGATTTTGAGAAAGGAAGTTAGCTGGGCTTGAGTGCACATTGGTGAAGTTGCAACGACCACCGCCACTAATCCTTATTTTCTCACCCAAGACTTCAGCGTGATCAAGCACCAACACCTTCTTACCTAACTGGCCGGCAACGCCAGCACAGAATAAGCCAGCCGCTCCAGCTCCAATAATGATGGCATCCCATAACTGTGACTGCGGATTGGACATGTAAGGCTTTCTTAATTAGGTATGTATGTCCGCCATTTTCTCATTAACAATGAATAGGCGTTAAAAAAGCCGCATCAGCGGCTTTTTATCAGAAACACAGCAGATTAATGATGCTTGCTGTGATCGTGTCCAGGTTGACCATGTGCTGGTGGTTTGTTATCCATTACATGAAACTTCACTTCAACTTCGCCAGCTTTTTCAAACTTGAGTTTGATAGGCACTACATCTCCAGCTTTTAATTGTTTATTTAAATCAATAAACATTAAATGCAAGCCACCCGGTTTAAGTTCAACAACGCCCTTTGCTGGAAGATCAATCGCTTTCACTTCACGCATTTTCATCACATTGCCTTCCATAGACATCGTGTGAAGCTCCATGCTTTTAGATACAGGTGATGATGCAGATACTAATTTATCTGCAGTACCTGTGTTTTCAATTTTCAAAAAGCCACCGCTCATTTTTTGAGATGGAACAGTCGCTCTTGCGTTCGGGTTATGTAGCTTAAGGTCACCGACCTTCACTTCATGAGCTGCTATTGCTGAGAAACTCAACATTGAAGCAATCACCGCTACTGCGCTTAATACTTTTTTCATATTGTTCTCCTGTATTTACTTCAGTTTAAATCTAAAAAAAGCCCCACACAATGCGGGGCCTTAAATCATCAATCTAGTGCGATTGTTGCTTTTAACCAAGCTGTACGGCCAGGCTCGTTAACGCGGGTATTTGGGACGTATCCCATGCTTGTTAAACCTGCTACAGATCCAGTTCTGCTAATGAATTCTGCATAGGTTTTATCAAACAAGTTATCTATACCTGCAGATATAGTTGTTCTCTTGTCATGCTTATAAGTTGTATTTAAAGAGAAAATGCCAAACCCACCAGTTTTTCCGATGTCATAACCAGCAATACCCCCGTTATTTGCATCATATTTATCCTTAGCAGCAACCAACCTCAAAACACCACCGTGAGTGAATTTACCTTCCTCATAATTAAGAGAAATGCTACCCTCCAATGGTGCAACCTGAGCTAGGGTTGTATTGGCAGTGTCATTCTTACCATGCGTATAGGCAACACTTGCACCAAGCTTCCACTTTGGCATTAAATATTGAACTGCAGATAGCTCACCGCCATAGGTAGTGGCATCGATATTACTTACACCCGTTGCAGAACCCCCACTGTTGTAGGCAACCATCACGTAATCTTTAATTTTGTTATAAAACAAAGAGGCAGACAATAAACTAACATCTGTTTTTTGAATAACTCCAAGATCAAGCTGATTGGTTTTTTCAGTGTTTAAGGTTAAAAATTGTTGCCCTGATGAATTAGAAATCAACTCCCAGTAGTCAGGCATTCTCTCTGAACGACCAACGCCAGCATAGGCCTTAGCATTTGGCAAATAGTTCAAGAGACTTTCATACCTAGCAAATCCACTGGCCAAATTGTCAGCTCTTGATTTGCCTCTAGTAGGGCTCATTGCAGCATTATCGTAAGCCCTCCAATGCTCCAATCGTGCTCCAGTAACTACAGAATTTTTATCTGATAATTTTTTTGTTAATTCCGCAAAAACTGCATGGCTTTCTAACTCAGCATCGTCTGAAAAATTTGGTAACCCAGACATACCATTATTGGAGTGTGTGGAAATTGAATAATCAGCGCCAGCTGTGGCTTTAATTGTGTCAGCCAGATTTAGATCAAATGCAACTCTGGCCGCATTTGTATTATGACGAACAGTCATAGGAACACCACTCATAGTGCCATCTCTTTGCATCGTGTGATCTACATAGTTATCAGAGATTTGGAAGTCAATTTTTTCAATTAAGTTCGAAACATTTTTAATTTGAGATCTAAAAGTAATGTTTTCCCTCAAGAACTCTTTGCCATCAACTGTTCTATCTGCATAATCTGCGTAGCCATTACTTCTTAAGGCAGTTAACTCAAAGCGTTTATTGTCATCAGGTGTTAAACCTAATGTTGTTGATGCGCTGTAACGTGAATATTGAGAGTGAACCTTATTCCCATTACCGTCTTTGTAATCTTGAGAATGTGAATTAGATCCCGCAAAGTTAACAAAGTAACCTTTATCACCAGTTGTAGCATCGACAACCTCATCATGACGACCAAAGCTACCAATCAAACCAGATGCATGAACGTCGTATCCAGGTTTGTCATAAGTTTTTGGCTCTTTCTCAAAGCGAATTGTTGCTGCTGAGCCTTGCCCAGGATATAAAACAGTTTGAGGACCCTTTACAACTGTTACCTTGTCGTAAATTTCCGGGAAGATATACGCCGTAGGCGCATCCATACGGCCACTACAACCCCCAAAAATATTTTGGTCATCAACTAGGATGTTGACACGAGAACCGCCCATCCCCCTGAAACTTAATTCACCATCAGTACCAGCCTTACGCATGATGCTAAACCCTGGTACTGATTTGAAAAAGTCAGCACCATCATGTGCTGGCAATGGCTGACGAGGAACTTTAGGATCCATTTCAACTGTCACAGGAGCCGTCATTGGAGAGGCAGTTACAACCACATCATTCAATACTGCTTCAGTAGCAAACGCATTGGACACCAACATCGATGCAACCAAAGCAATTGGGGTTACTTTAATTAACTTCATTTCATTTCCTTATTAAAAAATTACTTCTTATTACGATTCTTAACAATGACGACATAACCGAGAAAGGCTATTAAAAAATAGGCTCCCCAGAAAATTAGTGCGCTCTTTAAATCTGACATCTCTTAAATAAACCTTAAGCAGCTAAAGACATCAATGATTGACTCGAGAAAGTAAATTGATTCCTCAAATTACCTCTAGTGCCCTGCACCGGAATCAAAATGCCTTGCTTTCTTAAGCTATTGATACAGCGCGAAACTGTTTCAATAGTTAAGTCAGTGATTTCTGCCGTTTCTTTTAGGGGTGGCAAAGTTAAATTAGCTTGGCTTTGACTTTGGTCAGATGAGCTAAGCAAATCAATAAATTTCAAAATGCGGCCCATGGCTGTTCCACATCGCAGAGAAACCACCTCTGATTGGCGCAAACTAGATTTAATGAGCTCTTCTGCTAATGCTTCAGCCCATAGAATGCTTGGCTCCTGCCAAACTGCGATCTCGCAATCAGTTAACGCTTGCGCTTCGAAGGCGTATGGTTTGCGCAATAAAACTTCAGCGCCAAGCAAGTCGCCTGATATAGCTATATTCGCAAAAATGGATTGATGAGTTCTAGTAGTCTGACTGAGTCTAACGGTACCACTAAGAACTTTATAAGCAGGTCCAGTCTGACCCGATATATAAATCTGGTCACCAGCTTTAAAACTTATTGTTTTTTTCATGATTCACTCGCAATAATCTTTTGGGAGCGCGCAAATGCGCTCATACCAGCAACTAGATACCTAGTGCTGAGCTAAAAATTAAGCGAGTGTTGGAGGTGCTCTAGAAGGAAGCGATACCCAAGCGAATAATGGCTTAGGTGATTGATAGAAAAGCTGAGGGTATAACTGGTGAGCTTCTGGCTTAGCAAAACTCAAAGTGCCATTAACAGGCAGATCATAAGCACCATGCATGATGCAAAATGGGCAATGCTCATTAGCCTTTTTGGTTTCTTGTTCTTGGTTTTGATCAGCACCAACCATAACGGTCATTTTGCTGCCTGCCGTTGTACAAACTTCAACAGCAAAACCTTTGCCATCCTGAGCAACTGAGATAGCCTGAGAAATTGAAGGCGCAAGTGAACCCGTCAAGACAGCCAAGATGGCAATTATGTGGATAAATTTACGTTTAATCAACTTAATCATTGCTCGTGATTTTATATGATTTGTATATTTTCGAGGTTTTTTAAGTTTTTCTTGATCTGAGTAGGGGTATTTTGTCAGTCAGAATGAGGTTTCTTGTCATATCATTAGAGGATGTCTTCCGATCGTAGAATTGCACTTTTTGCTGACTTACACAGCAACCTAGAGGCTTTTGATGCCTGCCTTGAGCATGCTCAAGAGCATGGCGCTACTGAATTTGTATTTTTAGGTGATTTGGTTGGCTACAACGCCGATCCAGTTGCTGTCATTGAAAAAGTTGCTGAATTAGTTGATAAAAATAAAGCTGTCGCTTTAATGGGCAACCATGACGAGGCAGTCTTTAAAGATCACTCCACTAGAATGAATGCACATGCTTGGGCGGCTATTCAGTGGACACGCAACCAACTCTCTGATCAGCATGTTTCTTTTTTAAAAGAATTACCACTCATTCATAAAGATGAAGATATTTGCTACGTGC